>MGVB01000016.1 GCA_001800275.1 Elusimicrobia bacterium RIFOXYA12_FULL_57_11
CTTAACTGCGTTTACGAATGCGCCCTGGCGGCCGCGGCCGCCCAGGGCCGCGGGCTATGGGCCGATACCGGAAAAACCGGCGCGCAGTATGGCGCGGACCTGCGCTCCGACCTGGCGGCCGTGGTAAAGGCCCTGGAGTTTTGCGCCTCTGATGATTTCAGCCCCGGCGCCTGCGCGCGCGCCGGAGTTAAGCCTGGCCCCGCCAGGGAGGCCTGGCGGACCGCACAGCGCCTGTGCGGGCGGGCGGCAGGCCCCGGCGATGGCGCGCTAAAACGGGCGGCCCGCTGCTTCCTGAGAGCTTTCCCGGACCGTGTAGCCGCGCTGGTATCGGCCCAAAGCGGCCGCTACCAGCTGCCCGGGGGCAGGCGCGCGAAACTGAAAGCAGGCAGCGCGGCCGCCGGCGCCGCGCTGATTTGCGCGGGAGAGGCGCTGGAAAGCCGCCAGCGCGGCGCGGCAGACATAACCCTTTCTTTTGTTGCGGAGATAAAAGAAGACTGGCTTCTGGAATTTTTTCCAGGGGAGATTACCACCGTCACCAGGGCCGGCCTGGACAAAGATATGCTCACCCCCGTGACGGAAATGCTTACGCTCTACCGCGATATCGTAATACGCACGGAGATAGCGGCGGCCGCGCGCACCAAAGTTTCATCGGACCTGATAGCGGAAGAGTTTATCAGCGGCCGGCACAAACTGCATAACTGGGACGAGGAAGTGGAAACCTGGCTGGCGCGTGTTGCCTTCCTGGCCGGGGCCTGCCCGGACCTGGGCATTGAAGCGCTGTCCCTGGAGGACATAGCCCTTATCATAACCGAGCTCTGTTCCGGGGCAAGAAGCGTGGCGCAGGCAAAACAGCGTCCCGTACTGCCCGCCCTGCAGACCTGGTTCGGATGGGATAAAAACCGCCTGATAGACCTGCACGCCCCGGCCAGGCTTTCAATGCCCGGCGGGCGCAAGGCGAAGATAACCTACCCACGCGGCGGGGAACCCTACCTGGAGGCGAAAATACAGGACCTCTTTCCCCTGACGGACACCCCCCGCATTGCCGCAGGACGGGTGCCGCTGGTAATACACATACTGGCCCCGTCCATGCGCCCGGTACAGGTTACAAAAGACCTTAAAAGTTTCTGGAAAGACAGCTACCCCAAACTGAAACCCGCTCTGGCACGCCGCTACCCCAGGCACAAGTGGCTGTAACCGCGGTGAAAGCGAACCCCGCTGAAAATGCTAAATTATTATCCTTATGAAATTAATCCTGGCCGCACTGCTCCTGCTCGTCCCGCTTTCGACCTGGTGCGAAGAAGCGCCCGAAAAAAAAACCACGGTTGAAATAGAACTGGACCCGTATTACTCCGCCGCCGGCATCTACAACAGCCTGACGGGCAAGCCCATACAGCACCTGCAGGTTAAGAACGAACTTGATATCTACAGGGAACTGATAAGCAAATTTTATCACCCGCGGACATTGATAGTAGAGGCCAGCATAAATCCGCTGCCTTACGCCGGAACCCTTATCCGCAGGCATCAGCCGGGTTTTTACCAAAGCACGCAATGGACCAGCAACTTGAACGTAGTGCAGGCCGTCACCGCCGGTTTTGAGGAACCCTGGGCACTTTCCCTCTTCCTGGGCAACGTAGTTTCCTTCGACACAATAAACAAACCCCTGCAGGGGAAACGCAACGGGTATTCCGGCCTGCTGGTAGACCTTGGGACCCATCACATAAAGGATAATACCCTCATCCGGGACAACTGGCTGCAGGTGGAAGGAAAACTGAAAGGCGAACAGATACTCTCGGACCGCAGCCTGCGCTGGAGTTTCCGCGGCGGCGCAAAATTCCACGAGAACCGCCACATTTCCGATTCTTTCTTTGTGGGGTTCAGGCGCAGCCGCACGGATTTCAAAGCGGAAGGCAAAACCAGTTTCTGGCTGCACAACAGCGGCTTCGAGTACACTTCGGATTTCTCGCAGAAAAAACTGGAGCCGATACGGCACTACCTGGTACTGGAAAAGAAGTTCCCCGTGAAGAATTCGCGCATGGCGTTCACGCTGGGGCTGGGCTTCGTCTGGACGGCCGACAAAAAATACTCGGGCCCGCTGTCAAACGCCGCCGGCAATATAAACTCCACCAACACTTTGCAGTTCATACTGCGCCCCAACCTGGAATTCTAGGAGCCCGCCTGCTCTTTACGGGCGTAGCGGCCGCTGCGCATTGCCGCGAAGCAGCCGACTTCTGCCTTTGTGAGGAACCTGGGGGTCAACTTAAGCGTCTTCATGCAGTCCAGGATATAGAACAACGCCGTAAGCACCTCGTTAACGGCTTCCATCTCCCCCCGGCCATCCAGCTGGCCTGGGCCGCAATACAGGGCCTGGTCGGGCGAGAGGATATTTTCAAGCATAAAAGCTTTACCGTAATGAGCGAGGCGCGCCGCGTTATGGGGCGACAGCCCGGCCAAGGGCACCACGGCGGGGTAGGCGGGCAGGCTGAGGCCGCGGCGTATTGTATCGTTAACGCGCGCGTTAAGCGCCAGCGCGCCCTCAACGCCCGCGTGCGCGGCGGCCAGCCCATGGTTGGCCAGAAAGAACACCTGCGGGCCTGAAGCCAGGGCGCGGTCGTTTATGGCCGAACAGAGCTGCGGCCCCGGGGTCTTGTAGGGGATAAATTCGGCGCCGGGGAACAACTCCCGGCCGAGCGCATGCCCCTCCACGCTCATATTCAGTATATTGGCGTAAACGGAATGCGTATGAATAACCGCCGTATTCAGCAGCGAGTGGAACCCGGTTTCTATAGAGGGCTTTGCGTCCGCTACCCCGCGCACCGGCAGGGCCTGGGCGCAGATAAAATCCGTGAAGTCGGCTTCCGTCCCCGGGCCCGAGGCTATTCTGCGGCGGATATTGCCGTAGTTCACCAGCGCGTAGCCGCTTACCGCGGAAACGTCCTTCAATTTGACGCCGGAAGCTTTCACCAGCATGCGCTCGGAATTAAGCTTCAGGGAAACATTCCCACCCCCGCCCTGGGTCAGGTCCGGGCGTGAGCCGGCCTCGCGCGCCGCGCGGGCCAGTGCCCCTGGGGCAGTATCAAGGTCAGGATTAAAGGCCATTGTTTTTTTTCGCCCTGGGGTGCGCCTTGTCGTACACTTCTTTAAGCCGCTCCAGCGAGACATGCGTGTAAATTTCCGTGGTCTGGAGGTTCTTGTGCCCCAGCATCTCCTGCACCGACTTAAGGTCGCAACCGCGGTCCAGCAGATGCGTGGCGAAAGAGTGCCGCACAGAATGGGGATTCATCGGTTTGGCGAAGCGGGCGCGGCGGGCCATTTTTTTAAAGATCAGCGCGATGGCCGCGTCGGACAGGCGGGTGTTCTTGTAATTCAGAAAAAGCGGCTGGCCGTGCGCCAGCGGCTTGGGCCGGGTGTCCAGGTAGGCCCTGATGGCTATAAGCGCCTTGTCTCCTACCGGCACCAGCCGCTCGCGCGAGCCCTTGCCCAGCGCCCTGGCGAACCCCGAATAAAAATCCAGATCCCCTATATTCATACCCGCCGCCTCCGAACGGCGCAGGCCGCAGGAATAAATCAATTCGAAAATGGCGTAATCGCGCACGGAAAAAAAATAATTCTTTTCAGCCGCGTCCACGGCTTCCGGGCGGTTGGCGTCCTGCAGGCGGCCAACCTCCCTCTCGGTCAAAAAGCGCGGCAGGCGTTTTTCCCGCTTGGGCAGGGTTATCAGGTCAAAAGGATCGTGCTCAAGCAGGCCGTTGGCCATGAGGTAATGCGTAAAAGAGCGCACGGAGGAGATCTTGCGCAGCAAAGTATTGCGCGAGACTTTTCCCGCGTTGACGTGGGCTATATACCCGCGCATCAGCAGGCGGTCCAGCGCGCCGGCGGCGCTGGCGCCACGCGGCTGCCCGGAGGCGGCGGCGTAGGACAGGAAGCCGGACAGATCGGACTGGTAAGCCTTTAAGGTATGGGCCGAACAGTTGCGCTGCGCCCTGAGGTGCAGCAGGAATTGATCTACCAGGAGGCGCATAGGAAACAGGGAACCCCGGCGTTATTTTTTAGTACTTATGATCTTCTCAACTTCTTCCGGCGTCACCTGGTCTATATTGCGGCATTTCGGGAAACCGGAACAGGCCAGGAAATAGCCGCGCGGACTTTTGCGCAGCAGCATGGCGTTCTTGTTGCACTTGTCGCAGATCTTTTCGGTCTTGATGGGCGCGAAATATTCCTGTTTGTTGCCTTCCTTGTCCAGCGGCTGCTTGCCTTTGCATTTAGGGAACCGCGAGCAGGAGAGGTATTTACCGAAGCGGCTTTCGCGCTGCACCATGGGGCTGAGGCACAACGGGCATTTCTCGTCGGTCTTGATGACGTTGGGACGGGATTTCACCATATCGCGCTCGGCGATAGCCAGATCCCTGGTGAACGGACCGTAGAACTCGCGCATCATCTTCACCCAGTCCGTGGTGCCTTCGGCCACATCGTCGAGTTTGTCCTCGATGGAGGCCGTGTAGGAGATCTCCATGATCTCCTTGAAGAAATCCTTGAGCTTTTCCGTTACCAGCGCGCCCAGTTCGGTAATCAGGAGCTTGCGGTCTTTTTCCCGGTTGATATAACCGCGGTCGATGATGTTCTTTATGATGGCCGCGTAGGTGGAAGGGCGGCCGATGCCGTGTTTCTCCAGCGTCTTGATGATGCTGGCTTCGTTGTAAT
This sequence comes from Elusimicrobia bacterium RIFOXYA12_FULL_57_11, assembly GCA_001800275.1. Taxonomy (GTDB): domain Bacteria; phylum Elusimicrobiota; class Elusimicrobia; order Elusimicrobiales; family UBA9959; genus UBA9959. Next base: position 4,699 of record MGVB01000016.1, read on the forward strand.
TGGGCGGCGGGCTGGTCTTGTGAGGGACTGTAGACACGTCCTTGAGGACCACCACGTCGCCCTCTTTGAGCGGGGGCAGGGTATTGGCGCCTTCTTCGTCCTCGCCCGCCACTTCCTCTTCCTTCTCTTCCATGTAGATTTTCAGGTAGCCTTCGAACTTCACCGTGCGGCCGCTGGTGCGCAGCACGGCGCGGCCTTTTTCATCCGAGAATTCCACGCTGAGGGAGTCAAAGATAGCCTCTTCCATCTGGCTGGCCATAAAGCGGCGCCAGATAAGGTCGTAAAGCTTGGCCTGGTCGGGGTTGAGGAACTTGCCCATGTCCTCAGGGCGCTTGTAGGCCGCGGTGGGGTGAATGGCCTCATGAGCTTCCTGCGCGCCTTTTACCTTCTTCAGGTACTGCGGCGGCTTGGCCGGACAGAAATCCTTGCCATAGGTTTCGGCTATGAACTTGGCGGCGTCTTTCTGCATTTCCACCGAAACATTGAAAGAGTCCGTACGCATGTAGGTGATAAGACCGGAGCGCTCGCCTTCCAGGTCCACGCCTTCGTACAGGCTCTGGGCCACCTTCATGGTGCGGTCGGAAGAGAACCCGAGCTTGTTGTAGGCGTCCTGCTGCAGCGTGCTGGTGATGAAAGGCGGCTTTGGCTTCTGGCGCACGGCCTTGGCATCCACCTTGGACACCGTCAATTTTGAATTGCGCAGGTATGTTCCGGCTTCCACGGTATCTTCTATCTTCTTGAAGACCGAGGTCTTGTAGCGGTAGTCTTCGGCGAACAGTTTGAGCAGTATGGTCTGCTCCACGGTGGCGCCTTCCCAGCGCACCAGCTTGGAATCGAAATCCTTGTATTCGGTCTTGTCAGCCGCGGAAGGAACTTTGGCCAGTTTGGTGGCAAGGGTGTAATAGTCCTCTTCCTTAAAGGCGGCTATTTCCTTTGCGCGCTCGGCTATCAGGCGCACGGCCACGCTTTGTACGCGCCCGGCCGACAGGCCGCTCTTTATCTTGGACCAGAGCAGCGGAGACAGCTTGTAGCCCACCAGCCGGTCTATTATGCGGCGGGCCTGCTGCGCGTTAACCAGGGCCATGTCCAGATCGCGCGGGCTTTTGAGAGCCTCGGCTATGGCGGTCTTGGTTATTTCATGAAAGCTGATGCGCTTGAAGGGGGTATCCCCGGCTTTTATAACCTCTTTGAGGTGCCAGCTTATAGCCTCGCCTTCGCGGTCCGGGTCGGTCGCCAGGAAAATAGTGTCCACGTTCTTAGCTATGGCGTTAAGTTCGGAAATTATTTTTTTAGCGCGCTCCACCGGCACATATTTGGCGGCAAAATCCTTTTTATCATCCACACCCAGTTCGTCCTTGGGCAGGTCGCGCACGTGGCCATAAGAACTTTTAACAGTATAGCCGGCGTCCAGAAAGCGGCTGATGGTCTTTTCCTTGGTGGGAGACTCCACTATAACAAGGTATTTTTTTGAGGACTTGGATTTGGGGGTCTTTTCGGTCATAAATGTGATATCTATATTATTATATTTGGCACGGCGGGGCCACTAAAAAGTTGAAACCACGGCATAGCGGCCGGCCCGTAAAACCACAACCGCAGCCACTTCCAGTTCGAATAACGCTGCGGCGGTGCGCTGCACCGGCCAGGCGAGTTTAACCGTGAGCTCATCGGCGTTTAGCCCGGACTCCTGCGCGGCTATGGCCGTGTAAGCCGCTCCGGCATCGGGGGACAGTTCCTTAAGCGCGGCCGTAGCGCGCGGTGGATTTTCGCGCAGCTTCCGGCGTTTAACTCCGGACAAGGTGCCGTACGGGAAAGAGGAAACAATATCCTCCGCGTCCTCCACAGGCTGCGCGCCATTTTTTATAAGGAAATTAGGGCCTTTGCTCATAGGCGAATCCACCGGGCCGGGAACCGCCAGGACATCGCGTCCCTGGTCCAGGGCAAAACGCGCTGTGATCAGGGCGCCGGACTCAAAACCGCCCTCCACCACGACCGTGGCCAGAGAAAGCCCGGACACAACACGGTTGCGCCTGGGGAAATTGGCCGGCATAGGCCCGGTCTCCATGGGGAATTCAGAAAGCACCGCGCCGCCGCAAGCCGCTATTTTCTCGACAAGTTTTTTGTTTTCACGGGGGTAAACAGAATTCAACCCCGAACCAAGCGCCGCCCAGGTTACCCCGCCCTCGGCCAGGGCGGCCTGGTGAGAGGCCGTGTCTATGCCGCGCGCCAGGCCGCTGGCCACGGCCACTCCGGAGGCCGCCAGCCCGCTGGCCAGGCGCCCGGCCGTCCTGAGGCCGTAGGGCGTAGCCTTGCGCGTTCCTACCAGCGCGGCGGCCGGCATATTCCGCAATTCCCCAAGGACATAAATGGCCAAAGGCGGATCATAAATGGTTTTAAGCAGGTCAGGGTAGCCATCTTCCTGCGCGGTAAGCACCTTGACGCCAGCCTTAGAGGCCAGCTCAAGCTCGCGCTCGGGATCGGCGGCCGCTGTTTCTGCGGCCAGGCGCAGGTCCGTGAGCAGCGACACCCCGCCTTCCCCGGCTATTTCAGCGGGAGACCTTTTAAGCAGCTGCGCCGCACCGCCGTAAAGGGTCATAAGGCGAAGCAGCCAGTCACTGCGCATGCAGGCAAAAAAATTCAGCCGCACCCGCGCCAATTTCTCTTCTTCCGGCGTTATACCCATCGGTCAGCCCTAGGACCTGACGTTAATTTTAACTACCATCCCTTTCCTGATGGTGGTGGAAGCGTCCACGATACGCGCCTTTACAACCCGGCCTTTAACGCTGACAACCTCCGCTGTCCCCGCCGGCTGCAGTTCGCGGCCGATATTTTTACCCCGCTTATCGAACGCCGCGGCACCTGTCAGATAAATGGTGAAATAATCGCCTTCCCGCACCTGCACCGAACCTGACCGCTTTATAACGACCGTCTCGCCGCTGAAAGAAAGCCCTTCGTCCACACTGTCCGAACTAGTATGCTCTCTTGCTGTAACGACACCGTCCGCCTCCCAATCGTCGGGCACTACTTTAGTGAACACGGACCATTCTTTCTGGTCTTTAGGCATTTCAGCGGAGAGGTCGTTGCGCGCAAAAGAATCCAGATCATCGCTCATTACCACGCTTCTGGCGGAGGCCTTTTTCCGCGCGGCAGCCGGCACCGCCGCAGGCTTCACCTCGGTAACTGAAAGGTCACCTTCAGTAACGGTGTCGGAGCCGGAAATAGCGACTGGGGCCTTGCGCACCGGGGACACTTCTTCAGTGATGCCCGGTATTATCAACTCTTCCCTGGGATAAATCCTGTCCGGATTTTCCACCGTGTTGAGGTTCGCGTTGTATATTTTCCCCCATTTATAAGGGTCGCTGTAATATTTACCGGAAAGGCCCCACAGAGTGTCCCCACCGCTTACCTTATGCATTTTGTCCACGGCAAACCCGCCATTTTCAGCGGCTCCGGCAACCACCGCGGGTTTAACGGCCGCCAGCGCCGGGGCGGCGGCAGCGCCCGGAGTTTTCACAGGAACCGGTTTAACGGCAGCCGCCGCAGCCTGCACGGCTGCCGGTTTTACTATCGCAGCCGGCTTGGCGGGCTGTCCAGCGGACCGCGTAGAAAGCTGCATCTCGAATTTAGTGGCGAATTCCACAACCGCAACAGGCTTTATCCGGGCCGCCACGGGGGCTTTGGCCGGCTTAACCGCCGCGGCACGGGCGGCAGAGGTGCTTACGCCTACTACGGCGGCGGTATTGGCCTTGCTTGTATTTTTAACTGCAGCCACAACCGGTTTCTTTGCCGCCTTGGCTGAAGTTTTTTTAACGGGAAGCGTTGTCTTAGCGGTACCCGTGCTTTTTGAATCGGGAAGGATTACTTGCGGTATCCGGCCATTATCCTCCACTGTCGCCGGAGTTTCTGCAGTGGAATCTATTTCAAGCAGCTGCACCTGCTGCCCGTAAACACACCCCCCCCAAATACCTGTTGCATAAAAAAAAGCGGCAAAAAGAATATTTTTCATATCAGCCTCCATATTAGCAGCATCCTGCAGGTACAACACGCCCTTATGTTCAGATATCGGCAAGGGCCTCCGATTTATCCAGCAGGCGGTACTGTACCGCCTCTATCACATGCTCCCGCTTTATGGCGGCAGCGCCCTCCAGATCGGCGATAGTCCTTGAAATTTTCAATATCTTATCAAGGGACCGGGCCGAAAAACCGAGTTTATTCATGGCCACTTCCAGCACAGCGCTGGCGCCTTCCGGCAGGGCACAGTGCCTGCGCAGCTCTCCCGCCGACATGGAAGCGTTGCCCCTGTCTTCCCGGCCGCCAAAGCGCGCACACTGGATCTTGATGGCTTTGATCACGCGCGCGGAGATAGCCGCCGAAGGTTCGCCTTTGGGGAGCGCTTCCCAATCGGCATATTGTACCGGGGACAACTGGACGTGCAGGTCTATACGGTCGAGTATCGGGCCGGACACTTTGGCGCGATACTTATGCACCTGTAACGGGGTGCAGGCGCATTCCCGCACCGGATGCCCCAGGTAACCGCAGGGACACGGGTTCATTGCGGCAAGCAGGAGAAAGCGCGCGGGGTAGACGACGCTTTCCCTTACCCGCGACACCGTTACCTTGCAGGCCTCAAGGGGTTCGCGCAGCGCCTCTATGGCCGGGCGGGAAAACTCGGGGAATTCGTCCAGGAAAAGCACCCCATTGTGGGCCAGCGAAACCTCACCCGGCCTGGGGATTGACCCGCCGCCGATAAGCGCCGCGTCGGAAATAGTATGGTGAGGCTCACGGAAGGGCCGCTCCCGCACAAGACGGCCGGCGCAGGCCAGGCCGCTCACGGAGTAAAGCTTTGTGGTCTCAATGGATTCATCCAGCCCCATCGCCGGGAGCAGCGCTCCGAAACGCTTTGCCAGCATGCTTTTGCCGGAGCCGGGCGGCCCCACCATTATGACGTTATGAAAACCGGCCGCGGCTATTTCCAGCGCGCGCTTGGCGAAAGCCTGCCCCTTGACTTCGGAAAAATCCTGGACGAACCCCGCAACTTCCGGGACAGCGGCGGGACAGCAGGCATTCAATTCCCCTTTTCCGGAGATCCAGGCCGCCACCTGCTTAAGATCCGAAGCGGCCAGGCAGTTAACGCCGGACACCGCGGCCTCGGCCGCATTACCGTCCGGCACCACCACATTTTTCTTTAACCCTTTGAGCGCGAGCAGCATGGGCAATACCCCGGCTACGGGCCGCAGCGAACCGTCCAGCGCCAATTCCCCGATAAAAAAACTGTCTTCAAGGCGGGCGGCGGGCTTTTTCCCGAATTTACCGCAAGCGGCCAGAACGCCAAGCGCTATAGGCAGGTCTAAATGCGTGCCGGCTTTCTTTTTTTCCGCAGGAGCCAGGTTCACCGTAATACGCTTGAGCGGGAAATCAAAACCGGAGTTCCGGACCGCGGCCACAACCCGCTCCTTCGCTTCCTTTACGGCAGCGTCCGGCAAGCCCACTATGGCGTAGGCTGGCAGCCCGGAGGCTATATAAACTTCGGCACTTACGGCAAAGCCGTCTATACCCTTCAGCGCCAATGTGGAAATTTTTGCCAGCATATTTAAATACAAACCTCGTTAAGCCGGTAAACTCACATACACGGTGCGCCGCAACCGCAGCGCGGCCTCCTGCACCCTGCCCGCCGGAGGCGGCTACCTCCGGGGCAGCCTGTCCAGCACTTGCGCAACAGCCATCCGCGTTTCGCGCGTTAAAGCCGGCGCCGGTGGAACCCCGCCGCCGCGCGACAACTGTTCCAGGAAATAAGATTTAGCGGCCGCCTGGTCGGGGAAAGATTTAAAATCTTTTCCTGAGCCGCTACCTTCAAAAAGCGTCTCGCCTGTAGCGGCGTCCACTATTTCAAGGCGCAGCCTGACCTCTTTCCTGACCACCAGGTCCAACCGCTGAAAAGCGAATTCCTCGACAGAACCATAACACAACAGGCCGGCGCCCAAAGACCGTCCCTGCTCCGCGGTCAACACCACACCGCCGGGATGGCGCAACTTTTTCAGGAAACCATCCACTTCCTCCGCAGGGAGGGCAAGATAGCCGCGCCGGCTTAAACCTTCGGCTGCAAGCGCGCGCATTATCCCGGCCGCGCCGGGTTCCGCGCTATTATTGTCAAATGGCAGTACGGCCACACGAGTATCCACAATCGCCCGGAGAGCGGGAGAAACAAGATACCTCCCCTCTCCGGAACAGGCGCAGGCCAGGAGCAGCGCCGGCAGCATCCTTACCCGCATTACCTGGCCGCGGTGAACAACAGTTCCTGGGGGGAAGCGCCTTCCAGTTCAAGCCCCATCGTATCCGCCCGGAGTATGGCGCTGGCCAATTCCTGCGGATCGGAACGCGGCGTAACCGCCAAAAAAACAGCTTCACCGCTGAAATATTTATCAAGACGCATTTTTTTAAGACCCAGACTGAAAAGCTGGTTTTTCAGTTTTTCCAGCGAATCAAGCCCGTCCAGCCCGGAAACCCTTATCCTGATAACGGCATCCGTCTTAAACAGGCGGTCGGCCTTTACAGCGGTTTCCTGCGCAAGCAGTTCCCCGGCGGTAGCCAGGGCCTTGGCAAAAGAGGCGCCCTGTGAAGAATCTATGGCGCTGCCCTGGCGCGAAAGCTCGAGCAGCAGTTTGCCGGACCGCACTTCATAGATCTTAACGGAGGCGTCCGCGCGCGAGGGATAGAAGCCGGTATTAAGGCCGGCGCCGGAAGCGTAAGCGGAGGCCGCAGCCGTAATCAGGACATCAGCACCGGAAGCGGAGGAGGCGGCGAGAAGAGCGTCGTCCGAACCGTTTACGGACTTATCCTTAGTGAATGGAAAATTGCCGATTTCTAACAAGGATCGCCTGGACAGCGCGTCGCTGAAAGCGGCGGCGAAGGCCGCGCCTTCCGGGTTTTCGCGCGAGACCAGGGCGGTACGCAGGCGGCCCTCCTGGCCGCCAGAGAGGCTAAGGCCGCGGATATCCGCGGCGATCTTGCCAACTAACACCCAGGTCCGGAGCGTAACGCGGTAAGAAGCTCCCTCGGCCCCTTCCGACATTATCTTATGCTTGACCAGATAATTCTGCGGATTTTTAAGCGGCCCGGACTCAAGCGCGGCAAAATTTTCCGCCCGTGAAACATCGTCCATAAAAAGCTCGGCGGCACGGCGCAACGCGTTTTTTTGCGCGTCAAGAACGGCGGCGGTACGGCTGGCGGCCAGGTCTTTAACGTTGAAACCGGCCAACCCCTCGGATATGATGATCTCAGGCTGGGAAACCTGGTTGCGGGCCGGAGCGTGGGCGCAGCCGCAGCAAGCCAGGATCACGGGCCAAAGAATTATTTTCCTGAAATTTCCCATAAACATCTCCCCTGTAACGCTCAGACTTATTTTTTTGCCACCGGCAGGGCGAAGCAGAACCTGGCTCCCTTGCCGGGTTTTGACTCCACCCAGATCTTCCCGCCGTGTTTTTCCACCACGGACCGTGAGATCGCAAGCCCGAGGCCCGTGCCCGGCACCTGGTTGGCGCTGGCTTTTCCCCTGTAAAACTTTTCAAAGACCATTTTCTGTTCTTCCAGCGGAATACCGGGGCCGTTGTCTTCCACACAGATAACCACGGCCTCCCCCTTGTCGGTACCGCTGACGCTTATCTTGGCCCCGGGGCCGGCGTACTTGATGGCGTTAATCAGCAGGTTATCGATCACCTGTCCTATCCAGCGGGTATCGGCCTGTACTGCCGGCAATTTTTTCTCCAGCGCGTTGGTCAGCGAAACCTTCTTTTCCCTGGCCTTCAGGCTTACATTGGAAACAGAACCGCGCACCAGCTCGGCCAGGTCCGCTTTCTGAAACTCCATCTCCACCTTGCCATTGAGGCGGGAAAGGTCCAGGAGGTTTGAAATCAAATGGGTTAGACGATTCACAGACTGGTCGACCACTGAAAGGAAATTAAGCTGCTGCTCGTTAAGCGGCCCGACCTCGCCGCTAAGTATAACGGAAACAAAACCTTTGATGGTGGTAAGCGGAGTTTTCAGCTCATGACTGACAGTGGAGAGGAACTCATCCTTAAGCCGGTTGAGCTGGGCCAGTTCCTGCGCCGTTTTTGACAGGTTCTCGTAAAGGGTCACCATTTCAATTATAATCGCAAGCTCGTCGGCTATTATAGTGAGGAACTCCAACTGGTCCGGGGTAAAGAAATCCTTCTTGCGGCTGCCCACGCGCATTACCCCGATTATCCGGTTGCGCAGGCAGATAGGCACGATCATGAGAGAATGGATCTCCCACAGCTTGGCGTAACGGGCCAGCACGTCCGGGTCGTTCTGGGCGTCCGCGCTTATGAACGGTTTGCGGGTCAGGAAAGTCCGCACGGAAGACGAAGCCTGGTTGTTAACCGGGATACTGTAGCACATGCGCTCGGAGTCGGTTATGCCGTAGGCGCCCGGGCTGACAACAAGCTCGCCTTTGGATTCGTCGAACAACAGCGAAGCTACGATATCCGCCTCCACTATCTTGGCGACGATATTCAGTATGGCCGCGCAGCCGTACTGGGAATCGCCGCCCGGAGCCGTCACGCTGGTGACAACTTCATACAGCGCCTTGCGCTCCCGCGCGCGCTGGATCAGGCGGGACCCCGCCACATCCAGCTCTTTTACCACGGCGCTCACTTCGTTCTTAAGGTTCTCCGTCTCCTTTTTAAGGACCAGAACCTGGTCGGAAACTTTTGATATGGAATTAAGCTGGGAAGCCACAAAACGCAGATACGGCTGAGCCGCGCCAAAGAGTTCCGGCCCGCCTGCGCCGAAAACTATAAGGCGCTCCGGGGCCCCGCCAGCCGGGGTAAACGGGCACATCAGCGCCGACCTGACGCCAAACACGGAAAAAAGTTCAGCTACGTTCTGGTAATCCCCCGTATTAACGTCGTCGAAGCGCAGCAGTTCTCCGTCGGAAGAACTGCGGTCAAAAGCACTCCAACGGTAAGAGGTAAGGAGCTTGGGCTCCACTTTAAAATTTTTGAGATAATTTATCAGGCGCCACTGCCCCTGTCCTTTTTCAAAAAGCAGCGTGCAGGTGTCGGGAAAGGATTTATGGAGTTTGATCAGGTAATAATTAGTGAGATCCCCGTAATGCTCCTGCTGCTCCGGCGCGTAGGCGCGCTCCAGCGTTTCCTTTGTGAACGCGGTAAAATCCAGGAAGGCCTTGCGTGAGGCCCGCAGGGCGCTTTCCATGGGCAGCACGCAGCGGAACTTCAGATACCAGTAAGCGCCAAAAGCACCCGCTGTCCCTATCGCCGCCGCAGCAAGAAGTTCATTTACCATTTGTTATACCAAGTCCATCAACGCCCTTACATACACGGCAGGAGACTTAGCTTTTCCAAGCGGCAGCCAGGCGCCTTTGATGAAAAAACTGTCAAGAATCTTAAGGGAGAGTTGGCGAAACTCGGCCTCCTGGGCCCCCATAGCCGATGCCGGAGGAGGACCAAGTACGATAGCGCCGTTCACATCCTGTTGGGCCGCGTAATTCCCTATACTGAACGGGGCCCCATAAGCCTCTTCCGGATCATATTCCTGCATAAAGACCTGGCGCCACGCCGTGTTCATGCCCAGTTCCTTAGCGCGGCCATGCAACAGGGAAAGCGCGTATTGCGCTTCCCGGCGCATGCCCTTCGGATAAAAAATCCCCCATTTGAACCACTCCTCCTGCGAGGAGGCCTGCCAGGCGGCCGCAGCGGACAGCTCCTGCTCGGAAGGGGGCACCTGTGGAGACTCCTGCAGCCCAGTAAGCATTTCCAGAAGCTGGGAGTGGGAAAGGTTGTTAGCGGCGGTCACCACGAATTTTTCCAGTTTTTTGATGGCCTCAAAAGTGGTTATCGCATCGCCGAAGGGCATTTGTTTCTGCACAAAGAAATCGCAGATATCAGATTCCGCGACTTTTATCCCCATCCCCTGCAGCAACTGGTTCAGGATAGTTTTATACGTCTGGGCCGGAGGAATCTTAAGGTCTACCATCCACCCCTGGGTAAACTGGAACCCCACCGAATCCTCAAGCCCGGCCAGCGACTTAGGGGAGAATAACGAAGTTACCACTATCTGTTTGTTCTTGGCCACAAAATCGTTAAGCCATTTGGAAATGTGCTTTTTATTGATTTCAGAAACCATCAGCAGATGAACATCATCAATGATCAGCGCCTTGATACCGGAAAAAAGTTCTTCAAGCCGGTCAACACCGCCTTCCTTTATGGCCAACTCAACACCTTTGGAAAATTTTACGCCATTGGTAACAAAAATATTCCCCTGCCCCAGCGAGGCGGCAAGCCCGCTGGAAACGGCGTTGATAAAATGTGTCTTGCCGGAGCCTGAAGCGCCGAAAAGCAGCAGGGGATTGTAGATAACCCCGGGACTTTCCACCACAGCCATAGCGGCGGCATGAGCAAAACGGTTATGGGAGCCTGAAATAAGGGTCTGAAAACTGTATGTAGGGATAAGCGGCAATTCCATTGACCACTTGGCTTTTATTTTAGAGGCAGGCACGAATGACTTGGCAGGCTTGACGTCAGGAACAACAGCGAGTGACGCCGCCGCCAACTCTTCTTTTTTTATACGGGTAGTGGAAGAAGGCACGAAATTCCTGCGGGGCTGCGTACTTTCCAGACTTGTGACAGGTTGTTCGGCAGAGGGTTGGAGCGGGGCAGGGGCGGGGGCCGCCTGGGGCGCCGGCTTCGGCTCCGGTGCCGGCGCGGGGGCCGCCTGGAGCGCCGGCTTTAACACAACCGGAGGCTCACATTGAAATCCGGCCCCTGCCTGGACTACCCCATCGTTTTCCTCGCCGCCAATAGAACCGAGCTCCGCGGTAACGGCCTTCAACTTCAGGGTAATATCCGCTTCGACCCTGGACAAATAGATTACGAAGTTAAAATCCCCTGAAGTTTTTTCAGGCCTGGAACAGATACTCCCCAGTTTTTTAACGATAAGAAAAATATCCTTCATCTCCCCTTTTATGAGGAGTTTGTGGCGGCCGGGATTTTTCTCGTTAGGGGCCGGAACGACTTCCCACTTTTTAAGCATAAGTTGTCAGCATATCAGCGGATTATCATTTCCAAAACCAGATCCAGAACGGCGCCATGTGAAAAACTGTCGGAATCGAAATGCCTGAAATAAATGCCCGCGGAGGAAAAAACATTCTCGATCTCATAGACCTTCTCCTGCGGAATACCTCCCACGCAGACAAGGCCGGCGGCGCCGGAATCGGTAACGGTCTGAAGGATAAAATTCACGTTCATTTCCGGGTCAAAGATATTCACCCCGGCACGCTTTATGTACATCGGACTGGCCTGTGAACGCAGACAGACGGCGTCCAATTCCGCCAGCAGATTGGCACACAAGGCACCGTCACCGGAAGAATACAGGAAAAACATTGGTCGGACCCTCTCCGGGGGAACAGTTTCCGGAGCGCTTTTGGCGGATAGTCCGGCAAGATCCGATATTTTAGCCCTGCTGGTGATACCGGGCGATACCGAAGCCTGGAAAACCATCGTTTTATCCTCGTCGCCGCCGCCTGAAGCTGGGGCGCTGAGAACCATGGTCTTATCTCCGTCGGGAGGAACTTCTTCCCCGGCAACCGGGGGCAAGCCGCCGCCGAAAGGGGCAGGGGCCTCGCCAGGATTACCGCCAACCGTAAGCGTCTGCCCGGCATCGGCCTCCGGCGCGGGCGAAACTGAAAGTTCAATACCGCCGGCCGCGGCGTCAACAACCGGCTCGGGGGGCATCACTTCACCGGCAAGAGAGGTTGCGGTCTGTTCCAGGGCCACAGCGGGATCAACCGGCAGCTCAAGACCAGTTGCAACGGTTTCAGGAGAAAGAGCAAGTTCCGAGGCGGCCTCCGGAACTGGCGCGTCCGCAGCGTTGCCGGCCACCGGGGATTCCGGGTCAAAAACCCCGAAAGATTGCTGCGTCGCGCCGGACACTTCAGGCTGTACAGGTTCAGACGTTTGCTCAAGGGGGGAAAGTTCCTGGTCCCCGTCACCAGTCTTATTTGAATCCATGTTCATCTCCTGGGGCGCAGAGGCTGCCAGTTGTTTTTCAAATTCCGCCAAATCATCCGACGAAGGGGCCGGTTCAGGCGCCGCGCCAGACAAAGCCGGGGCGGCTGCCGGCGCGGGAACAGCTGCGTCCTGACCGCCAGAAACTTCCCCTTCCGACATCTGCATAAGCGCGTCTATATCCGGTATGGAAAAATCCGAAAATGAATCTGAAGCGCGGGCCATTTCGGCGACAGGCAGTCCGGAAAAACTTTCCGGCTTATCCGGCTTAACATCAGGCAGCTGCCCGGGGCGTTCAAAGGAAAACCCCACGTCTTGAGCCGGGGCCTCAAGGCCGGCCTCTTCCGATACGGCGTCCTGACTACCGGAAGCTTTCGTCGGTGCGGTCAGCTCTGAAATCAAAAGAGACGGCACTCCGGAATTGTCCGTCTTATCCCTGGCGGCCGGAGGCTCAAGGGGAGAACCCTCAAGCTTAGCCGCACCCGCCTGCGGTCCGGTCCCGGCATCGGAGAGCTCAGCGTCCGCTCCTGACAAAAAATCACCGATAGCCTGCGGAACAAACTGTCCGGACTCCTGCTCCGGCACGGCGGCCCCCTCCGGAAGGCTTGAAAGCGAATTAACAACCACGGTCTCATCGCCGTCGAAAGGCGCCGCTTTATTATTTAAGACGGCCCCCTCCGCAAGCCCTGAAAAAGCAGGCAGAACCACGGTTTTGTCGCCGTCAACCGGTACGGGACCCTTGTCCGGCCCAGGCAAATCCTTATTATCCTGGAAGAGCTGGCCCGGGGCCTGTCCGACTTTTCCGAAGTCAACCGGCTTCATCTCCGGCATTTTAATACCATCAAGGATGGAAGGCATTTTATTGAGCAGGCCGTTCAGGTCTGAAAGTATGTCATCAATGGATTCTTTTTTTTTCCAGTTCTTATTATCGTCCATAACCCCCCCGTAACTGACCCTCGACAGCGCGATTACCCGGCCTGGAACTCCGCCGTCGATATTAATCCAAAACACGGACATAAATATATATGTCGCGTGTTATTAATTGATTATAGCAAGTTGTTTGCGAAAGTTTAACGCAATTTTGGCTGCGGCGGCCGCCTTAACGCCCATTTTCCCGGAAGCGGCGTTTTCCAGGAAAGGTTGCGCCTCGGGTGAAAGCGAATAGGCCAGGCAGGCAAGCGCCTCCAGCCCGGACTCGTCCCCGGAAGACGCCACGGAAAATAAATAGCTATGCCCGGCCGCGCCCCCCAGCCGCGAAAGCGCGCAAGCCGCATGCAGTTTAATATACGGGGATGGGCCCACGGCAAGGACCCTGTCCAATTCCCGTGTCAAATCAGAGAATCCCGACATAGCAGCCAGGAAAAACCCGGCTGCTTTAAAGCGCTCGTCTTTTTCAGCGGTAAGATCCTCAACAATCCCCCTGATCTCAGTCTCATCCTCGGCAAAAGAGAGGCCGCAAGCCATGGATATCCCGGCCTCAATGGCGGCCTGGCTGCGCGCGGCGCCGCGGCCATCGCGGGCGGCCCTGAGGAGCGCCTCAAAAAAC
>MGVB01000017.1 GCA_001800275.1 Elusimicrobia bacterium RIFOXYA12_FULL_57_11
AAAAGACATAGCCTTCTACTCGCTGTGCGAACACCACCTGCTGCCATTCTTCGGCAAAGCGCATATAGCTTATATCCCGGACGGACGCATTATAGGGCTTTCAAAAATACCGCGGCTTGTGGAAGCTTTTTCCCGCCGCCTGCAGGTGCAGGAGCAGCTGACGCAGCAAATAGCCGACGCGCTTTATAAGAAGCTCAAACCGCGCGGGGTGGGGGTGGTTCTCGAGGCCAGGCACCTCTGCATGAACATGCGCGGGGTTAAAAATGAAACCTCTTCGGCCGTAACAAGCGCCATGCTGGGAACCTTCCGCAGCGATGGGAAAGTAAGGGGAGAGTTCCTCAAACTCTTGAAATAGCAATAATAATATTGATATCTTCGGAACTTTTAAGTAAAATTACACTACAACTGCTCCGCAGCACAGAGGGCACGACAGGCGGTAGCGGCGGAACAGGGGACAGGCGGGCGTCGTACAATGGTAGTACGAGTGCTTCCCAAGCATTAAACGTGGGTTCGATTCCCATCGCCCGCTCCAGGTTTTTGTGTGGTCTCTGAAATTGCGTACTGTTTTCTTGCGTTCCTGGCGATGGGAATGTTCCTGATGGGGAAGCTCGCTGACGCTCGCATGTCGCCCGCTCCAGGTTTTTGTGTGGTCTCTGAAGTTGCGTACTGTTTTCTTGCGCTCCTGGCGATGGGAATACTTCCTTATGGGGAAGCTCGCTGACGCTCGCATGTCGCCCGCTTCTTTTTTAAAGCGAAGGGCACAGGTTACAATCGGGGAAAATGGCCAAATCTAAATTTTTCTGGGCAATGACGGCACTGGCAAGCCTGGGCGTTGTGGTATTTGCCGGCTACTCCGTTTACGGGCGCCTCAGCCTGCATTTTTCCGGCGACACCCTTGAGGTAAAATCCTCTCCCGTGCCGCCACTGGCCCCCGAAGAAGAGGAAGAACCTGCCGCGCAGAGCGGGGAAGCCAAAGCCGCTCCGGCAGCGGGCGAACCCGCCCCGGCCGCGCCGGAAAAAACGAAAGCCCTGAAAACCCCTTTCGAATATAAAGACTCAAAGGCAAAAAAGGTTTCTATAGCCGGCAGCTTCACCTCCTGGAAAGACGTTAAAATGACTAAAAAAGACGGCGCCTGGAAGACGGAAGTCTATATCCTGCCCGGCACCTACCCATATCATTTCGTAGTGGACGGCAGGAAAAAAGCGGCTCCCGGCAAGCCGGCGGCGCCTACCGGGGATTCACTGATAACCGTGCCCTAGCCGGGACAGAGTTAAAAATTAGTTAACAATCCTGTAACACACTGATGGTAGACTATCCCGGGCGCTATATATGAATTTCAGAAAAGTAATTCCTCTTACGCTGCTGGGCCTGGCGTTCTTCGCGCCGGACTCCTCCGCGCTGCTTACCGGCGTTCACAGCCACACCACTACCCTGCTGCCCAACGGCAACATAATGGTGACGGGGGGGATAACAGCTACGGGCGTCACCATCTCAAGCGTACAGATCTACAACATGGCAGTCTCCAGCTGGACGCTGCAAGGGGAAATAGGCGGCGTCGCCGCGGTTAAACGCTCCTCCCACACCGCTACTCTTATGGGTGATGGCACGATACTTGTTGCCGGCGGCTTCGACGAAACCGGCACGCCGACGGACCAAGCTTTCATCTACGACCCCTCAGCCAACACTTGGGCCGCTACCCCCGCGATGGACATAAAACGCGCCGCACATACCGCCACCCTCATAAACACTGGCACGAATGCCGGGAATGTATTGCTCTGCGGCGGCCGGACCACTGTAGCGGCCAGCCCCTCCTGCAGGATGTACAACAGGCTAGCCGGCACTTTCAGCAGTCCAAGTAACATGAGCAGCAACCGCATAGGCCATACCGCTACCGCCATTACCGGAGGGAGAGTTTTTATTTCAGGCGGAAAAAATGGAAACACCTACCTTCCCACCAACGAGATATACGACCCGGAAGCGGACCAGTGGCAGACCGTTTCCGCCCTTAACCAGGGCCGCGCCGAGCACTCCGCCGCGGGGCTCAATAACGGTTTTGTAATGATAGCCGGCGGCTACAACGCCCAGAACCTGCTTACCTGCAAGGCCGGCGCGAAAATAACCGACGACGAATGCTGGTACATAGACCAGTACCTGCGCGGCAGCAACGTAGGCGACACGAACAGGCAGAACCCCGGCAGCCACGGCTACCTTGACGGCGCGGAATTTTTCGACCAGAACGGGGGCAGGGTGGTGCTTTCAGGGGCGGGCTCCGGGGTGGCGCCTTTCCGGTTCTACCACCATTCCGCGGTGCTGCTGCCCGACGGCCAACACCACATTCACGGCGGCTACGGCAATATAGCCCCCACCTATTTTAACGCGGGGGCCGAACTGGACGAGACCTCCAGCCTAATGACCGTTCCCATACCGGACACCCCCGACACCGCCAGGATAGTCCCGACAGGCAGCGTTATATCGTTCCCCCTGGAACTCCCTCTTTCACGCAAAGTCAACGGCCGCCTGGTAAACGCCGACGCGTTCTTTTCCATGCCACTGGCCAGCGACCCGCCCACCCCGCCTATCAAAGTAGCCAACGCGAATATCATGCTTAACTACAGCACCGCCCCCCTGGACGGCCTGGCCGTGGGAAAAGTTATAACCACGGACAGCAACCCGGGCGACCTGGCGGACACTGTACAACTTACCGCGCCCGCTGGCGCCGTTTTCTTTGAGCCACAGGAACTCAACATCAGCCCCACTACCGCGGAAAGCGGTAATTTTTATTTTTCCGAGCCGCTGGAGGTGGGGCTCTCCACCGTTATATATAACAACCCGGTGACAATAACTATAAACGGCCAAGATATTCACGGGGCTATTACCGCGGAAATGGACGGGTGGTATGAGGGATACTTCGATATGGGCATGGGCGCGGGCTGCGAGCTTGATGGTGAGGGATCAGAAACCCGAACAGCTACCTGGAATTACTTCGGCAGCGCTTTCACCGGCACGCTGCCGATGGCTATCGGAGGCGTAGCCTCGGGGGACGTATCCGGCACGATCAGTGGCTCCATCTCCAGCGTCTACGACGATATCCCCATCACCTGTACTCCTAACTCGGCTTCGATTAATACCGGCTTGTTTACCGTAGCCGGAGAATATTCAGGCACAACATTCACTTCGTATCCGATTGCCCATGAGGTAAACTCTCCGGTCTTTAGCTGCAAGGGCGGCGCCACAGACTGCAGCCTTCCTGGCATGTGGACTGGCCCTTTCACTATAATCAGCGGCGATATAACAGGGACAGTAACTGGCGTAGCGACCCCGGTACCCAGCGGGATGAACGAGCTGAAACTCACCGCCACTTTCAGTGTACCGGGGGCTTATGTGGGCGGGGTGATAACAGGCTCGGCCACAGTAGTAAGCGCCTCCATAGAGGCCAACAATAAAACCTGGACATTGAATGTGACTGACGGAAAGACCCAGATTCTGCCTGCCGTGGTTACGGAAAGCGGGGAAGAGGGCACGGTGACCATTCCTTTTACCATAAATGATATGGACGGGGTAATAACGAATTCCACCGACACGGCCATCGCTTCGCCCCAGAGCGCCGTCGGCGCCAAGATAACCAACATGATAATGCACGCCCGTTACACCTCCTCCCGTATAAACCTGGAGGCCGCGCCGTTCAGTTTCGATGTTTCCACCATTATCGTACGGGAAATGATCTTTGCCGACGAGCTTACCTACGTACCCGACACGAACACCTGGGAATTAAGGAGCGACTGGGACGGCGGCAGTCCCACGCCGCTCTTCAACCATTCAACCCTTGTAACCCCCGCCGCCGATACGCTGTTAACCGGCGGACGCAACTGCGAGGCCGCCCCTCTTGTGGACTGCGGCAGGAACACAAAAAGATTCACCTCCCTGGCCAGGGGAATGGCCTATATACAGAAAAACCTTCCCGACTGGCAGGGCCTGGGGACGCTTAACACAAAACGCGCGTTCCATACCAGCACCCCGCTGGCCGACGGTAAAATACTTACCTGCGGCGGGTCCGACGGCATAAACACCCTGGCCTCCTGCGAATTATGGGACCCCGTGTCAAAAACCTGGGCCTATACCGGCGCCATGAACTCACCGCGCAGGCTCCACACGGCCACCCTGCTGCCCAACGGCAACGTGCTGGCCGCGGGGGGCGGCATAAGCGCTTCAACGCATGTAATAGATACCGCAGAAGTGTATTACCCGCTCAGCGGCAGGTGGTCCAATACGGGTTCCATGGCCAGTGAAAGGGCCAATCATACGGCGACCCTGCTGCCGGACGGCAACGTGCTGGTGGCCGGCGGCAACAAGATCAACGGTTATTCCAACTCTTCCGAGATCTACTTCACCACGCGCGCTGTCTGGGCGGCAACCATAGACCCCACCATGCCCAGGGACAGGGCGCAGCACACGGCCATACTGCTGAAAAACGGCAAGGTAATGGTAGCAGGCGGAATTTCCGGCAGCGGAGCCATAGCCTACACTGATATTTATGATTTCGCCTCCCAGAGCTGGACAGCGGGCACGGCTATGCGCAAGAAGCGCTACGCGCACACGGCAAACCTGCTAAGGGACGGCCGGGTACTGGTAATGGGCGGGTCCGATAACACCGGCAGCCTCAGTTCATACGAACTGTTCGACGGCACCGCCTGGACCGTTTTGCCGCTGTCCAGCATGACCTACAGCAGGGCCAACCATAAGAGCGTACTGCTGCCCAACGGCAAAGTAATGCTTACCGGTGGTGAAATACCCGGAACCCTGCAGGGCGTAGCGGAAAGCTACGACCCCGATTTCCCCGGTTGGACACCCCAGGGCAAGATGACAAGCCGCTCCAACCATACCCTGGTGCTGACCTCAAGCAACATACTGGTGGCCGTAGGCGGCTACAACGGCCCCGCCTACCTGAATTCCACGGAAGCTTTATACTTCTCCTACTTTCCGGACACCAACGGCTTTGACCCCAAGGATAAGCGCAACCCCGTAATAACCGGCGGGGACACGGCTTTCGACCGCGGACAGCGCGCAACGCTCCTTTCCGACACCACCAATTTCCACGGCGTCTCCGAGGCTTCCGGCGGCGGCTCCGGCGCCATGAACTCTTCTTTCCACAATCCCAGGGTCTACATGCAGCAGATAGACAGTCCGGCCGGGTTCATGATAGACCTCTCAACCAGAATTTACCAGCCGGATATAAACGCGGACTGGGCACAGACCCTGTCTTCCATTACGGTAGTAGCGCCTGCGCTGGTGCAGGAACTGCCTTACGGTTACTACCACATGCGCGTGGCGGCCAACGGGCAGTTCTCACCCGGCCGCGCGGTGCAGGTTACAATGCCTAAACCGGTTGGGCAGCCCTCAAAACCCATGCCCAGGTGCGCAACCGCGGACGCCCTGATATGCGCCACCCCGTCCGACCCGTATTGGCGCGGAACCAGTTCCATGACCTGGTACTGGACCACTAACGGAACACCGTTACCGCTGAGCGCCGCGGACGGCTATGGCGTTTACGCCGCCAGCAACAGCGTCTTCCTGTCCACCGTAGCTTACGAAAGCAATCCGAACCCGCACTATACGCAGACCGGGCTGTCACCCAACTCCAAAGTTTCCCTGATGGTGAACGGCTACAACCTGGGCGGCACCGGGCCGCTTACCCGGTCCAACACCTATTACACGCTGGCAGCGGCTCCCACCGGCCTTACCATCACCGCCGCCAGTTTCGATTCCGTCTCCCTGACCTGGGAGCCGAACGGCAACTCCGCCCATACCGCTTACGAGGTAACCTACGCGGCAACGGATTTCACTAATCTGCTGGCCATTTCCACAGCCATCCCGTTCAGCCGCAACCATGTAAGCACCGCCGCGGTGGTCACCCACCTGGCGCCGGATGTCATATATTACTTCCGGGTGCGGGCCCGCAACGGGGACAACACGGTTTTAGGCGGCGAAGGCCAGGTGATAACAGAGGTCAGCAACAGCGTTTCCACTGGCACCGTATCCGCCATCTCCAACCTGCGCGGCACGCCGGTGGACAGCACGTCCATACGCTGGGAATGGGCGCCGGTCGTCTCCTCCGTCCACACCATCTACTACGAACTTTTCGATATAACCAACGGCACGGACAACCCCCAGGCGCTGGATCCGCCCACTTCCAACACGAACGCCTATATACAGGGCACCCTGCTCGCGAACAGGCCTTACAGGGTGGCGGTGAACGCGGCAACGGACCTGGCAGGCGGCACCGTAAGGGGGCCGTTGGCCTATTCCGCCACCTTCTACACCCTGGCCGACCAGCCCAGCCCGGTAGCCTTATCGGTAACTACGAATTCCCTTACCGCCGCCTGGGAAATATACAGCAATCCCCTGGAAACCACCCTTTACACGGCGGAGCTATCGCTTACCGATACCTTTACCGACGTTATCAATTCCCAATCCGTAATGGCCGACAGCGTAATATTCACCGACCTCAACCCGGACACCCGCTACTATGCCCGCGTCAAAGTGCGCAACGGCGCCGGTGTTGAAGGGGCGCCCGTCTCCCTGGGCGATATGTATACCCTGGCCAAGGAGCCGATCAACGTATCAACTGCGTCGGTCTCAATGTCGGGCGTAACCCTTGTCTGGAACACCAACGGCAATCCGCCTGAAACCACCTACAAGGTACGCGGCACCACGCAAATAGTGTCGGCCGTGTGCCGGTTCGACCTGGGCTTCTCTACCTATGTGGCGTTCGGCACCGCCGGCAGCTACACCTCTACGGTTGCCATAAGCGGCCTGCTTACCTCAATGAATTATTGTTTCGACGTAGAAGCAAGAAACGCCGAAGGGGAACTCACCGGCCCCACCCTGGCGTCGCCGTCGCCCATACTTACGAGCGCGGGCCCCAACAACGCGCCCCCGGGTTCCGTAGGCGGCACCAGCGACCCCGCCCGGGCGGTAACCATCTCGGGCGTACTGCCCAATGGCAGGCCGGTAACAATGTATGTGCCGGCAGGGGCCTTTCCCGCGGTAACAGGCCTTGCCATAGCCTCCACCTCCGTAAGCCGCTGTCCGAGCACCCCGGCCCTGGACGTAATCTCCCTGGAACTTTTCAGCGAAAACAACGTGCAGCCGGAGATTCCGATAACCCTCTCTTTCGATTACACCACCGCGGAAGCGGGCACCCTGGAGGCGGGAGAAAGGCTGCCGCATATAGTGCTGGCCAGGCACAACCCGGGCAATTCAAACTGCCTGCCGCTTGAAACGCAGATCAACGCGCGCCGCGTTACGGCCACCATCAACCACTTCAGCCATTTCCAGCTAATGGAACAGCCCTCGGTAGCCGACCTGAAAACGGTAAAGGTCTACCCGAACCCGTTCTATCCCAACCGCGGCAACGGCCAGATAACCATAGAGCCGGTGCCGTCCAATTCAAAAATACGCATCTACACCCTTTCCGGTGAAAAAGTATGGGAAGGGTCCGGCGGCACAGCCGGCATCATAATCTGGAAAGGCGTCAACAAGGCCGGTAAGCAGGTGGCCAGCGGCATTTACCTGGCGGTAATAGATTCCTCCGCCGGGAAGAAGATAAAGAAGATAGCGGTGGAAAGATAATATGAACGTCTTTACGCCAAAAAAACCCTGCCTGGCGGCCCCGGCGGCACTGCTGGCCCTGGCTTTTGCCCTTACCCCGGCCGCCGCCAGCGACCCGCGCTACTTTTCCTCCAACGCCGCGGGCACAACTACCGCGGACTTCCTTAACCTGCCGGTAGGCGCCCGCGCCGCGGGCATGGCCGGGGCGTATTCCGCCATCAGCGAGGACGCTTCCGGCGTGTACTGGAACCCCGCCGGCCTGGTGCAGATACCCAGGCTTTCCGCCGTCTTCATGCGCGCCCAGTACGTGGACGACATAAGTTACCAGTACGCCGCCTACGCCCAGCGCCTGTCTTACGATTCCGTGGTAGCGGTGTCGGCGCTTATGACCGACATCGGCGCCATACAGCATACCGATATAAACAACACCACCCTGGGCTCCTTCACGCCGCAGGACCAGGTTTTCACCCTGGCCTACAGCAAGGCCATACTTGAATTTTCCGACAAGGACATAGACGTGGCCATAGGCGTTTCCGGCAAATACATAAAATCCAAGATACTGAACTCGGCCGAAAGCTACGCCGGAGACATCGGCATAATGACCTACAATTTCGGCAACATCCCCTACCGCCTGGCCGTCACCGCCTCCAACCTGGGCGGGGGGCTTACCTACGACAAGGAGTCCAACCCGTTGCCGCTCACCTTCAAACTGGGCGCGGCGGCAAGCCCTTTCCGCAACATGCTGCTAGCCATGGACATGGTACTCCCCAAACATAACACGCCTAATTTCCTGTTCGGCGGGGAACTCGCGCTTACCCCCAACGAACTCACCCGCCTGTGCGTGCGCGCCGGCCTCAACCTGCAGCAGCTCAAGGACGGGATAAACGGTTTCTCGGCGGGCCTGGGCGCCACGCTGCAGTTCTTCACGCTGGACTACGCCTTCGTCCCCATGGGTGAACTGGGGATGACCCACAGGATTTCGCTGACCTTCGACTTCCCGTTCCGCAGCCCCATCTTCCAGCGCAGGGACCGCTCCATCTTCACAAAGATGAAGGGCATTTCGTTTAAATAAATTCACGCCGCCGGGCAAGCCCCGCGGGCCGCCGCGGGCTGCCGCCTTGTACCCGCCCGCCGCCCCCCGGGCCCGTCAGCCACCGCCGCAATTGACACATGCCGGTAAATATTATAGATTTCTAAACCTTCTCAACATAATGAAAGCTCTCGGCCAACACCTTATCCTAGAATTTTACGGCTGCAATCGCGCCGTACTGTCCTCCGTAGCCAAAGTGCAGGATGCCATGCTGCGGGCCGCCCGCGCCGCCCGTGCCACGGTAATAGACTCGGTTTTCCACAATTTCAAGCCGCACGGGGTTTCCGGGGTAGTGGTGATAGCCCAGTCCCACTTCGCCATACACACCTGGCCGGAACACCGCTACGCTTCGGCCGACCTGTTCACCTGCGGCGACACAATACAGCCGTGGCAAGCTTTCGAGACCGTAAAAAGACTTTTCAAAGCCGCCAGTTTCAGCGTGGTAAAACTGGAACGGGGTTTATTGCCCGGGCCGGGCGCCGGGCTTGCCCGGCGGCACAAGGCCAAACGCGCCCCCGCGCGCACCTCGGAGAAAAAAGCGCGCCGCAAATGAAAAAAGACCTGAAGAAATTCGACTGGATAAAGGATTCCGGGAATTTACTGCCAAAAGGTAAATGGTTCGTGGAATTTTTCACGCCGGGAGAACTGCACGCCCACCGGGCGCTTAAAGTCCTTGAAACCTCCGAAACGGCTTTCCAGAAAGCCGCGCTTATAGAAACCAGCGCCTTCGGCCAGGTGCTGGTGATAGACGGCGAAACGCAGTCGAGCGCGCTGGACGAATACTTTTACCACGAGACGCTTGTCTGCCCCGCGCTGCTGGCGCACCCGCGCCCGCGCACAGCGCTCATCCTGGGCGGGGGGGAAGGCGCCACCGCCAGGGAAATACTTAATTCCCGCGCTATCAATCGGGTCGTTATGGCCGACATAGACCAGAACATCCTGCGCTTCGCCGGCAAACACCTGGGCGCCTGGCACCGCGGCGCCTTCCAGGACCCCCGCCTGCGCCTGCTGGCGCAGGACGCCCGCACCCTGGTGGAAAACACCGGACTGAAGTTCGACCTGGTGTACGCGGACCTGCCAAGCCCCATAGAGCACGGGCCGGCCTTCGGTCTTTATACCCTGGAATTTTACCGCCGCGTTAAAGAACTTATGGCGCCCGGCGCCATTTTCACCACCCACGCGGGCCCCGGCACGCCGCTCCAGTTCGAACTGCACTGCGCGCTGCACAATACCCTGCGCCGGGTATTTAAAACCGTCCGCAGCTACACGGCCTTCATCCCCTCCTACGACATGCCCTGGAGCTTTCTGTACTGCACCGACTCCGGCCCTGACGCGGCGGCCCTGCCGGGAGCGGCGCTGGACAAGGCGGCGGCCGGGCTTAAACGGCCCCTGCGCTACCACGACGGCCGCTCAATAGCCGGCGCTTTTTGCCTGCCGAAGTATTACCAGGACAGGCTGCGGGCCTGCCGCGCGCTCATTACCCGGGCGCGCCCGATGTTTTTTACCACATCCCAGAGGAGCAAAAAATGAAAAAAAATAAAAAGGCCGCAAAAAAACCGGCAAAAAAAACAGCCGCAAAAAAACCCGTAAAGAGGGCGGCCGTAAAAAAGCCGGCGCAAAAAGCGGCCGTAAAAAGAACCGCGGCGAAAGCCTCCGCAAACAAACCCGCGTTTAAAACCCGGCCCCCGGCAAAACCTAAAGAAACAGGCGGGAAACTTACGGCCCAGGAGCTGGCCGCGATTGCCGCCGCCCTGCACACGATGAAAAAGGATATAGCCAAGAACGTGGAAGACAAAAAGAATCTGGACATGACAGATTCCGACGGGGGCGATTCCATAGACCAGGCCACCCGCAGCCTCGACAAAGAGATCCTCTTCGAACTTTCCGACAACGAACGGAAAATGCTGGGCAACATAGAAGCCGCCCTCCGCAAAATGGAGAACGGGACCTACGGGGCCTGTGAACACTGCAAGAGCGCCATAGACAAAAAACGCATAAAAGCGCTGCCCTCGGCCCGCTATTGCATAACCTGCCAGAGCGGAACAGAACTCAAGCGCAGAGAATAGCCGCGGAACAAAAAGCCTCTGGCGGCCTGAAAGGTAAAAGCCCCGTACGGGAACGGGGCTTTTGCTTTTTGCCGGAAGCCCGGCCGGGCATCAGCGGGATTTTATCTCTACCTGCGTCTTGCGCCAATTACGGGCTTTAGCCGTTATTTTGAAATTTTTTCCGTTCGAGATCAGGACCAGCGTCTGCGGCTCAAGATTTTTAAGGAGTTCGGCCTTAACGGCTTCCACGTTGCCCGTCAGGTCGGCCAGGCTTTTCAGGTCGTTGGTATAATGGCCGGTGTTCCTGCGGTAAAACTCCTCCAGCATCCCCAATTTAGAAATAGTCTTGTGCGCCGCCACTATCTGCACTTTTTCGGCCGGGGTAAGTTTCAGCACATTATGGTTTATCCAGGACCCGGCCAGGATGGCCATAAGGCCCCAGGAACAAGCCAGCACCAGGCCGCTGGCAAGGTCGCCGCGCTCGCGCAGGCTGACTACCCGGCTGCCGGCAAGATAATCGTGCAGCGCCCTCTTCTCGGGCGTAAACAACGCCGCGACGTAGCCCAGGTTAAGCGCAGCCGAACTGACAAAATAAGCCAGGGCCCGCGCGAAAGCGCGCGGCAAAGACAGGGGGCCGCCATCTTTGGCCTCCACCCTTATGCTGAGCAAATATTTACCCAGCGTCGCCCGCCCGCCGCTGGAGAGCAAGGCCTCGTATAACACATACACCCCTATCCAGACCAGCTTCATTTTAAATTCATTGGAGGGAGTGGAAGCGACGCTTCCGGCACTGGTAAGCGCCGTGAAAGAAAGGTAGTGCAAAACCAAAAAAGGCGCGGCGTCTATTACATACGCCAAAAACCGTTCGCTGAAACCGGCCGCAAACGGCCCCTGGTCGAATTCCGGGGAAAACCCGGCCTGCAGCCCCGGGCCGGACTGCGGATTAAAAACAACGTCTTCGTTTTCCATAAGCACCCCGCCTCGCGCCGGCAAAAACCGCAGAATTTAACGCGTACCCGGCTTTGGCCTTTCCACATGCCGGCCGCCTGTATTATATCAACTTGGGAGGCCGGTTGTCGCAAGCCAAAAGCAAACCGCAAACAATGTTTGAACGGGCCGCTGAAAATTGTTTTAATGTAGTTATGTGCAGAATGACCGCTGTGATTTCCGCTACGCCTTCGGCTAACCGCGCCCTGCTGGCCGATATAACCCCGGGCGGGCTGACCAGAAAGCTCCCTCTTACCCGGCCGAACACCCAGCCCTTTACGGGCATGGGCCTTATTTTCGCGCACAACGGGACCTTGTTCATAAAAGAGGAAATAAAGAGCCTGCTCGGCAGATATGCCGCCGAAATAAAAGGTTCCAACGATTCCGAAGTCCTCTTCTGGCAGGTGGTAAAGATGCTGGACGCCTACGGCTCCCCGGTAAAAGCCCTGGAGATGGCCCTGGACGAGATACGCACCGTCTGGGTTTCCTGCAGGGGCCGCTACCCGGGCCGCGCCGCGCCCTACCGCGGCCTGAACATGTTCCTGGCGCAAAAGAACAGCGTCACCGTAATGTGCCATTATCCAGGCGGGCACAAGCACCGGGCCGCGGCGGCCGTACCGCCCGGAGGAAAAACCGCCCTGCTTTCACCGGGCTGGGAGTTTGGCCGGATAGCCTGGCGCAGAGAACGCAACAGGGTTATTTTTTCCAGCGAACCGGCCGACGCGCGCCCGGGCTGGAATAAAATGAAGGATATGCAGATAGCTCACGCGGAGATAAAAAACGGAAAGCTGGAACTCAAATTCAGGAACATAAAAGGAACTGCTTTATGAGATGGTTTTTAATGTTCGCTATTTTTGTGGGCGGAATTTTCTATCTGATCAACCAGAAGAAGCAGGAAGCGATAAACGCCGATAAACTCCGCCTGGCAAAAGCCGACCAGATAAAACTGTCCGAGCCTGCGCTGCCGGTCAAACAGGAAAAAAGCACCGCCCTGAAATTCTCGCAGCAGACGCTCTCCACGCTGCGCAGCCTTACAGGGGACTCCAACGAAAAAGTGCGCCTGGCCGCGGCCGAACTTTTGTGGCAGATACAAGACGAGAACGTCTTCGAACTTATAAAGGGAATGTTCGAAACTGAAACGGAAGCCTCCACAAAAAAACAACTTATAGACATCTTGAAACAGGACAAGAACAAACAGAGCCTGGCGCTGATCAGCGAAGCCCTGAAAGACTACGACAAGGAAACCCGGTTAAAAGCCGTAGAAACCATCGGGACGTTCGCAAGCAAGGAGGCCATCCCGGCCCTCAACCTGGCGCTCAAGGATTACGAAGAAGAAGTGCGCCTGCGGGCCCTGAAAGCGGTGGATACGCTGCGCAAGGATATTGAAGCGCGCAAGACGGCGGAACTGCAGCAGCTGCAGGACACCCAGAAAAAACCTGAATTCACCATACAATAAGCCCGCGTGGCCGCGGGTTGAACTTCATATTAGGAGGCAGATCATGGACTCTGAAATAGCCAAACTGAACCAGAAAATAAGCCAGGACGCCCTCTTTTTGCAGGACCTGCGCAGGGAGATGGCGAAAGTGGTGGTAGGCCAGGAGGACCTGATAAACGGCCTCCTTGTGGGCCTTATAGCCGGCGGCCATGTACTGGTGGAAGGCGTGCCCGGCCTGGCCAAGACGCTTACCATCCGGACCCTGGCGCAGATAATCTCGGCGTCGTTCCAGCGCATCCAGTTCACGCCGGACCTGCTGCCGGCCGACATCATAGGCACGCTTATTTTCAATCCGCGCGAGAGCACTTTCTCGGTGCGTAAAGGCCCCATCTTCGCCAATATCATACTCGCGGACGAAATAAACCGCGCGCCGGCAAAGGTCCAAAGCGCCCTGCTGGAAGCCATGCAGGAGCGGCAGGTCACTATCTCCGACTCCACCTTTAAACTGCCGGAGCTTTTTATGGTGCTGGCCACCCAGAACCCCATAGAGCAGGAAGGCACGTACCCGCTGCCGGAAGCCCAGGTGGACCGCTTCATGCTCAAGCTCAACGTCACCTACCCGGTAAAGGCCGAGGAAGCGCGCGTACTTGAGCTTATGGCCCGGCAGACTACCCCCCAGGCCGAGAAAATAATCAGCGTGGAACAGCTGCTTACCGCCCGCCTGACCGCCGACCAGATCTACGTGGACGACAAAATAAAGAATTACGTGCTGGACCTGGTTATCGCCACGCGCGAACCCGAAAAGCAGGGCCTGGCCAAAATAAAACCGTGGATACTCTACGGCGCCAGCCCGCGCGCCACCATCTTCATGATCCAGGCGGCAAAGGCTTACGCGTTCATAAACGGGCGCGGCTATGTAACCCCCGAGGACATAAAAGCGGTGGGCCTGGACGTTATGCGCCACCGCGTGCTGCTTACCTACGAGGCTGAAGCGGAAAACATAGGCTCGGAAGATATCTTAAAGAATATTTTCGAAGCCGTAGAGGTGCCTTAAAACGCCCGGGAACCGGGAACCTGGGATTTAAGGATCCGCAGAGTTCCCGGTTTACGGCCCTGGTTCCATATTTTTTACTTATCCTATGAACACCGCGGAAATCCTGAAAAAAGTCCGCCAGATAGAGATAAAGACCGGCCGCCTGGTCAGCGAGACATTTGCCGGCCAGTACCAGAGCGTCTTCAAAGGGCGCGGCGTGGAATTTTCCGACGTCCGCGAGTACGTGCCCGGCGACGACGTGCGCTCCATAGACTGGAACGTAACGGCGCGCTGTTCCAAACCTTTCGTTAAAAATTTCGTGGAAGAACGCGAACTTACGCTGATGATACTCTGCGATATCTCGGCCTCCCACGCGTTCGGCTCCGGGGCCAAGCCTAAAAGCGAAGCCGCCGCCGAGCTGGCCGCCATGTTCGCTTTTTCCGCGCTGAAGAACAGCGACAAGACCGGCCTGCTGCTCTTCACGGACAAGCCCGAGCTGTATATACCGCCGCGCAAAGGGAAAAACCACAGCCTGCGCATTATCCGCGAACTCCTGGCCTACACCCCGGTAAACCGCGGCACGGACGTTTCCCTGGCGCTGAAAACGGTTAACAAGCTGATGAAGCGCAGGGGGATAATAATTTTGATATCGGATTTTAATTCCCCGGCTTACGCGCGCGAAGTGCGCCTCACCGAGCGCCGCCACGACCTTATACCGGTGGTCATAACCGACCGTTTCGAAAAAAGCCTGCCCGAAGCCGGGGCGCTGCTGATAGCGGAACCCCTGGAAGGCGGCCCCGTCTTCACCGCCGACCTGGCAAACCCCTCTTTCAGGAAAGCGTACGCAAGCGCCGCCGCCGCCCGCCGCGCTGAAATGGAAGAGGTCCTGAAATCGGCCGGCACCGACTGGATAGACATAGACCCGGCCCTGCCGGTCTACAACCCGGTCATTAAATTCTTCAGCAAACGGCGGAAAAAATTCAAGCCTTTATGAAGCTTTCATTACCGGCGCTGCTCATTCTTTCCTTGCTGTCGAACCCGGCCTCCGCGCAGGAAACCGTGGCCTTCAAACTCATTGCGCCTTCCGGCAAACTTAAACTTACCGACGTCTTTACCGTCCAGGCCGAAGCGTCGCTGCCGCCGGGCTATGCCATAAGCCCGGATACCGCCTCCGTAGACACGGAGAATTTCGAACTGCTTTCATTCACAAAAACCGGCAGCGGGGAAAAAGACGGCCGGCGAAACGAGGTCTTCGAGATCAAGGCGCAGGCTTTCGCGCTGGGCGCCAGCACCTTCCCGGCGATAACCTGGAATCTTTACCCGGCTGGGCAAAGCGGCCCCGGCGCCGCCGAAAACCCTGCGCAGGCAAAAAGTCCCGCTTTCCAGCTTGAAGTGCTGCCCTTGTTCGAGAGCAAACCCGATGAAGGCATCCGCGATATTTATCCGCCGCTGCGCTTTATCCCGTGGCACTGGCTGTTGCTGGCGGCCGCGGCCGTGGCCGCCGCGGCGTGGCTGCTCTACCGCAAATTCCGGCGCAGGAACCAGGCCGCCGCGGCAGCGGCCTGGAAAGACTCCAGGAAACCTTACCAGCGCGCCCGCGACCGGCTGGACAAACTAGCCGCCGGAGCGCTGGCCGGCAGCGGCAAACTGAAGGAATTTTACATAGGGCTCACGTCCATACTCCGCTTTTACCTGGCGGAAGAATTCTCCATCGACGCCGCGCTTATGACCACCGCCGACCTGGCGCGCGAGCTTAAACGCACCGGCACCGATATAAAGACCAACCTGAGGGCCAGGGAATTCCTGCAAAAAGCCGACCTGGTGAAGTTCGCTAAACTGCAGCCCAAAGACGCCGCGGCGGACACGGAAACCCTGAAAGACCTGCTTATGGACTTTACGCACGCGGCAGAAAAATCCCGGACGCCGGCGGAAGGGGAGGGGAAATGATAATTTTAAAGACCCCGTGGGCCCTGCTGCTGCTGCCGGCGCTGGCGATACTGACCGCCCTGGCCGCCGGGCAGGCCGGGCGCCGCCTGCGTGCGGCCGGCGTTCCCGCGCCGATGCCCGCCCACCCTGGCCTCCGTTCCCGCCTTTTCAGGATACTGCCTTTCTGGACACGGGCGCTGGCGCTGTGCCTGCTTATACTGGCGCTGGCGCGGCCCCAGGCCGCCAGCCGCGGGGAAGTGCCGCCCACCGAAGGCATCGACATCATGCTGGTGCTGGACACCTCCTACAGCATGGCGGCGGTAGATTTCACTCCCTACAACCGCATGGACGCGGCCAAGATGGCCGCCGGGGATTTTGTAAAAAAACGCCTTAACGACCGCATAGGGGTAACGGTATTCGGCGGCGTCGCCCTGCTTACCTGCCCGCTCACCCTGGACTACCAGTCCGTGCTGGAGCTGATAGAAGCCGCCGGGCTTAACATGACCAACGCCGAAGGCACCGCCATCGGCGACGCCATAGCCACCGGCGTAAACCACCTTAAGGACAGCAAGGCTAAAAGCAAAGTGATAATACTCCTTACCGACGGCCGCTCCAACACCGGCCTGATAACCGACCTCGCCCTCGCGGCCAGGACCGCGCTGGCCTACGACATAAAGATCTACACCATAGGCACGGCCGGCAAAGGCCGGGCGCAAATCCCCACCGGCAACCCGCTGCAGCCCGTGCTTTACATAGACGAGGATCTGGACGAACCCACCCTGCGTGAAATTGCCGCCCTCACAGGCGGGGAATTTTACCGCGCCAAGAATTACTCCGAACTTGAAAGCATCTACGCTAAAATAGATTCCCTGGAAAAAACCACCTTTGAGTCGAAAACGTTCACTTCTTACCGGGACCTTTACGAATACCTGCTTATCCCGGCCCTGCTGCTGCTGGCGGGGATCTTCGTGCTTGAAAAAACATATTTGAGGACTATCCCCTAAGCTATACCATGGACCTATTCAGATACCCCGTAGCCCTTGCCTGGCTGACAGCCGCTTGCGCGGCGCTGGTCTTCTGCCGTTTCAAAGCGGAGGAAAAACGCCGCGCCCTGGCCCGCCTGGTGCTGGGCCCCTCCGTAGAAAGCCTTGACCTGGCGCCCGGCGCCCGGCGCCGCTCCCTGCGCGACCTCCTCATGCTGGCGGCCCTGGCCCTGGCCGCGGCCGCCGCCGCAGGCCCCCAGTGGGGGGTTGAGCTGGCGCCGGTCACGGAACTTAACGGCAATATAGTAATAGCGGTGGACACTTCCCTGTCCATGGCGGCCCGGGACCTGAAGCCCAGCCGCCTGGAGAACGCGCGCCTGCTGTTGAGCGCCATAGCCGAACAATTCGCGGATTACCGCATAGGGGTAGCCGCCTTCGCCGGGCAGGCGTATATACAATGTCCCCTTACCACCGACAAGGACGCCATAACCTACTTCGCCACGGCGCTGAGCCCCGGCATGCTGCCGGAGCAGGGCACGGATTTCGCGCAGGCCATACGCACCAGCCTGGGCATGCTGGCGCGCTACGGCGGACAGAAAGTGATGGTGCTCATTACCGACGGGGAAAGCCACTCCGCGGAGCTGAACGCCGCGCTGGACGCGGCCGTAGAGCAGAACCTGAAGATCTTTACCATCGGCATAGGCACCCCCGACGGCGAGCTTATACCGATGACCGATTCCTACGGCAATACCATGGAGTATAAGAAGGATAGCGCCGGGAAGACCGTGGTAAGCCGGCTCGACGAAAACACGCTGATGAAGATTGCCGGCCGCACCGGGGCCGCCTACCTGCGCTACACCGGGCCCGACGAGGCCGCGCAGGAGATCCGCAAGACCAT
>MGVB01000018.1:0-418 GCA_001800275.1 Elusimicrobia bacterium RIFOXYA12_FULL_57_11
ATGTTCCAGGAGAACTTCGCCCAGTACGCCGACCAGGAGACGCCCGGGGTACGGGCCGCGGGTTTCCGCAACCCGGACTGACGGATCGGGACCGCACACCTTTCGGGCCCCGGATTCCGCCTCGCAATC
Organism: Elusimicrobia bacterium RIFOXYA12_FULL_57_11; assembly: GCA_001800275.1. Classification (GTDB taxonomy): domain Bacteria; phylum Elusimicrobiota; class Elusimicrobia; order Elusimicrobiales; family UBA9959; genus UBA9959. The sequence goes on from MGVB01000018.1 coordinate 130, forward strand.
CATCCGTTTCGATCCGGAACCGGTTGATGTACAGTAATGTTATCCGGTCGATCCTTTCTCGCAGGAGGGAAACATCATGGGTCCGAAGACGACGGAGAATCTGAAGGCGGCCTTCGCGGGGGAAAGCCAGGCGCACATGAAGTACATGATCTTCGCCGACAAGGCGGAGAAGGAGGGGCTGCGCAACATCGCGCGCCTCTTCTCCGCGGTCTCCTTCGCGGAGCGGGTTCACGCGACCGCCCACCACAACGTCGTGTTCGGGGTCAAGCCCACCGCGGAAAACCTCGAT
>MGVB01000018.1:481-8671 GCA_001800275.1 Elusimicrobia bacterium RIFOXYA12_FULL_57_11
GAAATGGTGCTTAAGCGTTATGGCAAAGTGGATGTACTGGAGCTGCACCATCCATACACCGCCGCGCTCGCGCTGCGCTATTTTAAGGGCGTTCCCGCCGTCTATAATTTTCATTCCCCCTGGGGTGAGGAATACGCGATAAGGGGGGCCGACCTGGGGATGAACCCGCTGCGGGTAAAAGCAGGGGCCATAGCCAGGGTTCTTGCGGAGCGTCATGTGCTTAAGTCTTCCGGGATAATCCTTAACGCCAGCCGCTTTATGGCGGCCAAGCTGATGGCTGTTCACGGGCTGCGCTCCAGGGTAGTCCCGCTGGGCGTAAACACCGCAAAATTCTTTCCGGCCGCGGATATCGCCGGGCTGCGCAGGAAACTTAACATAGGCGGAGAAAGGTTCGTGGTATTTACGGTAAGGAACCTGGTTTCGCGCATGGGGCTGGAAAACCTGGTGGAGGCGGCGGCTGAAATAGTCAGGCAGCGCCCGGCGGCGCTCTTTATTATAGGCGGGCGCGGTTACCTGCGTGAAAAATTGGAGCGCATGATAGCGCAGCGCGGCCTGGCCGGCCATGTAAGGCTTGAAGGGTATATCCCGGAAGCCGACCTCCCGCTGTATTACCAGTGCGCTGACCTTTTTGTTCTGCCGACGCGGCTGCTTGAAGGGTTCGGCCTTGTAACGCTTGAGGCCCTGTCCTGCGGTACCCCCGTGCTGGCCACCCCGGTGGCCGCCAACGTGGAGGTGCTGGGCGGTTTCGGGGGAGAGTTCCTGCTGAAGGATGAAAGCCCCGGGGCTATAGCCAGCGGTATAATAGATTTTATGGCCGCCCCGGTTCAGGACAAGGCGGCGCTGCGCGGGCGCTGCCGGGCTTTTATAGAACTGAACTATTCCTGGGATAAATACGCCGCAGAGGTGGAAAAAGTCCTGTATGAGGCGGCCAACACCAGATGACTGAAAGCTCATGCCCGGTGTGCGGCGGTTGGCCCGCCTATGAACCCGGTCCGGGCTTTGCCGGCTGCGGCGGCTGCGGGCTGGTATGGCAGGCTGAAAAACATTCCGCTGAACCGGCATACGCCGCGGGGACGGAAGCGGATATTTACGGGGCTTCGAAGCGGAGGCTTTTTGCCTTCAGTCTTGGATTTTTAAACCGGCAATTCGCGGCAAAAGGAAAACTTCTGGACGTGGGTTCTGCGTATGGTGACTTTCTGACGGCCGCCAAAAGTGCAGGCTGGGACCCGGAAGGCGTAGAGATTGCGCCCGGCCCTGCCCGGGCGGCGGTTAAAAGGGGTTTTGCTGTCCATACCCGGCCGGTGACGGAGCTAAGCCTTCCGGAAAATTCTTACGGGGCCGTAACGGCCTTCGAGGTTTTTTCGCAGATGGCTGACCCGCTTGCGGCTTCGGCGGAATTGCACCGGATACTCAGGCCGGGCGGCATTGTGGTGATAAGGGAATTTAACGCGGCGTTTCACGTCTTTATGCGGGCGCTGGAACAAAAAGGCCTGCTTGCCGGGCTGCGCCCGTCGGTAATGCACGGTTTTAATTTTACCGCGGCCTCGCTGCGGTGCATGCTCGGGAAGGCGGGTTTCAGAGATATAAAGGTCCGCAACTCCCTGCCGACGTCCGGCGACCCTTATCGCACGGGCGGGCGTTTCGGGCGGTTTTTAACCGGCGCCATTAAATTCCTATACTATTACCTGGCCCAGGCGCTCTGGATTGTGACTTTTGGCAGGGTGCTGGCAGGTTCCGCCCTTATTATTACGGCCCGCAAATGAAAGCAGCTATACACCAACTACACTACTGGCCGGGATTGAGATTCTTTGCGAAAATGCGCGCGTCCGATGTTTTCATCTACCTGGACGACGTGCAGTTCGAAAAGCGGGAGTTCCAGAACCGTAACCGCATACGTGGCGCGCGCGGCTGGCAGTACCTGACGGTCCCGGTAATTTCTAAAGGCAGGTTTTCACAGAAGATAAACGAAGTGGAGGTTGATAATTCCGCGGCGTGGCGGGCGACCCACCTGCGGGCCATAAAACTTAACTACGCGCATGCCCCTTTCTTCAAGGAGCACCTGCCGGGGCTGGAGACGCTCTATAACGGGGATTACAGGCTGCTGGCGGACCTTTCCCTGGCTACCATTAATTTCCTGAAAGACGCGTTCGGCATAAAAACACCGGTCAGGTTCTCCTCCGGGTTCAAGGTGGCGGAAGCCTCCAGCGCGCGCCTGGCGCTGCTCTGCTCCGCCGCCGGCGCCGGCGAATACCTTTCGGGCGCCGGGGCTAAAAGCTACCTGGTTCCCGGGATTTTTTCCGCCGCCGGCATAAAATTATCCTGGCAGGAGTTCCAGCCGCAGGAATACCAGCAGGCTTTCCCCGGTTTCGAACCTGACATGTCGGCTTTGGATCTTCTGCTCAATTGCGGCCCGCGTGCCGTGGACTGGCTATAAACTATGAACCCTTATATCGCAGCAGCGGTGGCGGAAATGGACAAGGTCCCGGTTTCCAGGCTTGAGTACCCCGGTTCGTGGGCGCTGGATCCCGCCTCCTGCCGCTTTCTGGCCGCGTTCGTGCGCGCCCTGGGAGCCACTCGGATACTGGAATTCGGCTCGGGTTTTTCCACTTTAATGATGGCGCGTGAAATTGCCGCGGTCCAGGATAATTACCTGCTTTCCATAGACGATTCTCCGCGTTATTCTGCTATGGCGAAAGAGGCTTTTGACGGTTCCGGCTGCCAGGCCCGGGTTGAGTTCCGGGTGGCCCCGCTAAGGCCGAAGTTCGCCAATTCAAAGCTGTTGTTGTCCTACAGCCTGCCGGAAGGCCTTATCGGGGCGCTGGGGCCCTTCGACCTGGTCTTGATAGACGCGCCGCATCATGACTATGGGCGCGAAGCCGTATTTTATGACGTTTTCCAGGCGGTGGCGCCGGGCGGTTATATAGTGCTGGATGACGCCAACAGAGAAGGTATGGAAAAAAAATACGTACGCAGCTGGGACGCGGCTTACGGCCAGGCTATACAGCCGGTGCTGCTTGAAGGGATAGGCAACGGTCTTTGTGTTATAGAGAAATTCTCGGACGCCTCACCTGCCGCCCCGCCTTTCGCCGATGCCGTGCTGACCTCGCTGAAAACGGTACGTAATTTAACCCGCCTGCTGCTGCGCGGCGAACATTAAAACCTGGTTTGTTTGCGGGGTTAATCCCTTATTGTTTCCGGGTGGATGTCCGTGTTTATTCCGCCGGGTTAGGGTGAAGTTTTAGGGCAGGCGGGTAAGGGTTATTAGAGGTATTTCTGCGGGGGCCAGCCAGCGCATGGGGGGGCCCCAGGTGCCGGCGCCGGAAGTGACATGAAAAACGCTTTCCTTTATGCGGTGGGTCCCGTAAAAATGCCTGTAGAATAATTTTGTCAAAATATGGAAAGGAAAGATCTGCCCTTTATGTGTGTGGCCGGAAAGGACCAGGTAGTTTCCGGTTTCAGCCATTGAAGGGTAATACAGCGGCTGATGTGACAGTATTATTGTGAATTTCCCTGTTTTATATTTAAGGAGCAGGTTTTTAACGTCAGTTTCCGAAGCGTTCTCCGTGCGGATATCCCCCAGGCCTATAAGCCGCAGGTCTGCAAGGTCGGCGGCCTCGTTGACCAGCGGGGTTATGCCGAAAGCTTTGTAACAGGCCAGCGCCCGCTCAAGGCCGTAATAATATTCATGGTTGCCAGGCGAGCCGAATACGCCGTGCCGGCTTTGTATTTTTGCGGTCAGCGCCGCGGGGTTCTCCAGGCAGGTGATGCCGGGGTCTATGAGGTCTCCCGTTATTACCACCAGGTCGGGGGCGGCTGAATTTATTTTTTCTATCAGGGCAGAGAACCGGCGCAGTTTCCATTGAGAATCTATATGCATGTCGGAAACCTGGGCTATCTTGTAGCCCTCCAGGGCTGGCGGCAGGTCTTTAAACGCCAGGGTTATATGTTTGATGTCCGGCGCTTTAAGCCCGCAGTAAAAAGCCCAGGCGAGCGTTAAAAAGAATACGGTTATCGCGGCCTGCGCCACGCGCAGGTCGCCGGTCGCCCCGGTACGGCGCGCCACCAGGCCCGCCAGGTCCGAACAGGCAAAAATAAAAGCGGCCAGCAGTATCACCCCCATCCAGGCATAGCCGGCGGTATAAAGGGGCTCAAGCGCCGGCGTATGCCATTGCCTTTTAAGGTACATGGTGAAAGGGGCGAAAAAAGCGGCCATTAAAAATGCCGCGCGCAGCCAGGCGGCGGGGGAAGAGGGGAGCGAGAAGTGTTTAATCAGCCAGCGGGCGGCGTAAAAATGCAGGCCCAGATAAGACGCCGCGAGGACAAGGAAAAACGGCAGGAAATGCTGATGCTTCATCCGTTACAGGTCCCGTAAAAATCCCCGCCCTTGTCGTCCACCAGGATAAAGGCCGGGAAGTTTTCCACGTCTATGGCCCACACCGCTTCCATGCCCAGTTCCGGGTAGTCAAGAGGCGCCACTTTTTTAATGTGGCGCTCCGCCAGCAGGGCGGCCGGGCCGCCGGGAGAGCCGAGGTAGAAGCCGCCGTATTTTTTGCAGGCATCCGTTACGGCCCGGGAGCGGTTGCCTTTGGCTATCATTATCATGGAGGCGCCTTCTGCCTGCAGCAGGCTGACGTACGAGTCCATGCGGCCGGCGGTGGTGGGGCCGAAGGAGCCTGAGGGTTTGCCTGCCGGCTGCTTGGCGGGGCCCGCGTAATAAACCGGGTGCCGGGTAAGGTACTCCGGCAATTTTACTCCGCTATCCAGCAGTTCTTTGAAGCGCGCGTGGGCGAGGTCGCGGGCCACTACTATGCGGCCGCTGAGGGAAAGCCTGGTTCCCGGCGGATGCTTTGAAAGTCCGGAGAGGATCTCCGCCATGGGCCGGTCAAGATTAACGTTTACGCAGCCGGAGCAGGCTGAAAACCGCGCCCTGACCTCTTTGGGGATAAGGCCCGCGGGGTCGCGGTCCAGTTCTTCCAGCCACGCGCCGTCCCTGTCTATGCGGCCCAGGATGTTCCTGTCGGCGGAGCAGGAGACGCCCATGCCTATGGGCGCCGACGCACCGTGGCGCGGCAGGCGTATGACGCGTATGTCATGGGCGAAGCATTTGCCGCCGAACTGCGCGCCGTAACCGGACCGGCGGGCCGCCTCAAGAAGTTCCGCCTCCAGTGCTCCGTCGCGGAAGGCGCGGCCAAAATCCCCGGGGGTGTCCGGGAGGCCGTCCAGATAGCCGGTGGAAGCCAGTTTTACCGTCTTCAGGCACATTTCCGCGGAGGTTCCGCCTATTACGAACGCCATGTGATAGGGCGGGCAGGCGGCGGTGCCCAAAGATTTCATTTTTTCTATCAGGAAGGGTTTAAGTTTCTCCCGTGTCAGCGTGGCTTTTGTTTCCTGGAAAAGCATGGTCTTATTGGCCGAGCCTCCGCCTTTAGCCACAAAAAGAAACTCGTAGGACATGCCGGGTTTGGCGTAAATGTCTATCTGCGCCGGCAGGTTGTCCCCGGAGTTCTTTTCTTCATACATATTCAGGGCTAGCGTTTGCGAGTACCGCAGGTTCTCCCTGGTGTAGGTTTCCCTGATCCCCCGCGAAAGAAGTTCCTCGTCGTTGGAGTTGGTCCACACCTGTTCCCCTTTTTTTGCCACTACCGTGGCGGTGCCGGTATCCTGGCAGAATGGCAGTTCGAACCCCGCGGCAATGGCAGCGTTGTCCAGCAGGCAGAAGGCCAGGAACTTGTCGTTTTCGGAAGCTTCAGGGTCGGAGAAAATGGCCGCTACCTGCTCGTTGTGCCGGCGGCGCAGCAAAAAAGAGGCGTCCCGGAAGGCCTCGCGGGCGAGGCGCACCAGCGCCGCGGGCGCGATTTTAAGTATCTCCCTGTGCCCGGCTTTTATCGTTTTTACGCCTTCTTTGGATAACAGGCGGAACTTCGCCGCCGGCCGCGTCATTTCAAAAAGTTCGTGGTAGGTGAAGTCCGGGCCGGTTTTTGTCATGAATAGCGCCTCAACACTCAGTATAATCTTACGCCGCAGTCAGCGCAGATGCGCTTGTCGGGGAATACTTCCAGCCTCACCTCGGGGCTGTCGGCCAGGTACTTTTCCAGGATCTCGAATTTCAGCAGGTCGTCCTCTTCTTTTGAGGAGAAGGCGTTGCGGGCGGCCACTTTTTTCAGCGAAGAATCGTAAACCAGTACCTGCAGCTCCGGGTCCGTGGTGAACTGGAATTTTTTTTCGGTCCCGGTGGAAATATAGTAGGCGCTCATGTCCCGGCCTTTGGCGGAATCGGCGAACTGCCGGGTGGTGAAAGTGAACCAGTCCCTGCCTTTGCGGTAGGTAAGGTTGGGAAAGTAATAGGTAGCCCATATTTTTTCCCGCCCCAGGTTTTTGATCGTCCCGTTGAACGTGACCCTGGCGGTTTCAAGGAAAAGCGTTAGTTCCACTTCAACAACGACCATGGGTTTGCCAGAGGCGCTCACTACCGCCCCGCCCCGCTTAAGTTTTACCGTTTTGCCGTACTTCTTCTGAAGGTAGGCGCGTATGCTGGCGGTTTTTTTTATGGCGGGGACAACGGAAGGCTCCGCGGCCGCATCGCTTTCCTGCGGCAGCAGTTTGATCCTGGCGGTGTTTTTCAGCGCTTTAGGGCCGGCCTGCTCTTCCAGCGAGAAATGCAGCGTGCCGTCTCCGTCAAGGATATTCGGGTTGGCGGTGAGCACTATCCTCGGGTTTTTTCCCGGGATGAACTTGGCGGAAATGGTGAGGGCTTCCGGGGTCACTTTTGTGGTCCTGCCGTACCGGGTCATATTTTCGGATACGATTTTTTTGTCATTGGTAGGGATCGTTCTGTCGGCGCCGTAACTGTTGTCTTTGTAGAGCCTCGTCCTGTCGAAGCTTGCCACCTGCGTCTCAAGGTAGGAGAGCTGCTCCCGGTCGGTTTCAGGCAGCAGTATGTTGAAAGAGGGGGTGATCACCAGAAACTCGCCGAGCGTGTCATGATGGCCTACCTGGATTGAAAGATAGGGGGGCGTCTTTATTTTTTCAACCCTGGGAATGCCCGCGCAGGCCGTCAGGGCCAGCGCGGCGGGCAGGAGAATTAATACCCTGTTATTCAGTAGGAGCATATCGGCCGGTCAGAAAACGACCGGGCTTCCCGGCCTTCCGCCCGCGGAGTTACCGCTTCGCTGTCAGGTTCGCAAGCAGGAATTCCCTGTTCAGGCGGGCGATGTTGGCCGCTTTAACGTCTTTGGGACATACCGCTTCGCATTCGTATTCGTTGGAGCAGTTCCCGAAGCCCTCGCGGTCCATGGCGGCAACCATGCCCAGCGCTCGCTGCGTCCTTTGCGGCCCGCCCTGCGGCAGCAGCGCCAGGTGGGACACTTTTGCTCCGGTAAAAAGCATGGCCGCTCCGTTGGGGCAGGCCACAACGCAGGCGCCGCAGCCGATACAGGCGGCGGCGTCCATGGCTTCTTCGGCATCGTCTTTTTCCACGGCTACGGAGTTGGCGTCCTGGGCGGCTCCGGTGTCCGTGGAGATGAAGCCTCCGGCGGCTATCAGGCGGTCCAGCGCGCTGCGGTCCACGGCCAGGTCTTTCAGCACCGGGAACGTTTTTACGCGCCAGGGTTCCACCGTTATAACGTCGCCGTTTTTGAACCTGCGCATGTGAAGCTGGCATACGGTGGAATGTTCATCGGGCCCGTGGACGTCCCCGTTGACCACCAGCCCGCAGCTGCCGCAGATGCCTTCACGGCAATCGCTTTCAAAAGTTATGGGCTGTTCGCCCGTTTTCAGCAGGTTGTCGTTAAGGATGTCCAGCATTTCAAGAAAAGACATGTCCGGGGAAACGTCCCTGACGGGGTAGGAGACCATTTTGCCGGGTTCTTCCGGGCCTGCCTGCCGCCAGACGCGCACGGTAACTGAAAAATTCCCTTGTTCGTTCATTGTAAACCCTCCGGTGTAAGCGTTTCAGCCTTATTTGTAGCTCCGTTCCGCCATTTTAATGTGCTCGAAGGTAAGCGGTTCTTTGTTGAGCAGGGCGGCCCTGCCTTCCCCCTGGTATTCCCATACCGAGGCGTGCGAAAAGTTCTCGTCGTCGCGCCTGGCTTCGCCTTCAGCGGTACAGGATTCGTCGCGGAAATGACCGCCGCAGGATTCTTTCCTTTCAAGGGCGTCCCTTACGAAAAGCTCGGAGAATTCAATGAAGTC
>MGVB01000018.1:8685-18134 GCA_001800275.1 Elusimicrobia bacterium RIFOXYA12_FULL_57_11
CTTTTTCAAGGGGCTGGTTGAAATCCCCGGCGCTCCCCGAGACGGCGATGTTTTTCCAGAACTCTTCCCGTATTTCGGGGATTTTTTTCATGGCTTTCTTGAGACTGGTTTCGCTGCGGCCCATGCCTGCGTCGTGCCACATTACGTTGCCCAGCTGCCGGTGCAGCTCGGAGGGGGGTTTTTTACCTTTTACCGCGAGCAGGCGGTTGATGCGTTCCTGTATCTGGGCGGCGGACTCGGAGAATTCCTTGTCGCCGGGGGCCGCCGTTTCGAATTTGCCGGAAGCCAGATAGCCGCTTACAGTGGAAGGCGCTATGAAAAAGCCATCCGCCAGCCCCTGCATCAGCGCGCTGGCGCCCAGGCGGTTGGCCCCGTGATCCGAGAAATTAGCCTCTCCCATGGCGAACAGTCCGGGGATAGTGGTCATCAGGTTGTAATCCACCCAGAGGCCGCCCATGGTGTAGTGCGGGGCGGGGTAGATGCGCATGGGGGTCTTGTATCCGTTCTCGTCGGTTATCTGGTAGTACATGTCGAAGAGGTTTCCGTAGGCGTCTTTTATCTTGTCGGCGCCTTTGCGGGTTATGGCGTCACGGAAATCCAGGTAGACCGACTGCCCGGTGGCCCCGGCCCCGAAGCCGGCGTCGACTACGGTCTTGGCCGCCCGGGAGGCGATGTCGCGCGGAACAAGGTTGCCGAACGCGGGGTAGCGCCGTTCAAGGAAGTAATCCCGCTCGGCTTCCGGTATGTCGTTGGGCTGGCGGGCGTCGCCTTTGGCTTTGGGTACCCAGACCCGGCCGTCATTACGCAGGCTTTCGCTCATTAAGGTGAGTTTGGACTGATGTTCTCCGGAGCGCGGGATGCAGGTGGGGTGTATCTGCGTGAAGCACGGGTTAGCGAAGCCGGCCCCGCGCTTAAAGGCCGCCCAGGCGGCCGACACGTTGCAGGAAGCCGCGTTGGTGGAAAGGTAAAAGGCGTTGGCGTAGCCGCCAGTGCACAGCAGTACCGCGTGGCCCGCGTAGGATTCTATCTCGCCAGTCAGCAGATTGCGGGCGGTTATGCCGCGCGCCTGCCCGTTCTTTATGACCACATCCACCATTTCACGGCGGGGCAGCAGGGTTACCGTGCCGGCCGCCACCTGGCGCATCATCGCGGAGTAGGCGCCTAACAGCAGCTGCTGCCCCGTCTGGCCCCTTGAATAAAATGTGCGCGAGACCTGTGCGCCGCCGAAAGAACGGTTCGACAGCAGGCCGCCGTATTCCCTGCCGAAGGGCACGCCTATAGCCGCACAGTGGTCTATGATCTGGTTGGAGATCTGGGCCAGCCGGTAGACGTTGGCTTCGCGGGCGCGGTAATCGCCGCCTTTAACGGTGTCGTGGAACAGGCGCCACACGGAATCTCCATCGTTGGGATAGTTCTTGGCCGCGTTTATGCCGCCCTGCGCGGCTATCGAATGTGCCCGTCGTGGCGAGTCATGGAGCGTAAAAACTTTTACATTATAGCCCAGTTCCCCCAGCGAAGCGGCGGCCGATGCTCCGGCTAGGCCCGAGCCGACTATGAGTACGTCGAATTTGCGCCGGTTGCTGGGGTTTACCAGTTTAAGATCGAATTTATGGGAATCCCACTTTTTTTCTATCGGGCCGGCCGGTATTTTAGCGTCAAGTTTCATGGTACCCTCCACTGCTAACGGTTAAAAACAAACTGGAGCGGACAAAGTAGGGAAATATACGCTCTGTGCCCGGTGGTCGCTTCGTGCCCCGCTACTGTATAACCACCATTTCACAGCCGCTCTGGGCGGTTTTCAGATCTATGCCCAGCAGGTAATAAACAGAGATCAGCGCGAAGCCTGTCATGGCCGCAGCCGTAAGCAGGCCCAGAATCTTTATAGGCGGAGTGTACTTGGGATGATTCAGCCCCAGGGTCTGGAAAGCGCTCTGCATGCCGTGGCTGAGGTGCAGGGCCAGCGCAACCGAGCCGGCCACGTAAACGGCCACGAATACCGGCATGCGGAAAGCGGAGGTCACCATCTGGTAAAAGCCCATGGAGTGGTCCACGAAGCGGAAGGTCAGCAGGTGGTAAGCCAGGTAGGCCAGTATGGCCGCGGCGGTGTAAAGCATTGTGGCCGAACCTATTGTCCGCCCGCCCTGCCACTTGCGGACCTCGTAGCCTCCGGGCGCGTTAATGAAATCCTCTATCCGCACCCAGACGCCCGTTATTATGTGCGTCACGAATATGACCGCCAGGGCGATCTCCAGGAATGGCGTTACCGGGTTCGATATCAAAAAATCAACCCAGGCGTTGTAGAGGGCTTCGCCTTTAAAGAGCAGCAGGTTTTCTGCCAGGTGTACCAGCATAAATCCGCCCAGGAGCAGGCCTGAGACGGCCATAATGACTTTTCTGCCTATGGAGGTGAAGGCAAAACGCTTGATGAAAGTGATATCCATTGCATGGCTCCTAAAAACGGTAAAAATGTGTTGTTCCCCGGCAAAGCGGCGGAACGCCCGTCCCCGCTGAATTATCTTAAGTAATTACAATACCTTATGGCAAGAGCTTTCTCCCTAATAGCAGTATAAGTAAAAATAATAGCTGGTCGGCCGTGATAAAAGCGGGAAAATATAATAAAATAGTCTTGCAAGATACAAACGAATGCCTGGAGGCCGTATGTTCAACCGCGCTTTAATATTTTCTTTTATGATGGTTTTTACGGCAGCTGGTGCCGGCGCCTACGAGAGTGTTGAATGGAAGAGTCAGCTCCTTAACCCGGCTTTTATGAAGATCTCCGCGGTAGCGGTGGCCGAAGGCAAAGTTTATGTGGCGGACGCTAAGGCCAACTGCGTTTTTATTTTTGACGCCGAGGGGAAAATGGTGAAAAAAGCCGAGGCCGGCCTTAAGGGCCCGCAGGCCCTGGCTTTAGGCGGCGGCCGCCTTTATGTGGCGGATACCGGCGGGTCAAGGATAGTAGTGTTCGACACGGAAGGCAAGTCCCTGTGGGCTTTTGCGGCTGAGGGCCAGGCGCCCGGCCAGCTGAGAGAACCGCGCGGCGTGGCTTATGGGCCGGATTCCCGGGTATATGTTTCCAATACCGGCAATTCCAGGGTGGACGTCTTTAACGCCGACGGCATATATCTTTACGGTTTCCCGGTGGCCAAGGCCGACGGTGTTACGAAACTCAACCCCGCTAAAATAGCTCTCAGTTACTCCGGTGATGTGTACGTTTCCGACCCGGGGCTGGCCCTGGTTCAGAAATACGACCGTACAGGCAAGCTCATCCGGGAGTATCCCATGCCCAACGACGGCGCCGCTCCGGATATGAATGGTTTTCTTTACGTTATAAGCGCCAAAGAGGGCAAGGTGCGGGAAGTCGCGGGTTCAGGTGAGGTCGTGGGAACTTTTGGGACCCGGGGCAAGGGGAAGAGCGAATTTAAGAAGCTGACGGATATTGCTGTGGACGATTCCGGCAGCCTGTATCTTTGCGACGAGGAAAATAAGAAAGTGGTGGCCATAAGGCTGGACGGTACCGAGGGCGGCTCGCGCCTGGCGCGCGCGAGCGTGCTGGACCGGTTCACCGTAAAGGGTCCGGCCGCCAAATACCCGTTCAAAGCCGACGTTTTCGCCGTGACCCCGCAAAATAGCATAGTCGCCTATCTCCCGGAAGCCAAAGAGATAGTTCTGCTGGAGGGCGGCACGAAAAAGACGCTTATCAGGACCGGGCCCGGCCAGGGGCAGGTGAAGAACCCGCGGGGGATCTTCGTGGACTCGAAAGGCATGATTTACGTGGCGGACAGCGGTAATGACCGCGTGCAGGTCTTCAACCCGGACGGTACCTATTCCAACATGTTCGGGGAAAGCGGTTCAGGCGAAGGACAGTTCCGTAACCCGTCCTCCGTGTCCGTGAATTCCAAGGGCAATATCTATGTGGCCGACACAAAGAACAAAAAAATAAAAGCTTTCAGCCCCGACGGGATGTTCCTTTTTGCCGTAGGCCCGGAACTCGGGAACATCTCACTGGTGAACCCGGTGGCCGTGCGCTGCGACGAGAACAAGAACGTATATATACTGGACTCCGTGCTGAAAAAAGTCGTGGTGACGGATGCGATGGGTAAATTCCTCAGGTTGTGGGACGATTCCGGCAACCTGCAGGACCCGGCCGCGCTCATTTACGACAATAAGGGGTTCTTCTATATTCTGGACAAGGGCAGCTTCAACGTGAAGATCTTCGACGCCGCCGGCAAGTTTACCGCCAGCTTCTTCGCCAAGGGCCGCGGTGAGCGGGAACTCTGGACGCCGCAGAATCTGGCGTTCCGCAATGACCGGATATTTATTTCCGATATGGAGAACGCCCGCATAGTGTCTTTCGACATAAGCTACCTGCCCGAGGCGCCTTCCGCGCTTAAGGCGGAGGCCGGCAAGAGCAAAGTGGACCTCTCGTGGGCCGCCAGATCCAACGCCTGGACCGGCGGGTTCAGGGTCTACAGGGCTGCCGGGGAAAAGGGCGAGCTCAAGGATGCCGGCGCCCCTAAGGAAATGAAATTCTCCGATTCCGCGCTGACTCCGGATACTACCTATTTTTACTACGTCTCCGGGGTTTCCGTGAGCGGGGTGGCGGGCGGCCTGTCGGACGCCGCCGTGGTTTATTTCAAGGGCCCCGACGCGCCCAAGGCGGCGGAACCCGCAGCCGCCGCGGAGAACAGGAACCTGGCACCCATGGAAATAATCCCGGTAGAATTGAATTATGTGTTCTCGGCCAATTATAAGCATTACCTTAAAAACCCCCTGGGCCGCATAGCCATACAGAACAACACGGAAAACGAATTCAGCAACGTCAAGGTTTCCTTCTTCCTGAAGGATTTCATGGACTTCCCCACGGACGCCATGGTTGAGGGCACCATAGCCCCGCATGCCAAAGCGGAAGTTAACATCGTGGCGACGCTGAATAACCGGGTGCTGAATATTACGGAGGATACCCCCGTGCAGTGCCAGCTTACGGTGACCTGGTACCAGGACGGAGTGGAGAAGACCTCCACGCTCAACAGGCCAATAAAGATGCTTTCAAAAAACGCCATAGTATGGGATAAACCCCAGCGCCTGGCTAACTTCATAACCCCGAAGGATACCCCGGTGTTCGGGTTCAGCCGTTTCGCTCTTAACGAGAAGGGCAAAGTGGAGGAAGCGGCTTCCGACCTCAACGAAAGTATCGTTACCGCGCTCATGGTATGGGAGGCCCTTGGGGAGCAGGGGCTCAGCTACCTGGCCGACCCGGTAAGCCCCTACGCGGCGCTTAAGTCTTCGTCCTCCGCGGAGCAGGTGCTGGACACGGTGCAGTTCCCGCGCAGCACGCTGAAGCTGAAGAGCGGCGATTGCGACGACCTGACCGCGCTATTCGCGGCCATCTTCGAGGCGGCGGGCGTGAGGACGGCCCTGCTGGACTACCCGGCGCACATCTCCCTGATGTTCGACACCGGAGCCACCGACGCGCGCGAGGCCGGCCTCCCGGCCGAGTACCTCATAAAGTACGCCAACACTTATTGGGTAGGCCTTGAGGTGACGATGGCGGGCAAGGATATGTATGACGCCATAAAACACGCGGCCGATTTCTACCGCCAGAACGAAAAAGAGGTGAAAGTGATAGAGGTGCGCGGCGCCTGGGCCGAGTTTGAGCCTGTGACGCTGCCGGAAACTTCCGACGAGAATTACCCGGACAAGGGCAAGTTCCTGGCCAGGGTGCAGGGCAGCGTTGCGGCGCTGCTCAAGGCCCGCTACAACTACTTCAAGGAATACTTCGGCCGCATACTGCTTGAGAACCCGGAGGACCTGGACGCAAACCTGAATATGGGCCTCCTCTCGGCGAAGCAGGGTGAGGCCGGCGACGCCGAAAAGTCCTTTAACAAGGTGCTGGAGAAAGAGCCCTTTAACGCGGCCGCGCTTAATAACCTGGGCAACATGTCCTTCCAGCAGGGGAAATACGAAGAGGCGCATAAGAAGTATTTCGCCGCGGCCAAGGCTGACCCGTACGACGCCGAGATCTGGTTGAACCTGGCCCGGGTGGCGGACAAGCAGGGCAAGAAGGACGACGTTAAAGCTTTCGCCGACAGGGCTGCCAAGATCGACCCGGGCGTAAAAAATATAGGGGACAAGCTGCTTAAGTAGCGCTTTGGTTATACAGGTAAGGAGATACATATGAGAAAAATACTTTTAACTCTTGCTCTGCTGTTTTCGGTTAATGCCGCGTACGCCGCTGACGCCGGGAACAGCTGGTATGAGAATCTTATGAAGGGTCTTAAGACAAAGGTGCAGAAAAAACTGGAATCAAAGAACAGGGTGTCGGCCGTGGCAGCGGTGCGCGGCGCCAAACAGGGCAGCGACGCCAGGGCGCTTTACTGGAAAGGCGGGGTTTCCGACGCCGCCCAGAAAAAGCTGGAAGCGGAGCGCAAGCAGCTTACCGACGCCGTGCAACTTGTACTGGACGGTGATAATAAGGGCGCCAAAGCCGCCTTTGAAAAGTTCATAAAGGATAACCCGGAAAGCGTCTTCCTGCCGGAAGCCAAAGAGGCCATCGAGAAATTGCCGGCGGACAAACCCGTCCCTGCTGCGGATGCCGCAAAACCGGCGGCCGCCAATCCGGAGGCGGTGGCGCCTTGAGCGTCCGGCTGACAGGCGGGGGTGCAGGGAACTTTATCGGGTGCTGTTTTGTGTTAACAATTCTCCGGTTTTCCTCTAAAGGCCGATTCCGGGCACAGGCATGACCGGGCCGGACAAGCGCAATATGCTGGTGGTGTGGGCGTGCGTGGCTGCGGCCGCGGTGGCGGGTATTGGCCTGCTTGTAGCGTCGGTGCAGCTGTCCCGGTATGGAATGAGCGGTGCCGCCCGGTTTTCAACTGATATAAGGTTATCTTGTTTTACCAGGGAGGCTTGCCAGACCCTGGCGCATGGCGCGGGGATAGGGGGCGCAGCGTTCATGTTGGCGGCGCTGGTACTGGTGCTGGTCCGCAGGCGTATAATTGTGAGCGTTGCGGCGCTGCGGGAGGGATTTCGCGTCATATGGCGTGAAACTGTGAGATTGTGGAGAGGGCTGCTCCGTGAGCCGCTGACGCTGTGGCCGCTGCTTGTCATTACACTCACAGGCGCCGCGGTCCGCGCGGTGTACCTGTCGCAGCCTATTCGTGTTGATGAAGCCGCGACTTACATGCTGTACGCTTCAAAGCCGTTCTATCAGGCGCTGATAATATCTCCCAATATACCTAACAATCACCCCCTGCATACCCTTATGGTGCGGGGATTCTCGTTGTTGCTGGGCAACCAGCCGTGGGTGTTGAGGATGCCTGCCTTTCTGGCCGGGGTAGCGTGCGTACCTGCGGTGTACCTTGCGGCCCGGAGATTCTATGGTAAAGCGCCCGCTCTGGTGACTGCTGCCCTGGTCGCGGCTTCTTCAGTGTTGGCGGGGTATTCCGTCAACGCCAGGGGCTACACAATGATTTGCCTGGCATTCCTGCTGCTTCTCACC
Organism: Elusimicrobia bacterium RIFOXYA12_FULL_57_11; assembly: GCA_001800275.1. Lineage (GTDB taxonomy): Bacteria > Elusimicrobiota > Elusimicrobia > Elusimicrobiales > UBA9959 > UBA9959. Next base: position 16,184 of record MGVB01000018.1, read on the forward strand.
CTTGCTACCTATCTTTACCGCAGCCGCAACCGGGCCGGTTGGCTGGCTTACGCCATTCTGGGGATGCTGGGTCTGTTTACCGTTCCTGTTATGCTTTATCCGCTTGGTATGGTTGCTATGTGGCTGTGCCTGATGACGATTGTCAGCCAGCCGCGTGCGCAATGGGCGGGGGGCATAGGACGGATATCGGGGTATACCGCATTGTCATGCTTATTGGCCGCGGTACTGTATGGGCCTGTTATAACGGTTTGCGGATTGAAAGTGGTGGTAACCAATAACTACTATGTGTTCCCGCTGCCCTGGAGGGAATTTGCGGCCGCATTCCTGGCAACGTTGCGGGAAGTCGGGTTGAGGTGGACAGGGCAAATACCTTTGCCGCTTGTGGCACTTCTGGCTGGCGGGGCGGCGGCGGCTGTGTTAGCCAACAGTAGAGTGAGCCGCTATCCGGTATCATTGGCGACCGCGGCTGTGCTGTTTCTGGTTCCGGTGCTGGCGGCCCAGCATGTGGCGCCTTTTGCCCGGGTGTGGGCGTTTTTATTGCCTGTGTGTTTCATGCTCGCCGCAGTGGGCATATGTCTGGCGCTGGCGCCGCTGGCGGCCCGCCTGGGGCCTCGTAAAGAATTTGCATGGGCATTGCTGGCGCTTGGATTGGCGGCCGGGCTGGGCAGACAGGTAACGCAGAGTGGCGTAATTCCGTATTCCGATGAGACCGGGGTATGGCGCGATGCGCGGGCCGTTGCCGCTACGCTGCGGAGCCGGCTTCAGCCTGGCGATCGTGTTTTGTATTATTTGCTGGGAGAATGGCCGTTTAAATATTACTTTTCGCTGCAGGGGACTTCTGACAAATATTTGACTTCTGAACCGCGTGAAGCCCTCAGGTTCTGGGTTGCTGTGGCGCACAATCCGGGTTACTGGCCTCTTGAAAGAATTATTGCGGAGAGCGGAATTGAAGCAAACCGGTTCTTGCCTCCGCGCGAGGTGCAGCGCTATCCGGAGGCTGTTTTATACCTTCTTGCGCCGCGCTAGAGCGGTCTAACTGAAAAATCCCGCGCTTTGCCAGTTTCCGGAAGGCTCTCGGCTCCTGATTGTTCGCTAAAAATCACTGCCGAGCGCTATTTCCTTGTACAGTCGTTTTACGAACAATAGTCCTGTGGGCCATGATTCTGCCGTGCTCACGCCGCCTATACGGGTGCCCTCATGGGTGGGGATCTCGGTTATTTTCAGCCCAAGTTTAACCGCCCGGATCGTCATCATAAACTCGATGTCAAAGCCGTCGGTGCGGCATTTAAGTCTTGAAAAAGCGTGTTTGCTTATGCCGCGGAATCCGTTGATAGTATCGGTGATATAAGGTCCGCGGTTCCATAAAACATTTACGGCAAGGGTAAATGCGAGGTTTACCCATTTCCGCAGCCGTATGAATTTAACATCCTCTTCGTTTGAAGCGCCGTGCATCATCCGTGAAGCTATTACAAGATCGCGGCCTTCTTCAAGCTTTTCAAAAAGTTTAGGTATGTCCGCGGGGTTCTCGTTGCCGTCAGAACTGAAAAATACCACATGGTCGCCGCTGGCTTCCCCCATACCTATCTGGAAAGCGCGGCCGCGGCCGCGGCGGTCCTGTCCCACCACGCGCAACCCCCTGGATCTTAAAAACTCTATCGTGCCGTCCGTGGAGCCGCCGTCCACGGCAAAGGTCTCGTCGGCACATTGCCAGGGGATACTGTCATACAGCTGGGTTGACCCTTCAAGTTCGTTGTAGGTTAAAAGTATCAATGTCCGGCTGCGCCCGGGACGTTTTGCGGCGCAAGGGAGAGCGGTCTTCTCTTTGGTGTTCATGTTCCGGTGCTGTAAACTGCCATTTATTTTAAACTTTTAAGAGATAGATTTTTATCGGCCAGGTTAATTTTTTCCATATGAGTTCATTCACATATAGTTTGTCCAGGCTCGTTCTGGT
>MGVB01000019.1:0-3632 GCA_001800275.1 Elusimicrobia bacterium RIFOXYA12_FULL_57_11
CCGTCCAACCTGCGCCAGTACATGAAACGTAATATCCGCTGGACCCGCGGCACACTTGATACCGCCAGGTTGCACCTGGCCGGACTATGGGCGCGGGCGGTTCTCCACCTGGACCTTAAAGCGTTAGATGGGGGGCTCTACTGCATAAAAGCCTACCGGTTACCGATTATTGCCTTTATGACAGCGCTCATGTTCTATACAAGAGACTCTTTTAACCTGTTCATCTGGCTTTACAACCAGTTCTGTGATACCGGTATAATCGTAAAAATTATTTTTATTTTTTTCCTGGTCAGTTACCGTTTGTGGGGACTATTAAAGGAACCTGCATCCCCAGACATTTTTGCCGCGTCTTTCCTGCAACCCTTCCTGGTCATACTTCGTCTGCCCATATTTATTGCAGGAGTGTTCAGGAACCGTACAGACTGGGGGCGCACCGAGCACACCAGCCAGGTGACTATTTCAACCCTGGCAAAGGAATACGTGGCCGCAGGCGCCGCAACAGCACAGGCATCCCTTGAAGAATAATCCGACCGCCGGTACTCTTCGGCATAAAAAAATTTCTGCCGCCTTAAAAAATAACGGACAGAAAAGACCGGCGCAGTTCTGGGTTTGCAGATAAACAACTGAAGATATGAAGGATATGAAGGCCGGCCAGTGCGAAGAGGATTGCGAACACTATCGAAACAGATATCCGGAATTTCCTGTTTTCCTCACAGGCCATAAGACCAAGGCCAAGGAACACGGCAAAGGCAGGCAATGAATTAAGAAAATACGACGCCTTTACTGAACCATATATGTGTGATTTTAAAGCCAGCGCCATTATGCTGGCGGCATTACCGGATAACAGCACCGGGAACATATTCATTTTAACCGCGTCCATCCCATCCGCTGCACCCCACCTTTCCCGGCTCTTCCTGAAAAAAACGACAACACCCGTAAGACCAAGCAGAAGGGGGAGAAGACCCAAGCCCGCAAGACCCGCCCCAGTAAGTCTGGCCAGCTTCGACATTGCAGGATTTTCTCCCGGAAATTTCCCCTCTCCTTTCAGCCAGGCCGCATAATGCGTCCACCAGTCGCTGTTTAAGTCCAGGTAATAAAGAAATTTGGGTTCATTATCGAACCACATCCCGCCATAAACGAGCGTCCAGACAGAATGCATCTTACCCGGGACCAGTACTGGCGCGGTTATGCTCTCCCACGGCTTGAAACTAAAAAAATCCAGGCCGCCGCTATCGCGCGGCTGCACTTTTACGTAATGTTCGTCTTTAACGTTCGAAGGCAGCATATCTCCGTACTTGCGAACGTTATCCGCAAAGTAAACGCCTAATATCGCAAGCGGCACGAGGAACACCAGAGCGACTGCCGTCAAAACCCGGCGCCGTGGAATTGCCGTCTGCCCATAACTGAGCGGGATCAAAGTTACCAGGATAACCGGCAGCATAACGTAAGTCGTATATTTAGTGAACAGGGTTATGGACACAATGATACCCGTTATCACCAGGATCGGGCGGTCGAATCCCCGTTCGATGGCCGTCAGCAGCAGATAGATACTGAGCGCAACGAACAAATAACTCATGGTGTCATTTGAATTCATGGCAGACATGTAGATATGGCGGGGAAGGAAGCAGACAACGCCGAAAGAAATGAGCCGCGCAAAATCAGACAAGGGGAGTTTACGCAGAATAAGGTAGACAACCCCTACGGTAAGAATGCCGTAAAAGCAGGAAATAAACTGGAAAAGTTTCAGCAATTGCGGGAATCCCATCCCCAGTGAGACCGCAATATCACCGGCGACGGCTGACATCCAGTAGAACACCGGGGGCTGATAGCATTGCCAGCAGGCGTCTTTAGCCGGTACAGCGCCAAGATCCATTATCAGGAATATCGGTTTAAAATGGTTATCAAAAGCGTTGCCGGGGGGATTTGCCCAGCAGAGCAGGACCCTTAAAAGAACAGCGGAAATAAAAGCCAGAACCGCCAATGATCTGTAGTTTAATTTCCCCATGCCGCGTTCCATAGTGTGCACAAGGACAATTATAACTTCTTTTGCGCTTTCGCGGACTGCGCGCGCACACATCAGGAAATCAGGAAAGACAAGTTGCCAGAAAGAAGTAAAAACATGTAGAGTTTATACTGCCCGGACCGCAACAGACTTCATAGCCGGAGGATGCGCCCGGTATATACACGCAAGGAAGTGCGATGCTGCAAGCTAAAAACGTGGTTATCGGCGCCGGCCCCGCGGGCATGGCCTGCGCGTATGAACTGGCAAAAGCCGGGCGCAACCCCTTAATTTTAGAGCTGGAAAATCAACCGGGGGGCATTTGCCGTACGCTCGATTTCCAGGGTTATCTTTTTGACATCGGCGGGCACAGGTTCCTTACCAGGTCGAAAGAGATAAATGAACTTTGGAGCGCTGTTATGGGCGCCGACATGCTGAAAGTAAAAAGGCTCTCACGCATTTACTACCACCGCAAGTTTTTTTCCTATCCGCTTAAATTTTTTGATACTTTCGCTAAACTGGGGGCAATGGAAAGCGTTAAAGCCGTCGCAAGCCTGCTGTGGTGCAAATACAGGGAAATAGGGGATATTAAAACCTTCGACGGCTGGGTGACCAGGAACTTCGGAAGGGAACTGTATAAGGTTTTTTTCAAAAATTACACCGAAAAGGTGTGGGGCATGCCCTGCTCCAACCTTTCAGCCGACTGGGCCATGCAGCGCCTGCGCGGCTTATCCGTAAAAGTACTGCTATACAACGCCCTGTCAGTAATCAGGAAAGACCGCCCCAAAACCCTGGCGGAGGAATTTCTCTACCCTCGCACAGGCCCGGGGGAATTCTTCAGGAGACTTCAGGCCGCTATCCAGGAAATGGGCGGCACCTTTGCCTGGGGGAAAAAAATAGTCGCAATAAAAACGGACGGAGAAAAAGCGGTTTCCCTGATAGTGGAGGATTGCCGCAGCGGTAAACGGGAAGAGCTGGAAGCGGACACCGTGTTCTCTACGGCGCCCCTCCCTGTCCTTGTAAATTCGCTTATTCCAAAACCGGAGGAAGACGTCCTGGAAGCGTCAAAAAAATTGAAGTTCAGGAGTTTTTTGGTGGTCAATGTGGTTTTGAACGTGGACAACCTGTTCCCTGACCAGTGGATCTATGTGCAGGAGCCCGATGTCAAGATGGCACGCATACAGAATTACAAGAACTGGAGCCCGGAGATGGTGCCGGCAACAGGGCGGACTTCACTGGGCCTGGAGTATTTTTGCAACGAGAATGACGATTTCTGGAAGAGCAGCGACATGGACCTGATGGACATGGCCATGACCGAACTGGAAAAAATAGGAATAGCCTCGCGGGAGCACCTGATCAACGGTTTTGTAGTGCGCATCCCGCACGCTTACCCGGTTTACTCCATGCATTATACGGAGGACGTAAAAAAACTACGCGGATACCTGGAGCACTTCAGCAATGTAAGAACCTTTGGCAGGGGCGGGCTATTCCATTACGATAATTCCGACCACGCGCTTTTAAGCGGCCTTTATACCGCCAGGAATTATTTAGGAAACGGGCAGCACGATGTCTGGAGCATCAATGAGAACATGAGCTATATGGAATCATGACAGCCAGGATCATGGCAAAAAAA
>MGVB01000019.1:3744-16248 GCA_001800275.1 Elusimicrobia bacterium RIFOXYA12_FULL_57_11
TATAGACCATAATTCTATTTTGGGCTTTTTCTGGAGCTTCCTGGGGCCGCTGGCCATGCTGGCGGTGACTTACGCGATATTCTCCGCGCGTTTCGGTAAAAACATTTACGCATATCCCCTATACCTGCTTTCCGGCATTATCATGGTAAATTTTTTTATAAATACCACGTTCTACGTGATGAAATCCTTTTACGAAGCCCTGCCGATGATGCTGAACACCACTGTCCGCAGGGAAGTTATCCTGGTTTCCCATATACCCATCCCGCTCTATAAATTCCTGATAGAGCTCCTGTTTTGCGTGGCCCTGTCCGTGTTTTACGGCAGGTTTTCCCCGACCATGGTCCTGCTGGGGCTTCCCATAATCGCCTCCTTTACCGCGTTCATCCTGGGAGTAAGCCTGCTATTGGCCCTTTTATTCTGTTTCGCGCGGGATGTGGAGCACCTTTGGATGCTTATCTCACGCGTTCTTTTATTCATTTCCCCGATCTTTTACGAGCTCAAGGACATCTCTTCGTGGGCGCGCAAATTTGTATATTTCGGCAACCCCCTTACGCCGTTCGTAATATCGCTCAGGGAATTATTAATGGGACGCTTCGACGCAGCCAGCTATGCCTACAGCTTGTTTCTGGGCGTATTTTTCCTGGCGCTCGGTTATTGGGCTTTTTGCCGGCTCGAAGACACCGCGGTGGAGAGGGCATGAACGAAAACGCCATCATAGCGGAGAATGTTTCGAAACATTTTTTTATCCTGCGCCACCGGGAAACGGCGTTCAGGGTAATAAAGGCGCTCCTGCATAAGGAACCCTTAATGAAAAAACTCCGGGTCCTGCACAACATCTCGGTTACTATAAAACAGGGAGAGCGGGTGGCCGTAGTCGGAAATAACGGGGCGGGGAAAACCACGCTGCTCAGGCTGATGGCCGGGATTTATAAACCCACAACCGGTCTGATCCGGACCGGCAGCGAGCCAAAAGTGCTTTTAAATTTCTGGACCGGGTTCAACAACGACTTATCCGTAATCGACAATGTCTATCTGCGCGGGGCAATAGTTGGCGGAGAACGGAAAGCTCTTACGCACGACATGAAGGTTATCCTTGAAATGGCCGGCCTGGCCACGTTCATGTACTCCCCGCTGAAACGGCTTTCTATGGGCCAGATACAGCGGCTCAGCCTGAGCGTTTTCCTTAACACCCCCGGCGACTTCCTGATCCTTGACGAGTGCCTCGCATTCGTAGACAAAGGCTTCATAATAAAAAGCGACGCCGCCATCAGGGAAAAGATCACGGGAGGAAAAACCATCATCATGGCTTCCCACGACGGAGAGTTTTTAGCAAGGCACTGCCCGCGGGCTATCTGGCTGGATGAAGGACGGATCCGGATGGACGGGGATTGCCGGCGGGTAATTTGCGAATACGAACGTTCTGTTGCCGGGCAGGCCGCAAAATAGATGAACTTACAGACCACCGGCGAATCCCGCGCACGGCTATCTGTCATAGTTCCGGCGTTTAACTGCCAGGGCACAATTGCCGGCTGCCTTGCGGCAATACGGAGTTCTTCCCGCAAAGACTACGAGCTTATAGTTGCCGATGACGGGAGCACCGACGCAACCGGCGCTATCGCGGCGAAATACGCCGACAGGCTGCTGACCCTCCCTCACGCCGGAAGAATAGCCGCCAGGGAGAACGGGTTCCAGGCGGCCACCGGGCAAATACTTGTGAACATAGACAGCGACATCCTTATACAGCCGGATACGCTGGCAATAATCTCCGATTTTTTTCAGGCCAATCCAGGAGTGGATGCTTTAACCGGCCGCCTGTCCATGCACACCCCGGTAAAAGGTTTTTTCAGCCAGTACAAGAACCTGTACATGCACCACATTTTCGGCAGGCTGCCGGAGCGTGTAACTTTTTTATATGGATCCATCTACGCAGTACGCGCCGCGTTATGGAACAATGCGGGGTGTGCCGCCCAAAAAAGCGCTCTGACGGTAGAATTGGGCGAAGATACCGCTATGGGACAGAGCTACGCGGCTTCAGGCAGACAGATAGCCTTTCTGAAAGACCTCCAGGTCACCCACCTGAAAACGTACACCCTGCGCTCATTTATCGCGAATGATTTCAACATCCCGTTCTGGTGGGCCCACATATTGATAGCCACTAAAGGTTGGAAGCAGCTCGGGAAGAGCGGTACCGGCTACTCACACTCGCCAAAAGAGCAATTAGCCAGCGTAGTCCTGGCCCCGCTATTGGCACTGCTCCTGCCGCTCACCGCCGGCGGGCTGCTGCCCGCCTATGCGCCGCCCGCTCTGGGGGCGTGCTGGCTTCTCCTTAATATCCGTTTCCTGGCATTCCTCAACGCCCAAAAAGGCCTTTTTTTCGCCTTGCAGGCGGCCTGTGTCACTTTCCTCGATAACATTATAATGGCGGCCGGGGTTGCCTGCGGAACCCTACACTTCATATTTTCCCGCGGCGAACGGTCGCCGGTATCTGAATGATGCTTCGCTGGATATTACTGACACTACTAACCCCGCAGGCCGCGGCAGCCGCCCCGGTCCAGGAAGCTTTTGACCTGATATCCTGCCACGCTGCCCGGAGGGGCGGGGGGAACACGGCCTCCGGGGACATACGGTCATTCACTTTCACGGAAGATGAAGTTAACGATTTTGTGAAACAATGGCTGCGGCAGGAAGCCGGCAAAAACAAAAATGCCGGGATTACGGTAAAAACAGCCTCCGTCCGGTTCAAGGCGGAACACATGCTGGAAATTCACGCTGTAGCGCGCTTCAGCGCGGCGGCCGTCGGGGCCCTGGGTGACGGGTCAGCGTCCTCGCTCGTAAAGAGGCTGAAACGCTACCTGACGCTGGAAAACTCTATAAGCCTGGACTGTCTGGTCAGCTCGGCGAAGGGTAATATTTTCATAAAAGTGCTTAAAGCTACGGTTAAAGGAATACGGGTGCCTGACTCGGTTGTCCAGACCGTAATTCAGTTTCTGGGGACCAGCCAGCACCCGCCCATTGATTTCAGCAGGCTTTTTCCCTTGCCCGGCGGCATAGAAAAAATAGAAATCTTCCCGCAAAGGATGGGGCTGCAGGTAAATGCGGCGTCAAAAGCCGCCGCAGAATGCAGGCAAAAATAATCGCATAGCAAGGCAAACCCGCTTTTACACTTTTAAAAGTGCCCGGCCGCTCCCGAAAAAGGCGGCCGGGCTAATTTACTATAATATCTATATGAAGAATGAGGAAAACACGTCAGGCTTACCGGGGCGGGCAGTATGATGGCCAACACTTTCGCTAAAGATCTTTACATGATGCGCAGGACCAAGATAATCTGCACCATCGGCCCCGCTTCCGAAAACGAGAACTGCATCCGCGAACTTATAAAAGAGGGGATGAACGTCGCCCGCATCAATTTCTCCCATTGCAAGGATGAAGAAGCGCTGAACAGGGTCAGGATACTGCGCTCCGTGCGCAAAGAACTGGATGTTCCCCTGGCCATTATGCTGGACACCAAGGGACCGGAAGTCCGTATGTTCGGCTACAGCAAGCCCGTTCTCCTGTCCAAGGGCGACACCCTTTACATTGAAAGCACGGAGAAGCAGCCGGAGGATATCGCCGACCTCCCTCCCGAAAAACGGCATTTCTACACCAACCTGCCGCGCATAGACAAGCTTTGCCAGGTAGGGACCCGCGTGCTGCTGCAGGACGGGTTCATAGAACTGGAAGTTTCCCGCCTGCACGCGGAATGGCCCGGCGCGGTCAGCCTGAGGGTGCTCAACGACGGCAAACTTAAAGACAAAGCCCACCTCGCCATCCCGGGCGTGCACTACCCTATCCCGTTCATGTCGGAAAAAGACAAGAAAGATATCGCCTTCGCGGTCGAGAACGGATTCGAATACATAGCCCTGTCATTCGTGCGCACCGCCCAGGACATCGCCGACGTACGCGAAATAATACACGCGTTAAACCCAGACTCGCCGATTAAGCTTATAGCGAAGATAGAAGACAAACAGGCCCTGGCCAACCTCGATGACATAATCCGCGATTCCAACGGTATTATGGTGGCGCGCGGGGACCTGGGCATAGAGCTGCCCATAGAGGAACTTCCCAATCTCCAGAAAACCATTATCAACCGCTGCTACCTGGCCGGCAAGCCGGTAATAGTGGCCACACAGATGCTGGAGTCAATGACGGAAATGACCTACCCCACGCGCGCCGAAGTTACCGATATCGCCAACGCCGTGCTGGAACTTACGTCCTCCGTCATGCTTTCGGGCGAAACCGCCAAAGGCGCCCACCCCAAGCGCGTGGTGAACATGATGGGCCGCATCATCGACCGCACCGAATCCAGCATAGACTACCATACCCTGGCCCGCATCACACACGACTACGTGAACCGCGACGAGATAACCAATATCATGGCCTACAGCGTGGTAAACACGGCCCACGACTGGAACGCAAAGGCTATAGCGGTGGTAACCGCCAACGGCATCGGGGCAAGGGCCCTTTCTAAATTCCGCCCCGGCGTACCGATCTATGCCTTCACTCACCATGAGACGCTTTATCACCAGCTGGCGCTTAACTGGGGCGTGATACCGTTCCTTATAGAGAACCCGGAGAACCTCCGTTTCAGCGACGTGGCGCAGAAAATAATAGACCTGCTGCTGAAAAAGGGGGCCATCGAGAACGGAGAAAAGCTGGTATTCATGGCGTCCAGCCCTTTCGGCAAGGGCCGCCCGACCAATACCATCCGCTGCGAAGTGGTGGGAGACACCGCTTTCCACGAAGAGACCTGAGAGGGGTCTCCCCCGCGGCCGCAAAAAACGAAACGCTCCGGAAGGGGCGTTTTTGTTTTACCCGCGATAGCGCCGAAACCGCCGGATCTTGCCGGCAACACAAGAACCGTTTAATTTATATAATAATCACTGGTAAAGTTTGCACCAGTAAATGCCCCAGCACAGGAGAGATTACCCGATGAAAAAGACAATACTGTTTTCCATCATGACCCTGGCGTTATGCGCCGCCTTCGCCCAGAACACCAGGGCCGCTGAAGTTAAGCCCGCCGGCAAGAACTGCGCAGACTGCCCGATGCACAAAAAAGCAGCCGCCGGGGCCGCCAAAACGATAAATTGCCCGGAAACCAAAAACGCCCAAAAGCACGACTGCGGTAAAAACTGCGGCGGGAAAATATGCCCCGAAAAAATAACCGGAGCAACGGCCAGCGTCACCAACACCCAGGCCGGGGTTGAAGTGTCCATTTCCTCCAAGAACAGGCAGACTGTGGCCAAGATACAGCAGGCAGCCGTACCGCACTATGCCGGCAAAAACAACAAATGCGCCGGCTGCCCCACCACCGTCCCCGGAGCGGAAACCACCTTCGAGAACACTCCTGCAGGGATACTGGTGAAGATCACAGGCAAAACGCCAGAAACCGTAAAGCTGATACAGGCAGCCGCGGCGAAAGAATTCGTTAAAACGGACGGCAAGGCGGACGCAAAAGTTTCAAAAAAGTACGCCTGCCCCATGAATTGCGCCGCTTCGGACAAACCCGGCAAGTGCCCCAAATGCGGCATGCCCATGGAAGAAAAGAAGTAAGCGTGGCGGCTTTCCGCTGCCTCAGGATGACCTATGACCCATGTCTGGACCGCCATAAAAAAAGTTCCGTTCTTCAGGGGATTGCGCGACACAGAGATAATGCACGTTATCAAGATAGCGCATTCCCGGCGCTACAAGAAGAACGAGATGATTTTCCGCAAGGAAGACCTTGGCAACAGTTTCTTTATAGTCAAGGAAGGCAAAGTAAAGATATTCACCTCCCTCGGCGGGGACAAGAAAAAGACTTTCGCCTTTCTTAACCGGGGGGACTTCTTCGGTGAAATGTCCCTGCTGGGCGGCAGGGTCAGGTCAGCCTCCGCCCAGGCCGCGGAGGATACCGAACTATACGCTATCTCCAAGCGCAACTTCGCCAAACTTATAATAAAAAATCCTGATTTCACGCTGAAACTGCTCCACACGCTGGCCGACCGCCTCACAAAGGCCGACAATGAAATAGCTTCCATGCTGTTCCATAACATCCTGGGACGCCTGGCCGAGGGGATACTTGAACTCGCAAAGACGAAACATTCCACCCCCGGAAGAGTGGCCATAGACCAGAGCGAACTGGCGCAGTACCTGGGAACCACCCGTGTCCCGGTATGCCGCGCCATAAACGTGCTTAAACGCGAAGGCACCATAGATTACCGCCGGGGAGAGCTGATAATCCTCAACCTTGCCCGCCTGAAATCAATGGCAGGAACGATCAGGTGACTAACTCCTTAAGGGGTTTCCGCGACATACTGCCCCCGGATTCGGAACTGTTCGCGCGCATAGAAGCCGCCGCCAGGGTAGTGTTCGGCCTTTACGGTTACCAGGAACTGCGCATCCCTACCCTGGAACAAAAAGAACTTTTCGTAAAATCCACCGGTGACACTACCGACATAGTCGAGAAAGAGATGTATGCCTTCACCGACGGCGGAGGCCGCGAAGTCGCCCTGCGGCCCGAAGGCACCCCCGGCGTGGTGCGCGCTTATATACAAAACAACCTTGCCCAGACAGGCCGCAACGGGAAGTATTTTTACCTCGGCAGCATGTTCAGGGCGGAACGCCCCCAGGCCGGCCGCTACCGTGAATTTACGCAGATAGGCGCGGAATATATAGGCAACCCTGCGCCTGCCGCCGACGCAGAAAGCATATCCATGCTGGTCCGCTTTCTGGAGAAAGCGGGTGTGGCAGAGTGCTCTGTAGTTATAAATTCCCTGGGCTGCGCCGAGTGCCGCAAAGCATACCGGGAGATACTACTGGGCTTCCTGCGCGGAAAAGCGGAGAAACTCTGCGAACCCTGCCGCGGCCGCATAGAACGCAACCCGTTAAGGGCTCTGGACTGCAAAACGGACGGCCCCTGGCTCACCTCGGAAGCCCCCAAGCGCGCCCTCTGCCCCGCCTGCGAAACACATTTCAGCGGCACCCAGCGCCTGCTTAGCGCCGCTGCCGTAGCTTACCAGGTGAACACCAGCCTGGTACGCGGCCTGGACTATTACACGGGAACCGTATTCGAAGTGCGCTCCGGCGCGCTGGGCAGCCAGGACGCCGTGTGCGGCGGCGGCCGCTACGACGACCTGGTAAAATCCATGGGCGGCCCCGCGGCGCCCGCCATAGGCTGGGCCGTGGGCCTGGACCGCATGGCGATGCTCCTTAAAGACAAACCCGCGCCGGATACCGCGCCCAGAGCCTTCGTCATAGCCGCCGCCAAAGAAGCGGGAGACAGGGCATTCGCGCTGCTCACAGCCCTGCGAGCCGACGGCATAAGCGCCGACTTCTCCAATTTCGAACTGAGCCTGAAGTCACAGATGCGCTCCGCCGGCAAAAGCGGCGCCGCCTTCGCGCTGCTCATAGGCGAAGACGAACTGAAAGCGGGCACTGCAGCCGTAAAGCCCATGAAAGAAGGCGGCGAACAGTTCACCGTTCCGTTAGCGGAAGCCCCTGTGAAGATAAAAGAATTGCTCCGCGGAATTTAGCGCAGGTGAGGCGGCTGCCCGGGACACTCCCCGGATCACCTGTTGCGGAAAGGGGGCCCCGCCATCAACGTAAGGCGGGGGGAAACCATGCAAGGGTTTCCTCTGCCCAGGTGAGCAGGGGAGTGCCCCGGGCAGCCGCCAACCAGCCAGACATCCAATTCGAAAACCAATTATTATTTGAGAGAGATACTATGACAACAACGAAACCTTCAAAACAAACCGCGCTGCGCACGCATACCTGCGGCGAACTCAACGCCTCCAACAACGGCCAGACGGTAACCCTCACCGGCTGGGTGGATTCCAAGCGCAACCATGGCGGCGTCCTTTTCATAAACCTGCGCGACCTTTACGGCGTAACCCAGGTAGTAGCCGGACCTGACAGCCCCGTCTTCAAAACAGCAGAAGAAGCCAAAAGCGAATACGTGCTGCGCGTCACCGGCAGCGTAAGGCCTCGCCCCGGCGCCAACGCCAACAAGAACATGCCTACCGGAGAAATAGAAATAGAAGCCGCGGACATCACCGTCCTCAACGTCTCCCAGCCTCTGCCCTTCGATTTGGGCGAGCACGCCGGAGTCCTGGAGGAGACCCGCCTCAAGTACCGCTTCCTCGACCTGCGCCGGCCCCTGATGGCGCATAATTTGGTGCTGCGCAGCCGCCTGTCCCAGGTAGTGCGAAATTACCTCTACAGCCTGGATTTCAACGAGATAGAGACCCCCATGCTCACCCGCTCCACCCCCGAAGGCGCGCGCGACTTCGTGGTCCCGTCGCGCAACGCCCCCGGAGAGTTCTACGCCCTGCCCCAGAGCCCGCAGCAGTTCAAGCAGGTACTTATGATGTCCGGCATGGACCGCTACTTCCAGTTGGCCCGCAACTTCCGCGACGAAGAACTCCGCTCGGACCGCCAGCCCGAACACACCCAGATAGACCTGGAAATGTCGTTCGTGGACGAGCAGGACGTGGCCCGGGTAGTAGAAGGCCTGATGGGGGAGATCTTCGCCCATATCGGCGAACAGATCTCCGGCCCTTTCCCGGAAATAGAATTCACGGACGTAATGTTGAAATACGGGTCGGACAAGCCCGACTTGCGCTACGCCCTCGAAATAAAAGACTGCTCCTCTCTATTCAAAGATTCCCAGTTTAAGGTATTCTCCGGAGCCCTGGCCGACGGCGGCGCGGTACGCGCCATAAAAGGCGAAAAAGCCGCCGCCTTCAGCCGCGGCGACATGGACAAACTGACAGAACTGGTAAAGAAACATGGCGCCAAAGGCCTGGTCTGGCTGCGCTTCAAAGACGGCAAATGGGAATCACCCACCCTTAAATTCATGACGGAGCCTGAACTGGCCGGCCTTAAAACCCTGCTGGACGTTAACGAGGGCGACGCCGTATTCCTGGCCGCCGACAAGCCTGTCATAGCGGCGCCCTGCCTGGGCGCGCTCAGGAACGAACTTATCGCGCGCCTGAAGCCCGCGCCTATAAAAAAGTGGGCTTTCCTATGGGTCCGCCATTTCCCTCTGCTGGAAAAAGACGCCGAAAGCGGCCACTGGACCTTCGCCCACAATCCTTTCACCGCCCCGCTGCCCGAAGAGGCGCATAAACTCGACACTGACCCCGGCAATATCCGCTCATGCCAGTACGACCTGGTCCTGAACGGCGTGGAGCTGGGCTCCGGCTCCGTCAGGAACCACACCCGCGCCATACAGGAAAAGATCTTCGCCTTGATGGGCTACGACAAAGAACAGGTACAGCGCCGCTTCGGTATGATTGTCAACGCCATGGACTTCGGCGCGCCGCCGCACGGCGGCATAGGCATGGGCTACGACAGGCTGATAGGGATAATCTGCGGCACCGAGTCCATCCGCGACGTCATAGCTTTTCCCAAAACCACCAGCGGCGCCTGCCTGATGAGCGACGCGCCTTCGGCCATAGACGAGGGTCAGCTCAAGGAACTGCACCTTAAAATAACGGAATGACTCATTTCCCGAAATGGATAGTGGACGAGGTGCGCAGGAACAAAGCCGGCCTGCGCGGCTCCGCCGCCACGGGAACCGCGGCCGAACTGGCTGCACGGGCGCTCCACACCGTCTGCGACGAAGCCCGCTGCCCCAACAAGGGCGCCTGCTTCGCTCAGGGAGAGGCCACGTTCCTGCTGCTGGGCGACATCTGTACCCGCAACTGCGGCTTCTGCGCCGTGAAAAAATCCATACCGCTGCCGCCCGACACCGGTGAACCCCTGCGCGCCGCCGAACTCTGCCGCAAATGGGATCTTAAATACGTGGTCTTCACCTCTCCCACCCGCGACGACCTGCCCGACGGCGGGGCCG
The DNA here is from genome assembly GCA_001800275.1 of Elusimicrobia bacterium RIFOXYA12_FULL_57_11. Lineage (GTDB taxonomy): Bacteria > Elusimicrobiota > Elusimicrobia > Elusimicrobiales > UBA9959 > UBA9959. The sequence goes on from MGVB01000019.1 coordinate 13,613, forward strand.
GTCACTTCGCCGCCGCGAACCGCCTTATAAAAAAACTCTCCCCGGACATAAAGACCGAACCGCTTATCCCAGACCTGAAAGGCGACATCAAGGCCCTTGAGATCGTATTAGCGTCCAACCCTGATGTGCTGGGACACAACCTGGAAATGACGGCCGGTCTTTACGCCGGCGCCCGCGCCGGCGCCGACTACGGGCGGTCGCTTTCCGTGCTCGCCAACTCAAAGAAATTGCGCCCCGACATCTTTACAAAATCCGGCATAATGCTGGGACTGGGTGAAGAACCGGCGGAACTGGAACGGGCGCTCGCGGACCTTGTCTCCAGCGGCTGCGACCTGCTGACGCTTGGTCAATACCTGCCCCCGTCAAAGAGTCACAGACCAACGGCGAAATACTACACCGAAGAAGAATTTGCGGCCTGGGGAGACAAGGCCAAGGCAGCCGGCTTCAAGGCCGTACTCTCAGGCCCGCTGGTGCGCAGTTCATACCGCGCCGGCCTGCTGTACGCCCAAGCCGCCGGCAGGCGCTGAACAAATGAATCCGAACAAGAAACATGATTGGCTGGAACTTGCCTGGAACGATTACATTGACGGATTTACGGCCTTATTCCCGGTACTCCTCCTCCTGACGCTGTTCAGCGCGCCTGTCTTTTATAGCATCGACCGCTGGCACTCTTACTTTCCCGCTCTGTTATACGCGCTTTTGCTCCTTGCCCCGCTGACAACCGGTTCCAACCTGGTTTACATACGGCTGGCCCGCGGTGAAAAACCGCCCCTGATAACGCTGTTCAGCGCTTTCCGGATTTACCACAGGGCAGTAGCAGTAACCCTCCTGCTCGGACTTATGACCGTTGCCGGGACCTTGCTGTTCATCCTGCCCGGGTTGATAATCTATTCCACCTACTGCCTGAGCGAATACACCGTGGTAGACCGCCGCTCTACGATAACAGAATCCTTCAAACTAAGCGCGGAGATTACGCGCGGCTGGAGGGGAGTCCTGGGCTTTGTGGTGCTTCTGACGATAATGATAGACATGCTCGCCCCCAACCCGGTTTATGTTACAGGAAAAATGTCGGAGCCCGTAGTTAAACTCAATCTTAAACCCTGGATAATAACCGCGTTCTTCCTTAAGACCTTTGTCTTTCTTCCCTGGCTGCATATCGCCATGGCAAGGATTTACAATACATTGATACACAAGCATCGACAACCCGCTATGACACCGCCTGCGCAGACTTAACTACCAGTAAGACTGCAAGAGCTAACCTAAAAAAAAGAACCCGCCGGAATTTACCGGCAGGTTATTTTTTAACACGTTATCCGTGTCGGCTGAGTTCAAATGGTTCCGGCCGCTACAACCCCAACTCCGGAGCCGCCGCCTGCATGGCGCCCAAAGCCAGCTCGGTAAACTCCTCCAGATTAAGGCCAAGAACCTCACACTCAAGTATTATAGAGCGGTCGACCGTAGCGGCAAAACGCTTATCTTTCATACGCTTAACCACCGATGATGTTTTCACGCTCAACAGCTTCCTGTCAGGATAAACCAGCGCGGTAGCGGTGATAAGCCCCGTAATCGTTTCACCTGCGGCCAGAGCTCTGTGAAAGGGGTCGCTCCGGCGCAACCCCCCGTGAGCTGCTTCATTATGCATTTTTACCGCCTCTATCAGCCCTGGCGGCAGCCCGTTTTCTTTTAATATCCTTTCGGCCTCAAGGGTATGGCGCCCCGGGTCGCCGGTGGTCAGCTCTGCGTCGATATCGTGGAGCAGCCCAGCCAGCCCCCACAGGTCCGCGTCGGCGTTCAGCCGCGCCGCCAACGCGCGCAGAACCGCTTCGGAAGCCAGACAGTGCTTAACCAGGTTCTCGTTCTTTACATAGGTCCTGAGAAGGTCTAAAGCCACCGCTCTATTCATATAGCCTCCGCAGCCGGCCGGCTGCATCATCTGTGCATAAACAAACCGGGGTTTTCAGAATTCCGCGTAGCCGGGTACGCGGGGGAAAGCGGTCACGTCCCGAATATTGGAGATACCGGTAACCAGCATCATCATGCGCTCGAAGCCCAAACCGAACCCGGAGTGGGGAGCCGACCCGTAGCGACGCAGATCAAGGTACCACCAGTAGTCCTCAGGCCTGATATTGCCGGCCTTCATCTTGCTTTCAAGAACATCCAACCGGTTCTCGCGTTCACTGCCGCCCACCAGTTCTCCTATACGGGGAACCAGCACGTCCATGCCGCGCACGGTATGCCCGTCGTCATTAAGCTTCATGTAGAAGGACCCGACTTCTTTGGGCTTGTTGTAGAGTATCACGGGTTTCTTGAAATAGTTCTCAACCAGGAAACGCTCATGCTCGGAGGCCAGGTCCACACCCCAGCCGACCTTCGTCTCAAAACGGTCATTTACCGGTTCCAGCAGCTTTACGGCTTCCGTATATGGAAGACGCTCATATTTATTTTCCGTCACGTTGCGCAGGTTATCCATCAGCGCCGGCTCCACAAACTTCGCGAACAGCTCAAGGTCCGCCGGACATTGTTCAAGGACACGCCTGGTAATGGACTTTATAAAGTCCTCAGCCAGGTCCATATTATCCACAAGCTCGTAAAAGGCCATTTCCGGCTCTATCTGCCAGAATTCGGCGCAGTGGCGG
>MGVB01000019.1:16257-17353 GCA_001800275.1 Elusimicrobia bacterium RIFOXYA12_FULL_57_11
GAGTTCTCCGCCCGGAAAGTGGGACCGAAGGTGTAAATCTTTCCCAAAGCCAGCGCGAGCGCCTCACCCTCAAGCTGGCCCGAGACGGTGAGGTAGGTTTTCTTGGCGAACAGATCCTTCGAAAAATCTATCTCGCCCTCGGGAGTCTTGGGCAGGGCCGCCAGCTTGGAGAGATCCAGCGCGGTGGCAGTGAACATCTGTCCTGCGCCCTCACAATCGGAAGCGGTGAATATGGGAGTATGCACGTAGCAGAAGCCGTTGTCGCGGAAATAAGTATGCACGGAATAAGCTAGTTCGGCGCGGATACGCAACATGGCCGCATACTTGTTGGTGCGCGGGCGCAGGTGGGCCACGGTGCGCAAAAACTCGTCGGAAGCCTTTTTTTTCTGTATGGGATAAGTTTCGGGATCACAGCCGCCGTAGATCTTTACCTGCCTGGCGGCCACCTCGAACTTCTGCCCGACAGCGGGAGACACTATAAGGTCACCATGTATCTCTACGGCGGCCCCTGTAACAAGGGCGGGAAGGACCGCAGAGAAATCCCCGTTTTCCGGAGAAAACACAGCCTGCAGGCTGGCACGGCACGAGCCGTCGTTTATTTCGGCAAAAGAACAAACCTTTGAATCACGGCGCGTTTTCACCCAGCCACGCACGACAACACCGGTCGCTGGTCCGACCGCGGCCATTAGTTCTCGTATCGTAGGGGGGGGCATACGGAGGCGCGTCCTAATCTTCTGGCTTTTCGGCCACCTTGGTTTTCTTCGCGCCTTTCTTTATATCATCAGGCACTTTAGCCACGGCAACGAGCTCCAGTTCGCAGGTTTTATCCTCACCATTGTATTCCTCGAGTATATAGCCCACACCCGACGCATAGTAGCGCACAGATTTGCCGGCGTCGCCGGCGGCGAGCATGGTGACGATCTTCATGCACCTGGCGAATTTACCCGCCTTTATGGAAACCTTATCGGACAGGGAAACAACTTCGCTCGAATCGGGAGGTTCTTCCCACTTCGCGTCCTCTTTTACGGGCAGGGGGTATTCGCGACGGCCGCCTGTGATTACCCCGTCGGTAGTGGTAAGCCACTTAGCGTCACGC
>MGVB01000020.1:0-9108 GCA_001800275.1 Elusimicrobia bacterium RIFOXYA12_FULL_57_11
CCCGCCGCTTTCAGGGCGGCCCGCAGTTTCTGGTCGTATTCTATGGCCAGGGCGTGTTTCTCGTCGGTTGCGAGCTTGCGCAGGTCCGCCAGTTTGACGTCCGTGTCCGCCGACGCCGCGTAGGCCGCCTTAAGCTGCGCTTCGCGCTCTTCCAAAGCTTCGTTCATCCGCGCTTTTTCGGCTTCCATAGCCCTTAGGCGGTCCCCGTAGCGGGCCACGAATTCTTTTTCCAGCTCCACTTTACGGGTATCATAATCCACCCGCAGCGCGGACACACGTTTTTCCGCGAGGGCCTGCGTTTCAGCGGCAACACGGGCTAATTCATTCTTAAAAGTTTCCCTTTCCATCAGCGCGGCTTCGGCTGCCACGTTAAGGCGCGCCGAAAACTCCGCCAGTTGCGCATTATAAGCGCGGCGTTCTTCTTCGAAAGCGGCCTCGGACTGCCGGGCGCGCTTTTCATGGAGCTCCGCTTTGGCTTCGAATTCGGAAACTATCCTGTTTTTCTCATCGAGCAGCACGGCTTCCCGGGCACGCAGCTCATCAGTAAGGTCATTTATAGTCTCATTATATGCGGCTTTTTCGGATTCGAAACAGGCAAGTTTTTCACGGAAATCAGCTTCACCGGAATTTATGCGCTGCATCAGCTCTTTATGGTGTTCCTCATTGGAAGCCGCCAGGGACGACTCCAGGATTTTCACTTTTTTCACAGCTTCCGCCAGCGCCGCCTCGCGCAACGCCCTTTCCTCGGCCAGGCCGGCTTTTTCCCCCGCCAGCTCCCGGCGCGCTATACCCAGGCGGACCTGGAATTCCCGCTCAAAACTGTCACGCCCCGCAGCCAGTGCGGCCGTTAACTCTTCTTTTTTCCCGGAATAGTCGCGCTCAAGTTCCAACACATGCTCACGGGACGCCGTTTCTATCGCGGCAAGCCTGTTGCCGTATTCCGCTTCAAGCTGCGCACGTTCCCCCTCCCAGCCGGCGGACTTTGCCTCCAGCCTGATCACAAGCTCTTTTACCCGTTCTTCCTTCGCGGCTTTCTCCTTCTCCAGCTCCGCCATCTGCGCCCTGAACGCGGTTTCCTTCTCCGTTATTATCTTCAGCAACTCGCCATGATGGGCTTCCTGCTGGGCCGCAAGATTGTTTTCTATCTCCTTAATGCGTTCCTGCGCGGACCGGAACTGAGAATCCCTTACCCGCTGCTCGTCCAGCAGCCGGGACCGCTCTATCTGCCAGGATTCCTCCAGTGAACGAACCTGCGCCGCATGGTCGGATTCCATAGCGCGGAGCTTGTCCTCCAGACCCGCTTCCAGCAGATTTTTTAATTTACGGTAATTCTCCTCAGCTTCGCGCTGCTGGGAAAGGTACCGCGCCTCAAGCTCCCCGCGGCGAACTTCATTCTTGTCATCCCGCTCCCTTGAAGCCGCCTCGAGCGCGGTTATCCTGCCCGTCAGCTCCGCTTCTTTCGCACGAAACGCAGCCTGCAGGGCCGTAAGGCGCCCCTGGTATTCCCCCTCCAGCTCCGAGCGCAGGGTGTCGTATTTCTTCTGGGCTTCGGCCAGGCGTTCGGCGTACTGGCTTTCCGTTTCAAGCAGGCGCGCGTTCCAGCGCCCGATTACGGAACGCTGGTTATGATCGAGCTCTTCGAATTTTTCCTGGTATTCGCTCTCCAGGCTTTTGCGCAGCACGTCCAGTTTGGCTTCTTTTTTCAACAGCTGCTGTATATCAAGTTTCCCTTCGCCCAGCAGCGACATGGTAGCCTCGAGTTTCGTGTAAAAATCCTCTTTTTCCTCCAGCGTTTTGTAGCGGGAGTCAAAAGACTCGCGCATGGACGCTTCTTTTATCTGCAGGCCGCGCGCGGTCTCTTCCGTAAGAGTAAGGTTTTTTTTAAGGTCGGCTTTCTCTTTCTCTATGGAATTCAGCCTTTCCAGCGCCCAGCGCAGGGTCATGCGGGCCGTATCCAGGCTTGTAACATCGTTCACCAGCTGTTCAATCTCGCCGTATTCGTTTGCCATAAGTTACCTTTTCCATTTTGAGAACTTGCCGCTGCCAGACCTCTAAAATACTGATAATCAAGTGTAATACACCCTCCCTCCCAAGTCAATAAAGGGAATGTTAAATGATTATTAACAGATTGTTGCGCGCAGCAGCCGGCACAGACACTGCCCCGGCCATAATAAATGCTTTTTATGGCGGGAAGTATTTTATAAGATTTACATAATGCTGAAGAAACTGCTCTGGATCCTGCTGGCGGTGACGGCTGGCCTGGCCTTCTGGCGCTTCGGCTATCCCGCTTCCCTGCGATACTTCTTCAAAGTCGGCGGCACGGTAAAACTGGGAGGCGGGGCCGCACAGCTGAAGCTGCCGGCCAACAGCATGCTTTTTGTAATAGCTAAAAACGAGAGCGGCATCCCCATCGCCGTAAAAAAAATAATAAATCCATATTTCCCCGTTAATTTCGAAATAAGCCCGTCCAACCTGATAATGCCGGACCTGCTGACACGGCGCGTTTACCTGGAAGCCTTTATGAACACGCACGGTCACCTGGGAGCATTCCGTAAAGGCGACCTGAAGGGAGAATACAAAGACCCGGTCGCAGTGTTCAGGAAAGACATCGTCATACAGCTTGAACAGGCTTCAGCCCACGGGCAAATATGACCGACATGAAACACCGGATACTCCTAGCGGACGACGACGCGATGCTGCTGGAACTCGCGGCGGACGTATTATCCGCCGAAGGAACATACGAGATCATAAAAGCCTCAGACGGGCAGGATGCCTGGGAAAAAGCCCAGGCATGGAAGCCCGACCTGGTAATTACGGACCTGATGATGCCGCGGATGCACGGCTATGAACTATGCGAAAAGCTTAAAGGCCCCGGTGGGATCAAGGGCGTACGGATAATAGTCGCGTCCTCGAAACCTTTCGCCACAGACAAAGCCCAGGCTGAAGCCTCAGGCGCCGACGCGTACATAGTAAAGCCTTACTCCCCCTCGAACCTCCTGGATAAGGCCCGTGAACTGCTTTCCCGGGACCGCCCGGCGGCGCCGCACCGGCCGCTGCCGGCGCCCGTCATGCCCGAAGTCCCCAGGCAGATCCCGGTTGCGGACGCCTCTGCAGCTCCGGGCCGCGTTCCCGTATACGTGCGCTTCTGGGGGACCCGCGGGTCCTGCCCGGTAAGCGGTCCAAAGACCATACGCTACGGCGGCAATACCGCCTGCACCGAAGTGCGCATCGGAAACCTGCTCCTGATCCTCGATTGCGGCACGGGGCTGCGCGATCTGGGCGCGGCCATGCTTACCGAATTTCAAAACCGGCCGATAGAGGCGCATATCTTCGTAGGCCATACACACTGGGACCATATTCAGGGGTTCCCTTTCTTTACACCGCTCTACAACCCACGCAACACCTTCAGTCTATACAGCGTACACGGCGCCCACGGCAGCCTGGAGAGCGTGTTCAGCGGCTCCATGGCTTCTGACTATTTTCCTATTCCCCTGGCCAGCCTTGCCGGGAAAGTGCGTTTCATAGAAATGTCCGGGCCGGTAACGCTGGGACCGGCGAAGGTCTCATTTTGCCACCTCAATCACCCCGGGATATGCATAGGCTTCCGCATCGAAGCGCTGGGCCGCTCCGTCTGCTACATCAGCGACCACGAAACTTTCGGCAAATTGAACGGGGACAATGACATGTCACGGCGCCAGGATGCGGGCATCAACGCCTTCGTCCAGGGCAGCGACCTGCTGATAAGGGAAGCCCAATACACCGAAACGCAATACGCCGCCAGGAAAAGCTGGGGGCACAGCACCTTTGACGACGCCGTGCGCTGCGCGGCGCAAGCCGGTGTTAAAAAATTAGCGGTATTCCATCACGACCCGGAACACACAGACGATATGATGGACATTCATATGGCGTATTGCCGGGCGCTGGCGCAGCAGCTGGGCGGGAAGGTAGAGTGCCTGGCCGCGATAGACGGACTGAAGATAGACTTATAAAGCTTACCGTCCGCCAGTGAAAAAGCCAGGGGACCCGGCCACCGCCTTACCAGCCGCGCAGACGGGAAACGCCCATATACACAAGCACGCCGCCTATCAACAACAGGAGAAAACCCCAATTCTTGCGATGCAGCGCCACGTACGAATCGTTAAGGAACGTTTCGCGCACCAGGCGGTTTATGCGTTCTATTATTGCGGGCCTGTAAATATAGCCCATACCCAGCAGCACGAACAGCAGCCCGAAAAAAACTTTAAGATAAGGATCTATCTCCATCATTGTTATAGCGGTTCATGGCGCGTTCAAGCCCCGACTCGAACACGGCGCTCAAAGCCTTGCAAGCCTTGTCCAGGAAACCCGGCAGCCGCTCCCCCTCTTCTTTAGAAAATTTAGATAAGACAAAATTTTTCCCCGGTATGCTCTCCGGCCGGGGCCCGATTCCCAGCCGCAGGCGCGGCACACCCGAGCCCAGCGCCGACACCACCGACCCCATGCCGTTATGCGAACCAGCGGATCCGTCCTTACGGATACGCAGCCTGCCAAATGGCAGCGCCAGGTCATCGTAGCCGGTCAAAACCTGCGCCGGCGGAATTTTATAAAAAGCAGAAAACCCCTGCGCCGCTTCGCCCGAAAGGTTCATATAAGTCTGCGGCTTCAGCAGGAATCCCCGCCGTCCGCTGACTTCAGCCTCCAGGTACAGCCCGCGGCCTTTCCAGTCCCGCCAGCGCCCGCCGGGCGCCAGGCGGGCGGCGGCCAGGTCCGCCAGCATAAAGCCTATGTTGTGCCGGGTGCGCTCATATTCGCGACCCGGGTTGCCCAACAGTACCGCCAAGGAAATAAGTTCTTCCATAGTTCCTAAAGCAAGGAGCAGAAGCTGTACGGATCCGGTAAGGACACGCGTTCAACTTCTGCTCCGTCAAGGCGCCAACTACTTTTTAGAATCGCCTTTCTTCTGCTCGGGCTTGGCTCCGGCGGCAGGCTTGGCCCCGTCCTCGCCCTCTTCTTTCTTGCCCTTGGCTATAACTTCGGGTTCGGCGCCCGCGGCGGCCCCGGCCACTGCTCCGGCCACTGCTCCGGCCACGGGTTCTTCAACCTTCTCTTCCTTGGGGGCGGTAACACTTACCACTATCTGGTTGGCGTCGTCAAGAAGTTCCGTCTTGCCGGGCTTCACGTCTTTAACGCGCAGCGACTGTCCTATATGGAGTTCCGTTATATCCAGTTCTATTTCCTTGGGAATATCGTTGGGGAGACACAGCACATGCAGCTCGCGCATAGTGTGCTCGACAAGGCCGGTCTGGACCTTTACGCCGTAAGATTCGCCTACGATCTTCACGGGCACCTTCACCTTGATTTTTTCGGTAAGTGAAATACGATGAAAATCCACATGCGTCCACCTTTCGGTGAGCGGGTGGCGCTGGCGGTCTTTTATCACCACGGTATCCTCGCCGCCGGGATGCTTGATGGTGAGGACCACGTTGGCGCCGCCTTTAATCATGGCGCAGAATTCCTTTTCGTCGACTATAACGCTCAAAGGCTTCTTCTCCTGTCCGTAAATAACGGCCGGAATCTTGCCGCCGGCGCGCAACGCGCTCAATTTGCTGCGCATGCCGGGGTTATCCCGGTTTTCCGCCAAAATTATCGTTTTTTGCATATACCTTGTCCTCCTGAGCGGCGTCAATTACTTGAAGAGTTCGCTGATGGACTCTCCCATATGATTGCGCTTTATAGCCTCCGCAAGCAGCGGGGCCACGGATACTATCTTGATTTTAGCACTTTTTGAGGCATTTACGGGAATGGTATCCGTCAAAATCAGTTCCTCTATCGGTGATTTATCTATTTTCTCGACGGCGTCCCGGGAAAGCACGCCGTGAGTGCAGGCGGCTATTATCTTGGCCGCCCCGCGCTCTTTTATGGAATGCGCCACCTGGGCCAGCGTACCGGCCGTATCCACCAGGTCGTCAAAGATGAAACAGGTCTTGCCCTGCACGTCGCCGATGATGTTATAAACCACCGCTTCATTGGGGCGCGGGCGGCGCTTGTCTATGATGACAAGGCCCATATCCAGGCGTTTGGCGAAGGAGCGCGCACGCTCCACACTGCCCACATCGGGCGACACCACCACGGTATTTTCGAAATTTCGCCCCTTGATATAATCCAGCACCACCGGGCGGGCGTAAAGATGGTCCAGCGGGATGTCGAAGAAACCCTGAATCTGCGCGGCGTGCAGGTCTATGGTTATTACGCGGTTGGCGCCGGCTTCGGTTATGAGGTTAGCCACCAGTTTGGCCGTTATGGCCACGCGGGGAGCGGGCTTGCGGTCGGCGCGGGCGTAGCCGTAATAAGGGATAACCGCGGTTATGCGGCCAGCCGAGGCGCGGCGCAGGGCGTCCAGCATTATCAGCAGCTCCATCAGGTTGTCGTTGACAGGGGGGCAGGTGGGCTGCATAACGTAGCAGTCCTCTCCCCGGACGTTCTCCAGGATGTGCGCGTCTATTTCTCCGTCGGCGAATTTCTGCACCTTGGTCTCGGAAAGGGGCACCCCGAGTATGTCGCAAATCTTGCGGGCAAGCGCCGGATTGGCGTTGCCGCTGAAAACCTTAAAAGTCCTGCCGCGCTTATCCGTCATTTGGACCTCTTTTTAAGCTGTTTTACCACCTGCCGCGCGCGCGCTATCCCCAGCGCTCCGCCCGGGACATTCTCCGTTATTGTAGAACCGGCGGCCGTATAAGCGCCGGCCCCGATAGTTACCGGGGCCACCAGATTGGTGTTGGAGCCGATGAACGCGCCGGCCCCGATGATGGTCCTGTTCTTGTTGACGCCGTCGTAATTGCAGGTTATGGTCCCCGCCCCTATATTCACTTTTTCACCCATATCTGTATCACCCACATAGCTGTGGTGGTGCATTTTAGAGCCGCGCCCTATAACGGATTTCTTAACCTCGGCGAAATTACCCACTTCGGCGGAAGGCCCGATATCGGACAGCGGGCGCAGGCGGGCGAAGGGCCCGACTACCGCGCCGGCGCGCACGCGGCTGGATTCCAGCGCGCAAGAATATTTTATCACCGCCCCGTCGTCTATCCGGCAGTTGTCTATAACGCCCATCGGCCCTATTTTGCAGCCGCGGCCTATGGAGGAGACGCCCTGTATAAAGACGCCGGGGTAGATCACCGTATCGCGGCCGATAACGGTTACCTCTTCTATATAAGTGTTGGCCGGGTCCACCACGGTCACACCGGCGGCCATGAGGTCGGCGGCCTTGCGGCGGTTGAGCATGGCATAAGCGGCGGCCAGATCGGCACGGGAATTTATACCGGTCATCTCGGTGGCGTCGGAAAGCTTGAAGGCGGTGGTCCTGCCGCCAGCGGCTATGATATGTTCAAGGGCGTCGGTCAGGTAAAATTCACCCTTAGAACCTTTCTTCTTAAGGCCATGAACGGCCCTCTCCAGCGCCTTCACGCGAAAAAAATAGGTGCCGGAATTAACTTCCGTGATATTTTTCTCCCAGGTATCGGCGTCGGCGGCCTCCACTATAGCCGCCACGTCACCGGCGTGGTTGCGCTTAACACGGCCGTAGGAGCCCGGCTCGGGTAAGTCAGCGGTCATCACCAGACAGTCGGGCAGATGCTTGAAATAGTAGCCGAGCATTTTCCTGGCGGTCTCCGCTCTGAACAGCGGGGCGTCGCCGCACAGGATCATAACGTGGGAGTGAGCCCGTATCTGCGGCATGGCCTCCTGCACGGCGCGACCGCTGCCTTTAAGCAGCTTCTGGCGCACGAAAACTATTTTTTCGAAGATCGCGGGGCCGAGCTTTTTGGCGAGTTCGGCTTCCACCAGTTCGGCGCGGTGGCCGGTGACGATAATTATTTTCTCGGGCCCAAGCAGGGAAATTTTACGAATGGCCCGCTCTATAAGCGACATGTCGCCGAGGTAATGCAACACCTTGGGCAGGTCGGATTTCATCCTGGTGCCAAGGCCCGCCGCCAGCACCACCGCCGCGAAACTGTTATTTTTAGACATTACGGAGAATCCTTTGAGTATTAAGGAGTATGCCTAATTTTACTATTTTTTAGGCAGCCGCCGCTTGCCCCCGGGCAACAACCGTATTTTAGCGCTGCGCGGCAGCTTCTTAATGGCCGCCTCCCGGCGCGCCGCCGCGGAATGTGTATACCCGGCCTCGCTCCAGACAAGCCGGACCGGCGCAAAGGCCCTGGTGAACCGCGCCCCGAGTCCGGCCCTGTGAGCCGCCACACGTTTTGCCAAATTATTGGTAATGCCGGTATACAGCCGCCCCCCCCGGCATTTAAGGATATAAACCACCCAATCCCTGGTTCCAGGAGAAGCTTTTCTTTTTTTAATGGCACGGGGCATGCGACGGAGAATATTCTACCAAATGAGGCGTGAAGGTTCGGGCCGGGCGGGGGGTGGGTTCCGCGGGCGCGGGTCTCGCACACCGTGCTCGCCCTCATCACTCGGCCACCGCGCTTACGCAAGCGGCGGCCTCCGTGAAGGCCCGCGAAACCCCCCCCCCGCCCGGCCCCACACGCCACGTTCAAGCCGTCATAAACATGAAAAGGTAGCAGCTACTTTTTTCTACTATGGCGTGCTGCCCGGAAGAGCCAATAAAAAACCTCCTGAATGGAGGTTTTGGAAATTGGCTCCCGGGCTAGGATTTGAACCTAGACAAACGCCGTCAAAGGGCGTCGTGCTACCGTTACACAACCCGGGAATACTGACAGAAAAACCACTACAAAGGAACTCCGGGCCTGTCAGCCCATATCCTTCATCCTTATTTCCTGCCGCACCCAGGCGGACCGCGGCCTAAAAGCCTTCGGTTTGTGTGGGGACGGCCTCGGAACCGGCCTTGGCGACCGCCTGTTCGTATTCCTTAAGGATCAGCTGCTCCAGCTTCCCGCGGAATTCGTTATGAATAGGATGCGCGATGTCCTTATAGGTGCCGTCCTTGATTTTCCTTGACGGCATACACACTATAAGGCCCGTATTCCCATCCACTACCTTCATATTATGCACCACAAAGGCATTATCGAACGTTACCGTTGCGAACGCCTTTAACCTGGCCTCATTGCGCAGATGTATCCTGACTTCCGTAATTTCCATATTGCC
>MGVB01000020.1:9115-17097 GCA_001800275.1 Elusimicrobia bacterium RIFOXYA12_FULL_57_11
AAGGGAGCTGTACTCTTGCGATAATTTTAGCAAAATTTAGCAAGAAAAACCGTGTAACTGCTATTACACCCCGCAGCCGCCGCTATACGCCGAGCCTGGCCCGCCTTCCAGGCCAGGGCAAAGACGGCGGACCCGGATCCGGACATTAAAACGGCATCCGCGCCGGCCCGCTCAAGCCTGGCTTTAACCAGGCGCACTTCTTTATGCAGTGGCAAAACCACCGTTTCAAGCCGGTTAAAGAGCAAACCACGGACCCCGGGGAAATTTCCGTTTTCAATATGTTTTATAATGCCGCGAAAATCAGCCAAGCGGCGCTTTATTGCAGGTTTAGGTGCAAGCCGCAGGCACCCGAACGCTTCTTCTGTGTAGACCGGTTTACCGGGATAAACAACAACCACAAAAGGCATTTTCCCGCGCGGGCGCAGGACTTTAAGTTTTTCTCCCCGTCCTGTCGCCGCCGCCATCCGGCTTTCAAGCAAAAAGAACGGGACGTCCGAGCCCAGCCCCGCCGCTATACGCCGCAATTTTTCCGCGTTGGCCTTGCGGGAAATCCCGTAGAGACGGCAAAGCCCCAACAATGTGGAGGCCGCATCCGAAGAACCGCCGCCCAGGCCGGCGCCCACCGGCAGCAGTTTACGCAGGGTTATATGCACTCCGGAGGCCACCGGAAAAGCTTTAAAAAAACTTTCGGCTGCCTTATATACCAGGTTGTCGGATAGTTTCCCCAGGCCGAGGCCGGCGCAGCCTTTAAGCACAAGCTTTATGCCAGGCGCCACGCTCCGGCGCAGGGAAAGCTCGTCGCCCACGCCCACACGCGCGAATACAGTAGCCAGGTCATGGTAGCCGTCGGGACGCTTGCCCGTGACTTCCAGAAAAATATTTATCTTGGCCGGCGCTTTAATTTTAACCATATCAACGGCGCCCGGAGGCGCCCTGCACCAGGTTCTTGTTACGGCAGCTTCAACCCATTAACCGCCTCAAAATTCAGCTGCTCCCTGTCGAGCGTAAAACGCAGCGTAACAAACGGCATCTTAAAATCCAGCGTCTGGGGGAACAGGTACCTGTTTTTCAGGAAATAATTACCAGGGAGGAACGCGAACTTTTTTTCCCTGAGCGGGGTTATTTTAACCGGCCAGGCCATCTCAGGGTCAAGGCAGACCTCCCGCTCAGGACCCGCTATACATTCCCCCGCGGCTTTCCAGGCTCCATCCGTTGCGTACAGGTATTCCCCGGCGAACCAGGCCCTCAGCTCCTGCGCGACCAGGGCGGACCAGTACTCAAAAGCCGCGGGATCCACGCCGTTAAGGGACAGGGCATCCATAGACATATCGTTACCGCTCAGTTTTGCTTTCCATAGTGGCACCATAAGAGGGCCCATAACGGAAAGAGTGAACTTGTCCGGCGGGGAAAAATGCAGCACCGCGTCTAACTTGAACGTTTTGCCGCGCAGCCGGGCCTGCACCTTGGCGAACGAAGAAAATTCAATGCCCCCGGGGCTGGAGCTCCGCAGGAAAGAGCGCCGCAGGTCACCAGCCCCGTTATCGGGAATATTTTTCAGAAGCGCCTTTATCTTCCCTGCCGGCACGGCCCGTTTTACCGGTTTCTCGAGCAGCCAGGAGGTCTTGTACGCCGTCAGCGCCGCGTCATTCTCTCCCGCCGCAGCATAAATATCTCCGGCATGCGTCCAGATCACGGCGTCGTCACTTACCAGATTAAGCGCGCTTGTTATTTCAGAACGCGCCAGCGCCGTTTCCCCGCGCTTGAAATACACCCAGGCGAGAGAATCCCGGTAAGCGCCGCTGTTCGGATCAAGGGCTACCGCCTTCAAAATAAACGCCTGCGCTTCCTCAAGTTTAAGGCCGCGGTCCGCTAGCGCGTAACCAAGGTAATTCAGGACGGTTGCGTTGCCGGGATTAACTCCCAGCAGGTAACGGAAATGTTCCTCGGCTTCCGCCATATGGCCTTCGCGCTCGCAAAGCACGGCATACTGCATCCGGGCCTCGGCGTACCCGGGCACCTTTGCCACAAGTTTCTTAAGCAGCTCCAGCGCTTTAGCCGTTTTCCCTGTATCGTCATAACCCAGAGCCATAAAATAGGCCACCTCGTTGTTCCCGGGCCATTTTTCCAAAGCCCCCTCAAGCATTTCCACAGCCTTGAGGTACCGCCCGCTCTGCGTGTAGTAGTAGGCGAGCCGCAAGACCGAGCCGGGATCGTCCTTTAAGGCGCGGGAACCCTCCATATAAGCGGCGGCCCCGGCAAAATCCCGCCGCTCTTCACTTATGACGGAGAGCCAGAAGCAGGCGGCGGGCTCCGTCTTGTCCAGGCCCCAGGCCAGCAGGAAATATTTTTCCGCCGCCGCCATGTCCCCTACGGCCGGAGAAGCGTAAAGCTCGCCTACATGGGTAAGCAGCTCCGTGTTCCTGCTTTCAAGTTCCAGCAGTTCCCGGTATTCAGCCAGTGCCGCGGCCGTATCGGTTTTTGTCTCGTAATAATTGGCAAGCATGTAGCGGGGCTGCAGGTAGAAAGAATCCGCCCGTTTGGACAATATAAGGTTTTTTTCCGCCTCGCCATAGGCGCCCTTGAGATTATAAAGCACCGCTATCTGGTAGTAGACATCCGGGGCGTCCTGGGGCCTGAGCTCAAGGTATTTCCGCAAATACTCCACCGCCTTTTCCTGATCTTTGGAGCTGGAAAGACTTGCAAGCTGGTAAAGTGCCTCATGGTTGCCGGGGTCGAGGGCGAAGGCTTTTTCATAGGCGCCGCGGGCCGCGTCTATATCGCCCCGGGCCCATTTCACGTTGCCATAAAACACCCAGCTCTCGGCCGCAGCGGAATCCACGCTTACCACGAACTCCGCCCAGCGCGCGGCGTCCTCAAGTTTCCCCACCTGCAGGGCCAGGTTAAGCGCCTGCTTGTAAACGGTCACCTCCCCGGGAGCAAGCGCCATAACCAGCTGGTATTCCTGCAGCGCCAGATTGTAATTTCCGCGGCGCTCCTGGACCATGCCGTTCATGAAGTGGAGGTAAGCTTCACCATTTCCCCCCCCGGCCGCACACAGCGCCGGGCCCGACAACAGCAGGGCGAAAACTATTTTTTTAAACATAAATTCCTTGGTCTGCGCGGAAAAGATCACAATGTTTTCCGCATTAGCAGGGCGGTCTCCGTGTTATTATAGAATTTTGGCCTTTTGCCCACCACTTCAAAACCCTGCTTGAGGTAAAAAGCTATGGCGGGGGAGTTCAGCTCGCTGACTTCAAGGTCCACCGCGGTACAAGCGTTTTTTCGGGCGTATTCGAGCGTTTTCCCCAGCAGCGCGGCGGCCGTGCCGCGCCTGCGCATATCCCCCCTTACAGCCAGGGAATTAAGCTGGACCTGCGGCCTTAAGATCCAGAAATTAACAAATCCCGCCACGGCCCCCTCAAATTCGGCGGCCAGCGTAACCGAATTACGGTTTGTTTCCTCCGCAGCGAACCCGTTCGCGCCCCAGGAGGGATAGCCAGGACAGTCCGCTTCGATGGCGGCGAATACGCAATAATCTTCCTGCTTCGCGCGGCGTATCAACATAAAAAAACCGGTCGGTAACCGAAAGCCGGGGGCCTGAGGCCGAAAGCTCCTACAACTCCCGGCCCTCCGCCTTCTTTGCTTCTATTTCATATTTCGCCGGCTTCAGGTAAAGCGGTTTCAAGGTGTTTTTGCCATAAGCCATTGCGGCCTTTATAATATACGGCGCAAGCACCCTGGAGATTCCGGAGCGGGCCCGCGCGGCCATGGGAGGCAGCAGGTTATAGGTGCCCGGATATTCTTCTTCATCCGCCACCGCATAAAACGCGCCGGGCTGCCCGGAGAGGAATTTTTCCATCTCCGTGGCCGTAAGCCATAAGGGGGCGGCTTCAGGACGCGGCAGTTTGACGCCTGTTCCGCCCCTGAAGAATTGGCAGAAATATTCGTCTTTGAACGCGTGCAGCAGAACCGCAATGCGAGAGATCTGCCTGCCTGCGCGCTGGCGCAGAAAATCTTCATGTTCGAAAGCCTGCAGCGCTAGTATTTCAAAAACAGACGCGGTATAGAGCCTTGTTTTGGCCAGCGCCTGTAAAGTTCCGGCCAGGGTAAGCGCTATACGTATCCCCGTGAACCGCCCCGGCCCCCTGGCCGCGCACATCACTTTCACCGCCCGCAGGTCCCCTCCAACTCTGCCCAATGCCCGGCGGATAAGCCCGAACATCACACGTTCCTGGTTAAATATCTTCCTCTGCACGGCATAGGAAACACTCCCGGCGGAAACAGCCAGTTTCAACCGGGAACCGGACGTGCACAGCCCCAATATTATTTTTTGCGCCATTCCGCTTTCACCTTTACCAGCGCCGCCCCGGCTCCCTTATTCCGGCAATGCGCCTTTATTACACGCCGGTCCCCGCCCGCAAGCTCGAACTCCAGGATTAACCGCGGCAGGCCTTCCATTACCCCGGCGGCGACCCCCGCCCACTCTATTACGGTTACACCATCGCGGCGGCCCAGGTAATCCTCCAGGCCGATATTCTCCAGATCAGCCGCTCCGGCCCGGAACAGGTCGAAATGATACAGCTTTAAACGGCCTTCATAGGAGCGCATAAGGTTGAAACTGGCGCTTACGGGCAGGGTGCGCGCGCCCAGCGCCCGGGCCAGTTCCCTGGTGAAAAAAGTTTTTCCCGAACCTATAGGCCCTTCCAGCAGCAGAGTTTCCCCGCCGCCCAGCGCCTGCGCGAAAAAACCGGCCAGGCGGGCCGTGGCCCCGGGGCCGAAGCTTTTAAAAATGCTCGAAGCTTTTAACTTTTCCATCAAGGTTCTCCGCTTCTGCCCCGCGTCCTCGCTCAAAGCGCCCCACCACCAGAACACGCGGCAGGGCGTTTTTTATTTTAGAAAGGTCTTCAGGCCGCGCGCTGAACACCAGCCCGTAATCCTCGCCGCCGCTTATTGCGTAAGAACGCCAGTCCTTTTTTTTCCCGGCGCAGTAGGCCCGCAGCGCCGGGGAGCAGGCCCCTTCTCCGGGACTCAATATCACGCGGCAGCGGGCCAGAGCCGCTAGTTGGCGGGCGCTGCTGAACAGACCGTCGGAATTATCCAGCATGCCGGTGGCTAGTCTGCCCCGGCTTATTCTCCTGCCCTCTTCCAGCATTGGCCGGGGCCGCCAGAATGCACGCACAAGCCCCGGGAACTTCCCGGCCTCGGCTCGGCTGCCCCGCTTCAATATTTCCAGGCCGGCCGCGGCCTCTCCAAGCGGCCCGACGCTCAGCAGCAGGTCCCCGGCGGCGGCTCCGCGCCGTTTTACAAGGCCGCACCTGGAGGCCTCCCCCCAGACCGTCATATAAAAATGGTTCTCTCTCGCGCGCGCCAGGTTCCCGCCGGCAACGGAAATACCGAAACGCAGGGCTTCCCGCTTAAGCTCACGGATAAACCGGCTAAAAAAAACCGGCGGCGTATCCCGGCACAGCCCCGCCCCCGCCAGGCAAGCCACGGGACGCACCGCGCCCATGGCCGCCAAATCGCTCAGGTTTACGCGCATTAACTTGCCTGCCAGGTTTTCCGGAGAGGCAAAACGCCCCAGATAGTGGGTGCCCTCTACCAGTTCGTCGGTGGTTATAACCAGCTCCCGGCCCGGGGCATGGCGCACTACGGCGCAATCATCCCCCGGCCCCAGGATAAGGCGCCGGTCCGCTGGAAAGCGAAGAACACTTTCTATCACCTTCAGGACCCCGGCCTCGCCGGCCATTCGCTTTTTCACGTGCGGGCCCCCATTCGGCGCATGGCCCGGGGAAGGGCGTCTATAAGCTCAGACGCCAGCACACCCCGCTCCGTAAATTTTACCGCGGCCAGGTCCCCGCAGAGCCCGTGCAGGTATACGGCAAGGGACGCGCTTTCGAAAGCTGTTTTAAGGCTGAACCCGCGGCGCAGCCCGGCCTGCACAAAGAAACCGGCGCAGAAACCGGCCAGCACGTCCCCGGACCCGCCCTTGGCCAGCGCCGGCCCGCCCGTAGTGTTCTCCAGTACCGAGACCCCGTCGGAAACAAGGGTACCCGCCCCTTTAAGCACCGCGGCGCCCGCGCACATCCTTGCAAGGGCCGCCACGGAAGCGGGCCTGTCAGAAACCGCCGCAGCCAGCAGGCGGCGCGCCTCGCCCGGATGCGGGGTAATAATCCCCGGTAAGCCGGTTTGCGGATAACGGCCGGCAATGGCGACGGCATTAAGGGCATCGGCGTCCACCACCGCGGGCAGTTGCAGCGCGCTTAGAAGTTTAATGACGAAAGCCGGAGTTTCGCCCCAAGTTGAAAGCCCGGGCCCTATCAGAACTATATCCGCCTTTTTATCACGGGCAAGTCCGGCCACCTGGCCGGCCGCCTTAAGCGAAAAACAGCCGTTGCTGGAGGCGGCGCTAAAAGTCATGGCTTCAGGCAGCGCCAGCGCGACAAGCTGTCTTTCCGTAGCGGGACAGGCCATGGTAACCAGACCGGCGCCGGCTTTCAGGGCCGCGCGCGCCGCCAGCACCGCCGCGCCAGTCATGCCGCGCGATCCAGCCACCACCAAAACATGGCCGTAATCCCCTTTATGCGAGTTCCTGACACGGGGCGCCAGCAGCGGCATAAGCCGGCCCGGGGCGATCTTGCGGGTTTTCATGTATTTTTAGGGACAACTACCACAGCGGCCAAAGCATGCCGGGAAGTATGGGAAATGGAAACCATCAGCGAAATAGAACGATGTTTTTTTACTTTCACCAGCGGGCGGCCGCTGAAGGTATTTTCCACTTCTATATCTTTAAGTGACAGGCCCCTGGCGTCCAGGGCCTTTATGACGGCCTCCTTTACCGCGAAGCGCGCGGCCAGGCGCTCGTATCTGTTTTTGCCTTTCAGGGAATAGGCCAGTTCGCCGGGGGTAAAGACCCGTTTTAAAAAAGACGGGTTGGCGGCCAGGCGCCGTATCCTTGACACTTCCACAAGGTCTACGCCAAGCCCGAAAGCGGCGGGCGGGGAAGTTCTGTTGCGCGCGGCCATCAGCGCACCGTTACGCTCTTGGCCAGATTGCGCGGCTTATCGATATCGCATTTTTTCGCCAGGGCCACATGATAAGCGAACAGCTGCAGCGGGATGACCGTAAGCAGCGGGGAAAAAATTTCTTTGGTATGAGGAAGAACGATGTAGCGGGCGGCCTTGATGGTTTTCCGGGAAACCTCGTCCACTATAGCCACGACATCGGCGCCGCGGGCCTTGGCTTCCTCAATATTTCCGGCCATCAGGTCCAGCGCGGACGAAGACGGGGCCACCGCGAGCAGCGGCATCCCCTTGTAGATTATCGCTATCGGGCCGTGCTTCATTTCCCCGGCGGCGTAGCCTTCGGCGTGCACGTAGGATATCTCCTTTATCTTCAACGCGCCTTCCAGCGCGATGGGGAAATTCAGGCGGCGCGAAATGAACAGGAAATGCTCGCTGGAGGAGAACGAAGCGGCTATCTTCTCGATCTCCGGCTCCCGCACCAGTATTTCCTCTATATGCCGTGGGATACGGAGCAGTTCGTCGGCATAAGCGCGCGCGTCGGTCTTGTCCAGGCGGCCCTTGACCGCCGCAAAATGCCCCGCCACAAGGTAGATCGCGGCCAACTGGCCGAGGAAGGCCTTGGTGGAAGCAACGCCTATCTCGGGGCCGCAATGGGTATGCAGCACGTAATCGGCTTCGCGGGTAAGCGTTGACCCGACGGTATTGGTTATAGCCAGGACTCTGGCCCCGGCCGCCTTGGCCTCCCGCACCGCGAAAATAGTGTCGGCAGTTTCACCCGACTGGGAGATGGCGACTACCAGCGTACCCTTCCCCAGAAGTCTGGCCCGGTCCGTAAATTCTGAGGCAAAATCCGCCGCGGCGCTTATGCCGAAATGCTCCAACAGCCCGCGCCCCACCAGCGCGGCGTGGTAAGCCGTGCCGCAGGCGATGAACTGGAAATTCTCAACGGAACGCATGAAA
>MGVB01000020.1:17121-17306 GCA_001800275.1 Elusimicrobia bacterium RIFOXYA12_FULL_57_11
TCATCAGAAAACCGCTCAGCTACCTGACCAGGCTGATCTCCGATCTGGCCATGGAGCGGTTTGGCCAAGGGGAGAAGGTGGTCCATTTTGCCGAAGAGGAGGTGCGCAGCACCGACCGGGCCGTGGGCACCTATCTTGCCGGCGCCCTGGCCCGCAATGACGATGGCTCCGGGCTACGGCACAAG
>MGVB01000021.1 GCA_001800275.1 Elusimicrobia bacterium RIFOXYA12_FULL_57_11
CTTAAGACCGGCCGGGTGCTGCTGGCCGCCGAGGCCGAGGCGGGGCGCCTGCCGCCGGAACTTTTGGGCGGGGATTTTGCCGGCATGGAGCCGCCGGAAGTGCCGTTCCCCGCGCTGCCTGTGGAGTGGAACGACCCGGGGCCCTCCGCCGCGCGCGCAGATCTCCGCGATGCCCTGGCCGACAATGAAAACCGCTCCTGCCAGGGCCGGCGCCGCCTGCTGGCCAGGCTGAACTCCGAACTTGTGGACGCCAAGGCCCGTTACTGGGCGCTTAAAATGAAAGAACCCGGCTTCAGCCGGGCCGGCCTTAAAAGGAACCCCGGCAGCGAAATAACGGACGCCGGCGTTAAGGCCCGGTTCTATAAATCGCTTGCCGAATATTTCGGGGGCGGGGTGCCCGCGGCGCGGGATACGCAAGAGGCGGCGGCGGTTTTTAAACTGCTTAAGATGGAGAAACAGGTCTCGGACGAATGCGGGCTGTACTAGGCACAACGGGACCGGGGAGAAATTATATGAACAAGACTATCCTGGTGGCGGACGACGATAAAACCTTTCAGCGCATAATAAAGAGGGTATTCGACGGCACCTGCTGGCAGGTGGAGGCCGCGGACGACGGGGTGGCCGCCCTGGAAAGCATCTCCGCCCGGCCGCCGGACGTGATACTGCTGGACCTCAACATGCCGCGCCTGGGCGGGCGCGAACTGCTTACCCGCATCCGCGGTAACCCCCGGCTGGCCATGATACCGGTAATTATCGTAAGCGGCGACGACGCGCCGGCCGAGCAGGCTTCCCAGTTCGGGCTGGGCGCGGACGACTTCATCTCCAAGCCGTTCGACACCATGGACCTTATTTCACGCATTGAGGCCGCCGCCCGCAGGGCGCGGCGCATGCTGGGGGCCAACCCGCTTACCTTTCTGCCCGGGGGGCCGGCTATAGAGGAAGAAGCCGCGGTCCGCATAAAGACAGGAGCCCCGCTGGCATTCTTTTATGTGGATATAGACAACTTTAAGGCTTATAACGATACTTACGGCTACCTGAACGGGGATAACGCCATAAAGTGTGTGGCCGGCCTGCTCACTGACCTGCAGAACGACTTTGCCGGGGAGCGGATGTTTGTGGGGCATATAGGCGGGGACGATTTTGTGGTTATGGCCAACCCCGCCAGGGCCGAGGAGCTGGCCCGGGCCATAGCCGCCGGGTTCGACGCCATGGTGCCAGGTTTTTACAGTGAGGCCGACCGCGCGCGCGGAATGATAGTTTCAAAAGACCGCGGCGGCGCGTCCCGGGAGTTCCCCCTTATGACGCTTACCATCGCCATAGCCACTAATGAAAAGCGAGTGCTGGACCATTATGCCAAGATAGTAGATATTTCCGCCGAAATGAAAAGGCACTTGAAAAGCCTTAAAAACCGTACCGGCAGTATTTATCTGAAGGACAGGAGGGGGGATTGATGAAAAGCTGGTTTTTACCGCGTACTTTTTGTGGAAAAATCAGCTGCCGGCGTTCGGACGGCCTGTCATTGTGGCTTAGCCGGTGCCAATGTATTATAATTCGTTGAACCGTAGTTCCCCCGGAGGGCGCTTCCGTGCGGGCGGACAACATGAAAATACTAGCTGTCGATGACCAGCAGGACTATCTGGCGATATTGCGGGTTGCGATAACCCGGGAGTTCCCTGACGCCCTTATTTTTACGGCGACAAACGGCGCACAAGCCGTGGAGCTTGCGCTGAAAGAAGATCCCGATGTGATCCTGCTGGATATCGCCATGCCCGGGATGGACGGATTTGATGTGTGCAGGCAGTTGAAAGGCGACGACCATTTGAAAAATATCCCTATTATGTTCATTACGGCCGTTGAACACAGCAGGGAAAACCGCATTAAAGCTTTGGAGCTGGGCGGGGAAGCCATTCTGGCCAAACCTGTTGAAACCGAAGAACTTATTTCTTTGGTCCGGGTAATGGTGAAGGTCAAGGCGGCCAACACTGAGAAGGCCCGGGAAGCGAAGCGCCTCAGGACCCTTTTACTGGAACGCACCAGGGGGCTCGAACACGAGCTGGAGGAGCGCAGGCAGGTGGAACTGACGCTGCGTGAAAGCGAGGAGCAGTACCGCACGCTGGTGGAAAAAGCCAACGAGGGGATCATTATCGCGCAGGACGGGCTCTTTGCGTTCGTCAACCGCAAAATGTCCGAGTTTCTGGGGATGCCGCCCGGCGAGCTGGTAGGCAGGCCTTTTGCGGAGTTTATCTGGCCGGAGGACAGGGAACGGGTGATGGGCAATTATAAGAAAAGAATCTCCGGGGAACCGCTGGCTGATTCTTATGATTTCAGGGTGGCGGGGGCGGGAGGCCGGATGGTATGGGTATCCCTGTCCGCTACCGTGATAAAGTGGAAAGGCCGGGCGGCAACGCTGAGCCTGCTGACGGACATCACCGAGCGCAAGCGCGTAGAGCGTTCGTTGAACGAGAACGAGGCGAGGTATCGCAGTTTGTTTAACGGTTCCCGTGACGCGCTTATGACGCTGGCTCCGCCTTCCTGGCATTTCAACTCCGGCAATCCCGCTACCCTGGCCCTTTTTGGCGTCAAAACGGAAGAGGAATTCTCCGCCTGCACTCCGGGCGACCTGTCCCCGGAGTTTCAGCCTGATGGCCGCCTTTCCTCGGAAAAAGCCGGGGAAATGATAGCGGAGGCACTGCGAGACGGTTCCCGTTTTTTTGACTGGACCCATAAAAAAACAGGCGGAGAAGAATTTACGGCTACCGTGCTGCTTACCCGTATTGAGCTGTCCGGGCAGCGGTTCTTACAGGCGACGGTAAGGGATATTTCCGAAAGCAGGAAAGCCGCGGACGCGCTATTCGCCGTTTCTTCCCGCCAGCAAGCCCTGCTCGCCGCTATCCCGGATATTATCGTGGAAGTGGACAATAATAAGGTCCACACCTGGATGAATCCCGCCGGTTTTGAATTTTATGGGGAAGATGCGCTGGGTAAAGAGGCCGCTTTTTACTTTGAAGGCGAGCAGAGCACTTATGACAGCGTGAGCCAGCTCTTTGATGGCAGTAATGAATCGGTCTATGTGGAAAGCTGGCAACGGCGCAGGGACGGGGAAAAACGCCTGTTGGCCTGGTGGTGCCGTAAGATAAAGGATGGTGCAGGGAACCCGGTTGGCGCGTTGTCGACCGCGCGTGATATTACCGAGTTAAAAAAAAGCGAGGAGGCTTTCCGGGAATCGAAGCAACTGATAGAAAGCGTAGTGGAAAATGTCCCGCTTATGGTCTTCCTGAAGGAGGTCAAAGACCTTAAATTCGTGCTGTTCAACCGAGCGGGGGAGGAATTGCTGGGGTATGACCGTAAAGATTTGTTAGGCAAGAGCGACCTGGATTTTTTCCCTCCCGGGCAGGCGGCTCAATTTATGAGCAAGGACCGCGAAGTCTTTGCCGGGGATTCCGGCGTGCTGGACATCCCGGAGGAGGTTATCCTGACCGCTAAGCAGGGCGCGCGTATGCTGCATACCCGCAAGGTCTGTATCCGCGGGTCGGATGGTGCGCCTAAATACCTTCTGGGGATCTCCGAGGATATTACCGAGCGCAGACAGGCAGAGGCCAACCTTCGCGAAGCCTTGGAGATGCAGGGTGTCCTTAACGCCATGTTGAAGCGCTCAATGGTGAATACTTCGCTGCGGGAGAAGCTGCATGAGCATCTTGCCGGCCTGTTCGGGCTGCCCTGGCTGGCCGTGCAGCCTAAAGGCGCGGTGTTCCTTATGAACGTCAGGGGCAACTCACTGGCCCTGACCGCGCAGCAGGGGTTGGCGCCGGCTTTGCTGGGCGCCTGTGCCAGTGTGCCGCAGGGGCACTGCCTGTGCGGCAAAGCGGCCGAAACCGGCCAGGTGGTTGAAGTCGCTGACGTAGGCGTGGACCACCATATAACCTACAACGGTATGGCGCCGCACGGCCATTATTGCGCGCCCATAGTGGCTGGCGGCAAAACGCTGGGGGTGCTTAACCTCTACCTGGAGGCGGGGGTGGTGCTTACGGACAGCCAGCGGCGTTTTATAAGGTCAGTTACGGATATAATGGCGGAGAACATCCTGCACGCCCAGACGGAAGAGAAGCTGGCCCAGTCACAGCGGATAGAATCCGTGGGGCGTCTGGCCGGCGGGGTGGCGCATGACTTTAACAATATCCTTACCGCCATAAAGTGTTACGCGGAGTTCCTGCGCAAGGGGCTGGAACCGCAGGATCCCAAACTTGAGGACGTGCGCGAGATTCTTACGGCTTCGGACAGGGCCGTGGCCCTTACCAGGCAGCTGCTGGCTTTCAGCCGCCGCCAGATAATGGCGCCCAAGGTGGTGGACCTGAACAAATGCGTGGCCGACGTTACCAATATGCTCAGGCGGCTTATAGGGGAAGATATTGTGCTATCCACGAAGCTGGCGGCGGCGCCTTGCCTGGCCTTGCTCGACACCGGGCAGATAGAGCAGGTGCTGGTAAACCTGGTGGTGAACGCGCGCGACGCAATGCCCAAAGGCGGTGGGATAGAATTGTCCACGGAATTGCTGGCGGCATCTCCGGAATTGTTCCTGGCGCACCCGGACCTCCCCCGCGGGCCCATGGTGTGTTTAAAGGTGAGCGACGCCGGTACCGGCATGACCGCGGAAGTTAAAAGCCATCTCTTCGAGCCGTTTTTTACCACAAAAGAGCAGGGCAAAGGCACCGGCCTGGGGCTGCCCACCGTTTTCGGGATAGTGAAGCAGAGCGGCGGCGACATAGAGGTGGAGAGCGAGCCGGATAAGGGCACGGTATTCCGTCTTTATTTCCCTTATTGCGAAGCGGGCTCCGGCGCGGCAAGCGCCAATGCCGGTGGCGCGGCCGCCGGAGAAGTGAAAGGCCTTGAAACCGTATTGCTGGTGGAAGACGAGCAGAGCCTGCGCCACCTGGGCCGGCGGGTGCTGGAGTCCAGCGGCTACATAGTGCTTACCGCTACCGGAGGGCCGGACGCGCTTAAGGTGCTGGAGCAGCACGGCGAGCCCGTGGACCTGCTGGTGACGGATGTGGTAATGCCCGGCATGAGCGGCCGGGAACTGGCGCGCCAGATAGCGCTTAAGAAAATGGCCGCCAGGACGCTTTACATGTCCGGTTACACCGATGACGCCATAGTAAAGCACGGCGTGCTGGAACCGGGGCTGGCTTTTATCTATAAGCCCTTTACGGTGGACGGGCTGCTGCTTAAAGTGCGTACGGTGCTGGACGCCCCGGCTGACCAGGCCCGGGCGTGATAAGAGGCCGTATGAGGATTGTCTGCTATGGGGAATTTATGCGGCAATTGATCTTTACCTGTCTGCTGGCGCTGCTGCCGGCGCTGCTGTCTGCCGGCGGGGGTGACAGCAATGAAGCCGATTTTTTCAGTTTCGAGCGTGCCACACTGGAAGAGGCGCTGAATATTAAAACTTCGGTGTCCACTTTAAGCGAACTGTCTTTGCGTGAAACCCCCGGGCTTGTTACCGTGATAACCAGAGAGGAAATACGCGCTTCGGGCGCGAGAGACCTTATCGACGTGCTTAACATGGTTCCTGAGTTCGAATTCGGCGTGGACGGATGGGGAAATCTGGGGCTGGGGGTGCGGGGGAACTGGGCCAATGAGGGCAAGGTGCTGCTTCTGTGGGACGGGCAGGTTTATACTGAAACTCTTTATACCAACATACAGTTCGATCGTTTCCCGGTGGACCAGGTGGAGGAAATAGCGATAGTGAAAGGTCCCGGTTCTGTTATTTATGGCGGCTACGCGGAACTGGCCGTCATAGACATTAAAACCCGCGCGCCCAGGAACCTTAACGGCGGCGAAGCATATGCGGCTTACGGTCAGGGCCGGGCCAAAAACCGCAATTACTCCGGTTATTCTTTTGGCAGGGTTCTTGAGGGCGGCGCCGAGGTCTCGGCCAAGGCTTTCTGGGGCGCGGCGCAGCGCAGCGACCGCCGCTATGCCGATTTTTCCGGGAACTCCTATAACATGAACGGCGCGTCGGATCTGCGTTCCCGGAGCCTGAATCTGTATGCCGCTAAAAAAGATTTAAGTTTGCGTTTTATAACGGATAACCATTCTGTCCGCGGGTTCGACGGCTATGGCGCGGTATTGTCTTCCGGCCCGGAAAAGATCGGTTTTGATATGGTCTTTACCGAAGCGAAATATAATTGGCGCGTTTCTCCTGAGCTGCGCATAGAGCCGCGCATGAACTTTGCGCAGGGGAAGCCCTGGCATGAGGATAATATCTACTACACCTTCGACAAAACGGCAAGCCGGCTTACGGGGGGGCTTACCGCTTTTTACCAGTATGGCCCCAAAACTTCCTTTGTGGCGGGCTGTGAATATTATCACGACGCCGTGGCGGTGGGCGCAAAAACCACCTCCTTATACGCGTACGCGGACGGGCGTACTGCGGCCTATTACGATAATATGGCTTTTTTCGGACAGGGGACTTTTAACCTGGGGCGGCTCAATCTTATTGCCGGCGGCCGCTATGACAAACATTCCAGCTACGGCGCGTCATTTGTGCCGCGCCTGGCGGCCACCAAGGTCTGGGACAAATTAAGTTTTAAAGCCATATATAGCCGGTCTTTCCGGGCTCCTTCCATAGAAAATATGCGCGTGAATCCTGCCATAAAGCCCGAAAGGACCCTTGCCGTGGAATTTGAGGCCGGTTACAAGGCGGGAGAAAACCTGTTCCTGTCCGGCAATTTGTTCCAGACGGAAATAACCGATCCGATCCTTTACTACTCGGATTCGGTCAGTGAGACTTATGTCAATTACGAGCGCACGGGCACCAACGGTTTCGGGCTTGGGGTTAGGTTCAAGAAGGCGGCTCTGCGTGCGGACCTTAATTACCTGCAATATAATACCTGCGGCAACCGGGTCGCCGGCTACAGCGTGCCCGGCCACGACGCGTATATGCTGGGATTGCCCAGGCATAAAGTAACGGTTAACGCCTCGGTCCCCTCCGGAGCCGGTTTCAGCGTGAACCCTTCGGCGGTTTATATTTCGCGCCGGTACGGTTACGCGTACCCAGGCAGTATCAGGGCGTTCAAAGCTCTGGCTATAGCCAATATTAATTTTCAGCTGAAGGACAGGCCGGTGGCTGATCTTACGCTGAGCCTGGGTGTTCGCGATATCTTTGATTCCGGCTACAGTTATATGCAGCCCTATGCCAGCAACCATGCGCCCCTGCCAGCCCCGTCGCGGGAGTTTTTTGTTAAGGCGGGTTATGAGTTTTAACGGGTGCGGAATAATATTGCTGCTGCTGGCCTGCGCGGTCCCCGCCGCTGCGGATGAGCTCGTGTCCGTGCTCTCTTCCCGCGGCGGCGCGTACATGGAAGCTTTCTCCGCTTTTCAGGAGGCCTACGGCGGGGAAGTGAAATCTTTCGTTCTTCCGGCGCAAAAACCTGTGACGGGCCCGGAGACCCGCGTTTTAGCGGCCTTCGGGGGAAAAGCTGCCAGTCTTGATTATCCACCTGAGCTGAACATGGTGTACTGTATGGCGCCGGGAATTTCCATAAAAACTGTTCCGCGCGCGGGGAAGACCGTTAAAATAAGCATGATCCCTGCGTTTACCGAAATCTTTTCCAGGATCAAACTTATACAGCCGTCAATAAGGCGCCTGCGGGTGTTCTGGATGGCGCCGGATTTTGGCGCGCATGCGGCCCGGATCATAACCGCGGGAGCGGAGTATGGGATAGACGTTTCCGTGGTGGAAGTCGGAGACAGCGGCGTCCTGTCTTCCCGGTTAAGGGAAAGCATGGGATTGGCGGACGCTTTCTGGGTGCCGCCTGATCCGCTGCTTTTGACTCCGGAGAATATGATGATGTTCCGGGAATTTTCCTGGGCCAACAATATGCCTTTTTACGGTTCCAGCAAAGGGGTAACGCGCGGGGGTGCGGTTGCTTCCGTCGGGGTCAGCTTCGCGGATATCGGCGCGGCCGCGGCAAAGGCGGCTATAGCCCTTAATGCGGGGGACTCCCTGCCTGCGATCGTCTTTCCGGAAAAAGTGGAGTTGACGCTTAACGCTACCGCGGCTAAAAAGTGCGGTTTAACCTTCCCGAAAGAGATGCTCCGGGGGGCCGGGTACCTGTTCCCATGAAACTCTATTACAAATTTTTACTCTTTATACTGGCTCTTGTCGGCGTGTCGCTGTGGGCCGGCATATATTTCCCGGATAAAGCGGTTAAGGAGGCCTTGAGCACGCAGATAACCGATGCCGCGGCCGCCCAGGCGCTGGAGCTGGAGGAGGGGTTTTGCGGTGCGCTGGCTTCGGGCGGTGAAGCCGAGGGGCTGAAATACCTGTACGCGTTCAAAGAGCGCTCAGGCGCCATATACGCGGGGCTTATAAGTCCGGACCATAAAATTACGGCGCATACGAATGTGGCGCTGGCCGGTTCCATCGCCGACCTGCGCTGGTTAGCGGGCGTTCCGGCGGGCTCGCCCGTTTCGCGGAGGGTCGTTCATAAAGGGGAAGAGATCATTGAATGGGTTTTTCCACTAAAGGCGGCCGGAGAGTTTTCTTCGGAAAACGTGCTGTTTGACAGGGGAGATGCGGCTGTCGCCGGGTTCGTCTGGGCGGGGCTTTCGCTTGCCGTGGCCGGCAAGGCCGAACGGGATATTGTTTTCAGCCTCATATGGACAAATGTGCTGACCGCGCTCTTCGCGCTTCTGGTTTCAGGCTTTTTTGTCAGGCTGATGCTGCGTCAGGTGGGATCTTTGGGGGAGGGGATACGTCGGGTGCGGGCAGGTGACCTGACATGGCAGGTGAAGGTGGAGTCCCGCGACGAGATAGGCGGTCTGGCCGTCTTCTTCAATGAAATGCTGGGAGATTTAAGCAACAGCAGGGCGCTTATAGAGGACTACCAGGCCGGGTTAGAGCGCAAAGTAGAGGAAAGGACCCGGGAACTGGAGAAGTCTCAGGAGAGCCTTGTCCAGGCAAGTAAAATGGCTGCCATCGGCCAAATGGTTTCGGGTGTGGCGCATGAGCTGAACAACCCTCTGGCCGGCATTATGGGATATGCCCAGGTAATGCTGCAAGACGACGGATTGTCGGCGCGGCAGCGTGAGGATCTGGGGGTCATAGTCTCCCAGTCCGGGCGTGCCAAGGAGATCATACAGACACTGCTGCAGTTCAGCAGAAAAAGCGGTTCCAAAACAGAGGTTGTGCGCCTTCCCGAACTGATAGAGGGCGCGCTGAAGCTGATGAATTACGAGTTTTCCTCTTCCGGGATAAAATTGGAGCAGGACATCCCGCGGGTTCTGCCTCAGATATCCGCAGACCCGTCCCAGCTTCAGCAGGTTTTTCTGAACATCGCCGCCAACGCCAGGGACGCTATGACTCCGGGAGGCGGGACACTGCGGATAACCGCCGCTGTGAAAGACGGGCGCATTGCCCTTAAATTCTCCGATACGGGCCCCGGGATATCCAAAGATAATCTGGACAGGATATTTGATCCGTTCTTTACCACCAAGCCTTCGGGCAAAGGCACGGGGCTGGGCCTTTCCATTTCCTACGAAATAGTGAAAAACCACAAAGGCCGCCTTGTTGTGGAAAGCGAGCCGGGGAAGGGCAGTGTTTTTATTATAGAATTGCCGGCCGGGAAGGAAAATGCCTAAGCTGCTTTTTGTTGATGACGAGGAAGTTATGCGTAAGCTGGGAAGCCGCCTGCTGGCGGGTTCGTATGAGCTGCTGTTTGCGTCCGGAACGGTTGAGGCGCTGGGAATAATAGCTTCTGCCGGGCGGTTGGACCTGCTTGTAACCGACTGGCGGCTCCAGGACGGAAGCGGCGGCGACATTGTGAGGGCTTTCAACCATAAATTCCCCGGCGCGCCTTGTGTGCTTATTACAGGGTTCCTTAACACGGATGATTTTCTTAAAGAAACCTCCGGTTTAAGCCTGGCGGCGCGATTTCAGAAACCTTTTAATATCCTGGAATTCCAGGATGCTGTGCGTAAGCTGCTGCCGGAAACAGGTCCCGGGTAAAATACTATAATCTGAGCAGGACGGTATGGCTAAAATACTTATTATTGACGATGACGGGATAGTGCGGGATTCGCTCTCCGTTTTTCTTGTGCGCGCCGGCCACGAGGTGCTTACCGCGGCCGACGGGGCCAACGGCCTGCTTGTTTTCAAGAATTCCGCCCCGGACCTGGTAGTGCTGGACCGCGATCTGCCGGTGATGTCAGGCTCCGGGGTTTTTGACAATATCCGGAAAATATCAAAAAAAATCCCGATACTGATACTCAGCGGGTATACGGATCCCGAAGAGGTGGGCGCTTATCTGCGCAGCGGCGCGGCCGCCTTCCTTTCAAAAGGCGACGGGCTTTCCCCGGTGCTGGCCGAAGTGGACCGCCTGCTGGGCGTGACGGGCAAAGCCGCCGTGTCCGCGGCGCCGGCTGGCGGACAGGCTGCGCTCCCCGTTCCTGAAACAACCGCGGGGCCTGCCGCCCTGGTGCTGGTTGCCGACGACGACCCGCAAACCCGCTCGGTCTTGTCCCGGTTTCTGTTGTCACAGGGCTGTGACGTGCTGGAGGCGGCTGATGGCGCCGCCGCCCTGGCTATGGCGCGCGCGCGCCGGCCGGACATAGTCCTGCTGGATATTTTTATGCCGGAAAAAGACGGCGTTGAGGTGCTTAAGGAGCTGTTGCCGGAAATGCCGGAGGCCGGGTTTATGATGATAACCGGCAACGCGGACGAAGAAATTGCGCGCCAGTGCCTGGAGCTCGGCGCTTTCGATTATATTTCAAAACCCATAAGCCTGGAGGTGCTGGGTTCCACCCTTAAGGCCCGGCTGCTCCTTCAGAGGCAGTAGGGCCCGGTTTCCCCCTATAATGGCCGTGTTTTCTGCCGCTGGTTGACACGTCAACGGAGTGCCCTTGACAAACACCAGGCAATCCTTTATCCTTTTAGCATGGTTTTCCGCTGCAAATTTGTTCCGGGAGTATCGGCGGCGCTGCTTGCGCTGCTGCTGGCTGCCGGTGCCTCCTCTCAGACTTTCGGGGAAGGATTTTTTGGCGAACTGCCGACGGCTTCCAGTCTTGAAAACCAGCCGGGTGTAACGCCTCGGCCCTCCCCGTCAACAGCCATCCCGTCCGTGGAACTGACCAGTTTCTGGGAGAAATTGAAGGACGGTGTAAGCGAGCCCCTGTGCAAAAAAGCCGAAGTCGCTCTCAAGAAGAACGTGGAAGTGCTGGATGGCGCGGGTTTGGGTGGCGGGGTGCGCCGGGCCATCAGGCGGTTTCCCGACGGCCGGCTCGCGCTTATTGACGAGGTGAAGCTCAACGTTTTTGCGGTGCTGGGGGAGGAATCGGCCATCTTGTCGGAAACGGGCGGGCTGATACACCAGGGCGCCGTGCGGCCGGAGGATGTCTTTTTCAGGATGGGTTTGTCCGGGAAACTTGAGGGGAAATCGCAGGTGCTGCAGCCGCTTCAGAGCCAGAGTTTTTGCCGGGAGGTGCGCGAGTGGGTGAAGTTTTACCGGCTTAAGACCGTGCTTCCCGCCAAGGCCAAGCGCATAGTCGAAATGGAAGTCGGGGAGATCTGGAAACTCCCGCTTACCATGCGCATGGCGTTCAGCGTGGGCGCCGGCGCCAATGTCGCCCAAACCGTGAACATTTCCCTGTCGGCGGGCCTGAGCAAGGAATCAAAGCCTTCGGTGAGCCTCAGGCGGCTTGACGCCGACCACCTGCGCCTGCGGCTGCGTCTGGACCGCCTGCAGGTTGCAAGTGTCGGGGTGGCCGCCTCTACCGTGGAAATACCGTTGAACCTGCTGGGGCTTGAGAACGCGGGAGCGTCTGTCGCCGATATCCTGCTTAAGACCCTTCGTATGCCCTCTTCCACCTGGGCCGCCGGTAAATTTATAAATTCCTCAACGTTCGATAAACTGCTGCTTAATGAAATAAACAAGTATCTTTCGATAAAACTGGCTTTCGCGCATTCCAGGTTTTCGGGCAAGAAACTCCTGCTGGAGTTTATACTTAACCCGAACAACGCCGAACAGATGGCTAATCTGGAGGAATTCCTGCGCGGGGACCTGGGCCTGCTGAACCGGTTCATGGAGTTGGGCGTAAGATTCAATAGTTTTGCGGAGCAGGAGGACGTGCAGGAGGGGCAGTGCGGCCTGGAGGACACGGCCGGCCAGGTTGGCGGGGAGTTGGACGCGGAATCCGGCTTTGCCGGGACGGACGTTTACAGGG
This sequence comes from Elusimicrobia bacterium RIFOXYA12_FULL_57_11, assembly GCA_001800275.1. GTDB lineage: Bacteria > Elusimicrobiota > Elusimicrobia > Elusimicrobiales > UBA9959 > UBA9959. The sequence continues at coordinate 12,220 of MGVB01000021.1, forward strand.
GGCGTTCCAACAGCCTGGGGATACGGGTGCCGTTCGTAGGCAACAGTAATGTCACCTGGGGCTCTTCATATCACCGCTATCAGTCGCTGGGTAACGGGGGGGAGACTATACACGCCTACCATAAAAACCGTACCTATAAAGGCAGCAATCTGGATATCCCGTTCAAGGGAACTTTTCTGAAACATAATTCCCAGAAAGACGTTTATGTGCTGAACAAGGAGAGCACCGATGGCACGGTTACGCGGCCGGTATTCCTGTATCAGCAGTACGAGGGGCTTATAGGGCGTGGAACCGGAGAGGTCAAAACCATGCTGGAAATGGCAAACGGGGTGCTGCGCTATGTCGGGGTGGGCGGCAATGGCACTGACAATGGCAGCCAGCTTCCGGTGGGCGATATTCTTACGGAGTCAAGGCGCTACCGCGCCGGGCTGATGGGTTTTAAATTACTTATCAACGAGGGCGGGGTGCAGGATATCGTTTTCGCTCCGGCGCAGGCTATAGTGAAAGCTTACATGAACGTGATGCGGGAACTGTACGCGGGCATCATAGACAAAGTTATGCACTTGTTTACGTTCGATAAGAAGGGCCGGGTTACCTACGATACGGGCGCCGCCCAGGCGGCTTTGGGCGTAACCGCCTGGGACGAAATCGCGCAGGGCTGCAACCCGCTCGAGATAATGGATACACTGGCCTATACCGCTACCTGCGTGGTGGCGGACATCGCCGGCGTGCGCGACGCGCCCGACTGGCACGCACAGTCCGAAAGGCTGTCCCGGGTGGCCGGCGGCGCCTCCAAAAGCGGCCTTAAATACGAGGATTTTTTGAAAGTGGCAGTGCAGCTTACGCAACCTTCCAACATCTCGGCCTCGGTTTATGTGCACCTGGATCCCAAGAAGAAAGGTGTGGGGAATGTCACCCGCAATTACGATTTCTTTGATTCCGGCAATAACAGTTACGACGCGAATATCTCGGAGGTAACCCAGATGCGCGAGCGTTTTGCCGAACCGTCGCTCCTCAGCGACTAGCCTCCGGCAAATCCCTCCTGCCTTGTTTTTTTATCAGTTTCAGGTGCTCTTTGGTGAAATAGAGCGGGGAGTAATCCACGCCTCCGGATTCGCCGGCACGGTCGTGTTTGTCCTGTACGCTGGTCAGGGCTTGGGTTCGTTTCATCTTTGTCCTCCAGAATTTAAGCCGGGCCTGCAGGGGTAAGGGCACCCCGGGGACGGTGTCGGGCACACCGTGCCCGCACCTCCTCACTCAGGCTCGGCGCTACGCAAGCCTCGCCTTCCGTGAAGCCCCGGGGAACCCTTACCCCTGCAAGCCCGGCACTCAATCTGGCAGTGTATTAGGTTTTTCCGGTTTCAGGCGTTCGCGCGTTCAAAGAACTGGTCAGGGCTGGACTTTGGCCACAAGGTCCAGCAGTACGAGCTGCCGGCGGTTGTCTATTTTTACTTTGGCCAGCACCGCGCCGGACCTGGCATCTTTGCGGGGGTCGTTCTCGTTGAGGTAAAAGCGCTCTATGCCGTATTTGGCGGCGCGGGTACCGGCGGGGCCGGGCTCGACGGTGGCTTTTGCCCAGCCGGCGTCATAGCGGGCCTCGCTGGAGCAGTCGGCTGCCTCGTACAGGGGAACCGGCCCCTGCGCGGTGGCGGCGGTTTTGCCCCGGCTCTCCAGTTTTACGTGGAAAGCGCGGTACCACGGCAGCATTGAGGCGCATTTTCCCGCCTGCGGCTCGGATATCGCGTAAGAAAGCGCGACATAGGTGCCGCTTATCAGGTCGCGGGGGTCCACGGGCGTAGTTTCAAGGTAGAATTCCGGGGTGTTGGCGTTGCGGGAGGAAAGCAGGTACACCCCCCAGCCGGAGAAGAATATAAGCTGAATGCCCAGGGTGATCCTTAATTTTTTCATTTCTTCACCGAGTCTATAAGGGCCTTCCGGCCCTGGTTTATGCCGTAGGACAGCGCCGCGAAGGCCAGGCCCGTACCTATGAAGGCGAGGCCGCTGGTGAGCAGTCCTCCGAAAATGTCAATAAAGCGCGTTACGGCCGTAAGGGTGAGCACCGCCACGCCGCGGTTGATGGTCTTTTCGCTGGAGGTGCGCGTCCCTCCCATTATCAAACTGACTCCCAGCGTTATCAGAATGAGGTTGGCGATAACGGCCAGCAGTTTCGCCGACTCCCGGGATGTATCGAACAGGAGGAAAGCGCAAAGTATGGAGGCCGCAAGCAGGCCCTTGCCCAGCAGGTCCTCTTTTTCGCCTTCCGGGATAATACGCTGCCTGCGCAGGTACAGCGACGCCAGGGCCGCCGCAAAAAGCGTCCAGGCTATAAGGGTGCCAGCGGGTGAGTCCGTGCCGCGGAAGTTCTCGATGTCCGGCCGGTAATGCCAGAAAAAGGTCATGGTGTAAACGGCGCCCGTCCAGACCAGAAGTGGCAGTTTGGATTCAAGCGCCTCCGCGCCGCTGTCCCAGGCCAGCCAGAGCACGGCCGCGGACATCCCCGCAAGCAGGAGCATGGCGGGGGTGCGCAGGAGTATGGCGGTTTCGGCGACAAGCATTATTATCACCCACGTCAGAGCGGCGCCTAAAGGCAGGCCGCGCCCGCGGTCCGGGCTTTTGACGAAGTGCGTAAATGCCGCGCCGGCCAGCACGGCCAGGGCCAGCGCCCAGTGCGCCCAGGGCGTAGCGGGCTGGTTCGCCTCCTGGTTGCGGGCGAGGGTAAGGGAAAGCATGCTCTCCGGGGTCAGCGTGCCGTAATAAAGCACGGCGAAAAGCAGGATGGTAAGGAGGTAGGCCGCGGTGTTACGCCTGGCGAGGAAGGCCAGCGGCGCGGACAGGACGGCCCACAGCAGGTATGGTTTTACCGGGTCACCGCTGAGGTTGAAGATCTGCGCGTAAAGCCCTATGCCTATTACCGGCATGAAGAACCAGAGCAGTTCAAGCGGCGCCGAGACCGCGGAGTTTTCCTCTTTATAGGTTGAGGTTTCCGCTACGCCGACAAAAAGCAGCAGGAAAACGCCTATTTTAAGTTCGGCGCCCAGTTTGTCCCAGTTGGAGGCCACTACGAGTATTACTCCCAGCGAGATGAAAATGCCGGCCGCGGCCGCTATCCAGTGCGCCGCTTTCATGCCGCCCAGCAGGCTTGTCGCGCGGGAATGTTCCAGGATCTTGCCGGCCTGCTCTGGGGTAATGATCCCGGAGGCCGCTGCCCCTTCAAGGTCTTTTTCCAGGCGTTTGTGATAAGAGGCCATAAATCGCGCGCCGCAAACTGTTTTCAGGATTATATCAATTACTTGAATACGGATGTTTTGCGCAAGGATTTTTCAAGCTATTGACCCAGATTGTTGCTGGGCCTAAAGGCCCTTGTTGGGAATACCGGCGGCATTGTACGATGTAGTACACTGTTTTGGGGCGTTTGATGGTTTTTCTGGAGCATTTATGAAAAAGTCAAGATTAGGCGCATTTATCTTTGTGATAGCCGTTACTGCGGGATTGGTTTATAAGAACCTTCCCCAGCGCGGACAGCATATCCCCGCGGATCTGCGCGACGCGGTGGCGGATAATACGGAATTTGACACCTCTCTTCCTGTTCTGGGAACAAATAATATAGACGGTAATATTCCCATCCCATCTTCAAGATCCAAAAGCATTTACGGCGCGAACTCGATGCACGAGTACTATCAATCACCGGAAAAGCTGAAAAAGATGGCGGATTCCACCGTCGCCTTCGTGCAGAAGGATAGCCTATATTTTGATCCCGTAAAGAGAATTTTCACGGTAAAGGACCGGAGAAGGTTGTCCGATGCGGCGAACCTGGATGAAAGCGAAGATTTCGCATCGCAGAACAAACTATCCAATTGTTCCGGAGCATATGTCGGGAAAGGCCTGGTCATGACCGCAGGACATTGCGTTTCTGACGACCCGGAGCGCGGCCACTATTTCGGGAACCTATTCATGGTCTTCGGCTGGAAATATGAGAAGGAAGGGACCCCTGTGCCGGATTTCCCCGTTGACTCGGTATACTCGATAAGGAATATCGAGACACACGCATATGAGAGCGGGAACGAAGACACCAAGCGGGATTTCGCTCTTGTTTCAATGGACAGGGTGCCCGCCGACCGACAACCCCTTATGCTTGAAAATGCTCAACAGCCCAGGGTCGGACAAAAGGTCTTTACGATCGGCTATCCGCTTGGTCTGGCGGTAAAGATCAACGATCCGGACCAAGCTCAGATTTATACGATATCAAAGAACGTCTTCCAGACGAATTTAGATGTTTTTGGGGGCAACTCCGGAGGTTCCGTTTTCGATTCCGCTACCGGCAAGATAATCGGGATAGTCATAACCGCCACAGGGCCGGAATACTCCTTTGAATTGAACCAGGATTTCCGGTTTATAGCCGAGTTCTCAGGGCCAGGAGCCAGCATAAGCGTAAAACCGGAACTGGGCACGGCAATCTTCGGTTCCGGGGAAAGCCCCAATGTGCTGAACGAGATGCGCGGTTTCGGTGCCGCCATCTCCATACTTGACGGGAACAAATATCTTATCACTCTCCACAAAGGCGCCAAATTCCAAAACAGGTCTTACACATTTTGGACAGTCACTAATCTCGCTGGAAACAGCGTCTTTAATAAGGGCAGACTTATGCGGGAGAAGCAGGAAAGCTTCGGCACCGGCGTGATGAGACTGCCGGAGGAGATTAAACAAATCGTGCAGCCCTGATATCCGCAACCGGGCCTTTTGATGTCGCCTTGGGGGCTGCCTGTTATTATCGTGTGCTGCGCGGTTTTTATTCTGACTGTGTGTGTTGTCGCGGACAGACCGAACCTATGAACTATAATTACGACATCGGGGTCCGCCTTGCGAAATAGCTATTGTGGATTCTTTGGCGGGAATGACCCAGCCACTGATCGCCGGCCCCGGTTCTGTTGATAGGGATAAGATTTGCGCCATTAGGCCTGGTTGGTTGCCGGGCCTAAAGGCCCTTGAAGAATACCGGCAGTATTGTACAATGTAGTACGCTGTTTTGGGGAGTTTGATGGTTATAGGAGGCGTTATGAAAAAGTTAAAATTAGGCGCGTTGGCAGTCGTTGCGATAGCCGTTACGGCG
>MGVB01000022.1 GCA_001800275.1 Elusimicrobia bacterium RIFOXYA12_FULL_57_11
GGTGGCGGTATTCTCGAAGAAGCGGAAGGCGATCTGCTCAAAAGTCGTGGTAGGCGGGGAAGGCCAGAACATGAAGGAGTAACCGCCCAGGCTTGAGGCAAGGCTCGTTTCCAGGGCCGAACTCCCGTCAGCGTTCGCCCAGGTGAACCCCGCGGCGGCGGTCATTACCAGCCGCTTGGCGAACAGGTCCGAATTTGAGTCAGCCAGGGTGAAGATAAGCCGGTCCCTGTTGACCGGGTCCTGCTTCAGGTCGTAGTAGCGTTGGGGATTAGCGAAAAGAGGCGCGGGGGTAGAGGGTGTCTGCGTAGTAAAAGTCCCCAGATTGCCCACCACCCAGCCTATGTTGGTGGTTGCCGCATCGTTGTAAGTTATCACGCTGCGCGTGGCCGTGCCCGAGCTTATCCAGGCGGCCGCCACCAGCCTGGTGCCTACCAGCGGCGTCTGGGCCGTGATGTCATGATTTGCTTTATTCGTCCAGGCCGAGCCGCTCCAGTAGCCGGCCTGCAGGTCCGAGCCCGCGTTGCCTATGGAAGCGAAAACCATTTCATTGCTGGCCGGGTTGGCCGCGAGGTCCAGGTTGGTAGCATCGTCCACGAAAGTGGGCGCGGCGGTCGGGCTTCCCCAGGTATGTTCAGGGGTGCCGCCGGTCCAGAGCGCCGTGGCGTAGCGCACACCGTTGGTGCCATCGGTACCGCCGCTGTGCCCCCAGGTCACCATAATATCGCCGGAGAGGGATTCCACTTCCACCGCAAAGCTTTCCACGTCCTGGGAGGCGGCCACCCGCTCCAGCGAAGCTTCCAGGGCCGAGGCCGGTTCGTTCTCCCAGGCCGAGCCGTTCCAGACCATGGCCGAAAGGACCGAGCTGGCGTCCGCCCAGATGGCGATGATATTGTCATAGTCCGCCCTGCGGTCGGACGCCATCTTAACCCACTGCACGTTACCGGAGGTACGTGCCGGGTCCAGCGTGGCGGCGGAAGACCAGCCGCCAGTGCCGCAGGCGGCCGAACCGGGCTTGGTGCGGTACCCCAGCTCGTTCGTACCGGAGACATTTCTTGAGTACAGCACCACCGCGTCGCCGCTATTGGTCTCGAAAGCTACGTCGAAGCGCCTGGTGCCGTCGATGCCGCCCACGTTCTGCGTCCACTCCTCGTACCAGTTGGCCCCGTCGGTACAAAGCACCCGCAGCGTGCCGTTGCTCACATAGGCCGCTACCGCTTCCTGCTTGGAAGTAAGCGGGTTGGTCCTTATGGTGAAGAACGCTCCGGAAGCTCCCGCAACTGTCGGGCGCACTGCACTGAAAGAGTTGGCGGCTTTGCCATAATCGCGGAACTGCGGCATGCTGTTACCGCTCTGTCCATAGAAAAGAACCCCGTCGCCGGCGGCGTGCAGGGCGGCTTGAATGAGTGTCTTCACATTGCCGAGCCCCAGCCAGTCCGTGAAGGCGCCGTTATTATGCTCGGCCCTGACCCTGGCGTAGTAGTAAGTATCGCTCGCCACGCCGCTGAAGGTCGCCTTGGGGCCGTCTACGGCCACCGTGGTAAAAATCACCCCGTTGGTAGCGCCGGGGTTGAAGTCCGGGGCGGTAGAGATCTGCACGGTGTACCTGGTGGTGGCGGCCGGGTTTGAATTGCCCCCCCAGTTTATGGAGAAACCGTCGTAAGCCACATCTGTAAATGCCTGTCCAGCGGCTACCGGGATATTGGCCAGCGTGGAAGCCGGCGGGAAGACGGACCAGGGACTTGCATCACCGGGGCCGCCAGCTTTCACGAACAGGTAGTAGGTGGTGTTCAGGTCCAGATCTGGGCTGAAGACCGCGGCGGAAAGGCCGGTAGCTGCGCTCGAAGCGTAAATCGGGGACGGAGAAACCCCGGAATTGACAGAAGCAGCCAGCGTGTAGCCGGTGGCATCGTCCACAAGCGACCAGGACGCGGTTATAGAGTAGGTGGACACCTGCCCTATCCCCAGCCCGGACGGAGCGGAAAGCCCCAGCGTGCGCGTTGAACCCAGTTCCGCGTAAGAAGTGTAGACCCCGTTGCGGTTGACGGCGCGCAGGCGGAAATAATAATCCCGGTTCGAAAGCAGCCCGCTGAAGGAATATGAGGCCCCGGCCAGCGGCGCCGTGGAGGCGGCCTGCCCGGCCGCGCCGGCGTTGAAATCCCCGGCGGTGGAGACCTGGACGGCGTACAGCGTGCCGGCGGGGTTGGCGTTGGCGTTCCAGGCCGCGGTAAACCCGCCTGAAGTCACCACGCTGAAAGTGGAGACCGCCGTGAGCGGGAGGTTGGCCAGCGTGGCCGTGCCCGCCGCGGCGGTATACGCCGTCTCTATGCCGTTCTGGTTGACGGCGGCGGCCAGGAAATAATAGCTGGTATTGACGGCCAGGCCGGCGGAAGAGAGGAACAAATTATAAGTGTAGGAAGACGATACTACCGCTCCTCCGGGAGACAGCGGGTTTGGAGCGGTGGACGCCAGCACCCGGTAGCGCGTGCCCGGGTCCCTGTTGCCGTTGGGCGTCCAGTTGAACTGTATAGAGGAGGCCCCGATACCGGTGAAACCGGCAGCTGCCGGCGGATAGGCCACAAGCGTGGCAGTGCCGGCCGGGGCGCTGTAGGCCGTAGCCATGCCGCCCACACCAAGGGCGGCCGCGCGGAAATAGTAGGTAACGTCGGCCGTCAGGCCGGCGGTGCTCAGGTACAGGTTATAGGTATCGGAACTGGTAACTACCGCCCCCCCGGAGTTCGAAGGGTCCGGGGCTGTGGAGACCAGCACGCGGTAGCGCGTGCCTGGGTTCCTGTTGCCGTTGGCCATCCAGTTGAACTGGATGGCTGCCGCCCCCACCCCGGTAAAACCGGCGGGAACGGGGGTGTTGGCCCAGGTGGCCGTGGCCTGCACCGCGGTGTAGGCGGTAAGCGCGCCGTCCTTATTTACGCCGACCGCCCGGAAATAATAGGTGGTGTCGGCGGCCAGGCCGGTAGTGGTAAGCGAGATATTATAAGTATCCGAAGAGGTAACCACGGCCGCCCCGGGGGTCAGCGGGTCCGGCGCGGTGGAAACCAGGACCCGGAACAAGGTGCCCGGGTAGGCGTTGCCGTTCTGCGACCAGCCGAACTGCGCGACGGAGGAATTAACCCCGCTGAAGCCGGAGAAAGCCGGCGGGTTGGCCAGCAGCGTGGCTTTAGGCGGAAAAGCCAGCCAGCTGCCGGAGGCGCTGTCGCCGTTGGCCCGGACAAACAGATAATAGATGGTGTCGGCGGCCAGCGCGGGAGAAAACACGTAGGCGCTGGGCCCGTTGTTGATAGTGGTGCTGGAAGCGGCTATGGCCGTAGGAGGATTTACGGCGCTGAGCGAGGCGGCCAGGGTATAGCCGGTAGCCCCGGACACCAGGCTCCAGGAAGCGGACAGAGAACTTACGAACACCCCGGTAATATTGCCCGAGGCCGGGCTGCCTATCTCCCCGGTAGCCAGGGTCCTTGTAAGGAAAGGCGGGGTGGTCCAGGCCGTGTAAAGCCCGTTATTATTGCGCGCCCTGACCCTGAAATTATAGTCGGTGCTGGGCGCCAGGCCGGCGGTGGAAGCGTAGAGATTGTAGGTATCCGAAGACGTTACCTTCGCCCCGGCCGGGACCAGCGGGTCGGCGGCGGTGGAGACAAGCACGCTGTACAGCGCCAGGGGCCCGTTGCCGGTGCCGGACCAGTTCAGCCTTATGGCGATGGTGGTCACGCCGGTTGAATAGAGGCCGGACGGCGCATTGGCCAGGGTGGAGGTGGCCGCCACGGCCGAATAAGCGGTCTGTACCCCGTTCTTGTTCACGCCCGCCGCCCGGAAATAGTAGGTGGTATTGGGCGCCAGCGAGGAGGAAGCCAGCGCCACGACATAGGTGTAGGAGGAGAACACCGCCGCGCCGCCGGGATTGGCCGGGTCCGGCGCGGTGGAGGACAGCACACGGAACTGCGTCCCCGGGTAAACATTGCCGTTGGCCGCAAAGTTGAACTGTACGCCCCCCGCGCTCACCCCGCTGAAAGCGCCGGTGGACGGCGTGAAGGCCAGCAGCGTGGCGGTGCCAGCCACGGCGCTGTACGCCGTCTCCACGCCGTTCTTGTTCACGCCCGCCACGGCGAAATAACAGGTAGTGTCCGCCGCCAGGCCGGAAGAGCTCAGGGAAAGGCTATAGGTGTAGGAGGAACGCACCACGGCGCCAGCGGGAGAGAGCGGGTTGGGCGCGGTGGAGGACAGCACGCGGAAAAGCGTGCCCGGGTAAGCGTTGCCGTTGGCCGACCAGAGGAATTGGGCGGCGGAAGCCGTGACGGCGCCGAAACCGGACACCGCGGGGGCATAGGCCAGCAGCGTGGCCGTGGCCGGGACGGAGGTGTAAGCTGTAACCACGCCGTTATTGTTAACCGCCGCCGCCGTAAAATAATAGGTGGTGTCCGCCGCCAACCCCGCCGTGCTCAGCGAGAGATTATAAGTATAGGAGGAACTAACCACGGCCCCCAACGGCGCCAGCGGGTTGGAGGCGGTAGAGACCAGCGCCAGGTACAGCGTGCGCCCTGAAGGGTTTGACGGAGCCGACCAGGAGAAAACCGCCGAGGAGGCGCCCACGGCGGCCAGCGCCGGGGAGGAGGGCGCCGACGCCCAGGTGGAGGTGCCCTTTACCGCGGTATAGGCGGTGGCCACTCCGTTCTTGCTAACGCCCGCCACCGTGAAATAATAGGTGGTATTGACGGCCAGCCCCGAAGAACTGAGGAAAGTGTTGTAAGTGCTGGAACTGGTAACGGCCGCGCCGCCCGGGTTGGACGGATCGGGCGCGGTGGAGGCGAGCACCCGGTAAAGAGTGCCCGGGTTAAGATTGCCGTTGGCCGACCAGTTGAACTGTATGGCGGCAGTGCCGATATTGCTGAATGTAGGCGAAGCCGGCGGGAAAGCCAGCAGGGTGGCCGTACCGACGGGCGCCGTATAGGCGGTAGCCACATTGGCGTGGTTAAGACCGGCCACCCGAAAAAAATAGGTAGTATCGGCGGCCAGGCCCGATGTGCTCAGGTAGGTATTATAAGTGTAGGAACTTGAAACCACGGCACCGCCTGGGCTTAGTGGGTCGGGCGCGGTGGAGGACACCACCCGGTACAACGTACCCGGGTAGGCATTGCCGTTGGCGGACCAGGAGAACAGCATTGAACCGGAAGCCACGGAAGAGAAGTTGTTGAAGACCGGCGCATAAGCCAGCAGCGTGGCCGTGGCGGGATACACCTGCCAGCCGCTGGACGCGCCAGGGGCATTGCTCCTGGCGAAAAGGTAATAGGTGGTATTCGGGGAAAGGGACGGCAGAGAAAGCGTGGCGGACAGGTTTACGGTATCGCTGGAAGAATAAACGGGGGAAGGCTCCGTCCCGGGATTTACGGAAGAAGCCAGCGTGTAATCGGTGATCTCCCCCACCTGCGACCATGAGGCGGATACCTGGCTGGCGGTTATCCCGGTTACCGACATGGCGGCGGGTTTGGCCGGCTTTATATCCTCGAGCACCTGCACCCAGGTATCCCCGCTGGCATTAAGCGTGGGCCCGCCCAGGCTCACGGTAACCGTCCTGCCGGTGGACATGGTGCCCACATTATCTATATGCAGCCGCACGGCCAGCCTGTCGCCGAGCGCAATAACGGTCTGCGCTGGCTGTACTGTCCAGGTCCAGGACTGCAGCGTGGTAGCCGACAGTTCATAAAGCGGCACATGCACGGCCGCCACTACGGATTGTATTACCCCGGCATTGTTTGCCCGCAGCAGTTCGGCCGTTATACTGGCATTGGCCGCGGTGGCGCTTTCCCTGGCCCAGATATTAAAGGTAACGCTGCTGACTATGGTGACCGGGTCCAGCGGGCCGGTATACCAGGTCTGCACGGCGCCGTTACCGACCTTGGTGAACTGGGTGGCCGTGGCCGGCGGCGCGGGGTTGGACACCGTGTTCTTGACGTAGCTGACCTCCGCGGCGCCGCGCTGGCGCGACAGCCTGTGTTCTTCGCCGGCGTCGGGATTGGCGGGAGACACGTCGTCGAGCAGGTAAAACTTTGTCACGTTCTGCAGCGTTCTTTCCGACTGCGGACTTGAATAAGCGGTGGTCACGCCATTGTGATTAACACCGGCCACGCGGAAATAGTAGAGGGTATTGACGGCCAGGTTCATGGCGGCATACGACAGTTCGGCGGTTTCCCCATACGCTACCGGGGCCGCGCCCGGGTTAAGCGGGTCGGGCGCGGTGGATACGGCTATTCGGTAAAGCGTCCCGTCGGCATTGCCGTTGGCGGACCACAGGATGCGTATAGAGTCGGTCTGAATATCAGAAAAGCCGGAGACCAGAGGGGCATAGGCCACCAAGGTAGCGGTGCCGGCGGGTGCGGTATACGCCGTCTCCACCCCGTCGCCGTTAACGCTGGCCGCCCGGAAATAATAAGTGGTGTTCGCGGCCAGGCCGGAAGTGGTCACGGACACCGCGTAGGAATCTGACAGTGTGACGGTTTCTCCTCCGGGAGAGAGAGGGTCCGGCGCCGGTGAAACCGCCACCCGGTAAAGCGTGCCTGGATAATTACCGTTAACCGACCAGTTGAAATCCAGGGAATTAGTCGCCACACCGCTGAACCCGGAAGATACCGGCGGCAGGGTCAGCGTACGAGCCCGCTGGGGCGCCGTATAGGCGCCGGGCTGGCCGTCCCGGCCCACGGCGGCCACCACGAAATAGTAGGCCTTGTCCAGTAACAGCCCGGAAGAACTAAAATAGAAGTCGTAAGTTTCCGCCGAAGTGACCGCCTCAACTCCGGGGTCCAGGGGGTTGAGCGCAGGGGACACCAGTACGCGGTAGGGCGTGCCTGCAGGATTGCCGTTAGCGTCCCACATGAAGTCTATGGAGGCGGCCCCCACCGTACCGAAGCCGGGATACGCGGGTGTCTCCGGCCGCGTGGCGCTAGACTGAACGGCGGAGTAGGCTGTAAGCACGCCGTCGTTATTTACCGCCGCCGCCCGGAAGTAATACGTGGTATTGGGCTGCAGCCCGGAAGTGGAAAGGGTGAGGCTGTAGGTGTCCGAGGACGCCACCGGCTCAGCCCCGGGGGCCAGCGGATCGGGCGCGCGCGAAGAAAGGACGCGGTACAGCGTGCCCGCCGGGTTGCCGTTCTCAGACCAGGAGAAGGTCAGGGCCGAAACGCCGCTTCCGGAAAAGCCGGATGGAACGGGCAGCACCGCCAGCGTGGAAGTGCCGCGCGCCGTAGTCCAGGCCGTAAGCGCGCCATCCTTGTTGACGCCGGCTATCCTGAAATAATAAGCCGTATTAGCAGGCAGAGAGACGGAGGACAGTGCCAGGGCATAAGTGTCCGAAGAAACCACAGCCGCCCCAGCCGGCGCCAGCGGGTTTGGGGCGGTGGAAGAAAGCACCCGGTACAGCGTACCGCCCGGGTTCCCGCCGCCCGACCAGGACAGGCTGACGGTTGACGCCGTTATGGTGCCGAAAGAACCGAAAGCCGGCGCATACTGCAGCAAGGTGGCCGCTGGAGAATACGCGTTCCAGGAACTGGCCAGCCCGGGGCCGTTGGAACGGATGAAGAGATAGTAAACAGTGTCCGGAGACAGCCCCGGCACCGCGGCACTGCTCCCTCCAAGCGTGGTGCTGGAAGCGTAGATAACGGTGGGCGGGTTGTCAGCGCTTAACGAAGCCGCCAGCGTATAGCCGGTGGCGCCCCCTACAAGCTGCCAGGCGGCGGTAATGGAAGAAACGTACGGAACCAGAGCCCCCGCCAGCGGAGCGGCCAGGGTCCCCAGCGCCAGCGTGGAAGTGGAATTTACCGCGGACCAGGCAGTAAGAATGCCGTTATTATTAATGGCCCTCACCCGGAACGCATAGGCTTTGGCGTCGGCCAGCCCGACGGTGGAAAGGTAAAGATTATAAGTATCCGAGCTGGTAACGGCTGCGCCGGCGGGGGCCAGCGGGTCGGCCGCCGTGGAGACCGTCACCCGGTACAGCGTGCCGGGCCCGTTGGCCTGGTCCCAGTCCAACCGCAGCGCGCCGGAACTGATCTGCGTAAAATTTAAACCGGAAGGCACGGCGGCCAGCGTGGAGGTGCCGGCAATGGCCGAATAAGAGGTGAGCACACCGTCCTTATTTACGCCGGCCGCGCGGAAATAATAGGTGGTGTTCGGCTCCAGCCCCTGGGCATTCAGACTTGCGTTATAGGTGTCGGACGAAGATACCGCCGCGCCGCCCGGGCTAGCCGGGTTTGGCGCGGTTGAAGCCAGCACCCGGAACAGCGTCCCCGGATAGAGGTTGCCGTTAGCCGAATAATTGAACTGCGCCGCGCTTTCCGCCACACCGGTAAAAGCCGCCGTGGAGGGCGTAAACCGCAGCAGGGTGGCGCGGTTTTCCGGCGCCGTATACGCGGTAACCACGCCATTGCGGTTGATGGCCGCGACCCTGAAATAATAGCGGGTGTCGGCCGCCAGGCCGGAAGTGGAGAGTGAAACATTGTAGGTATTTGAAGAGGCCACTGCGGCCCCGCCGGGCGCGCCCGGGTCCGACGCGGTGGAAGAAAGCACGCGGTACAGCGTGCCGGCCGGGTTGCCGCCGGCGGACCAGGAGAAGCGCAGGGAGGCATAGGCCTCCTCGCTGAAAGCCGAGAATACCGGCGGCGCGGCCCTTGTGGCGGTGGAAACCACGCTGAAATACTGTCCCAACACACCGTCGCCGTTAACGGCCGCCGCCTTGAAGTAATAGGTGGTATTCGCCGCAAGCCCGGCGGTGCTGGCCGAAAAATTATAAGTCTCGTGCTGGGTAACCGCCGCGCCGCCGGGGTTCACCGGGTCCGGCGCCGTGGACACGAACAGCCGGTATAGCGTGCCCGCACCGTTCCCCCCGGAGGCCCAGCCCAGGGTGATGTCGGATTCCGTTACGCCGGAAAAAGCGCCCGCAACCGGCATGGCCGCAAGCGTGTAGGTGGATATAATCGGGGTGTAGTCGGTATACACCCCGGCGTGGTTAACGGCGGCCACGCGGAACGAATAGGCGGTATTCGCGGAAAGCCCGGCGGAAGACAGGAAAAGGCTGTAGGTGTAAGTGGATTTAACAACCGCGCCGAAAGGGGCCAGCGGGTCGGACGCGGTGGACATCACCACATGGTAAAGCGTGGAACCGGTATTGCCGTTGGCGGCCCAGTTGAACTGAGCAGTATAAGATGAGAGCTGCGTGAAATTCGTAAAAGACGGGGCGTAGGCGGGGGTAACCACCAGCCCGTAGGGCGCCCAGGAGCTGGAGGCCCCGGGGCCATTGCTGCGGACATAAGGGTAATAAGTAGTGTTGGGGCTCAGGGCCGGGCTGGCCAGCTGGGCCGAACTGTCGGAAGTCTCCGCCGAGGCATATATGGGCGACGGCGAGGCGCCGGGATTGACAGAAGCGGCCAGCGTATAGCCCGTGGCCCCTTCGATCAGGGTCCAGTTAGCCGCTAACTGCGTCTGGGTCAGGCTGGTTATGGCGCCGGGAGCCGGGCGGGCCGGGGCCAGGGCCTCTACCGTACGGAACCAGCTGTCGCCGCTGGCGCCCGCGGTCGGGCCGTCGAGGGAAACTTGCACCGTATAATTGGCCGCCATGGTTCCGAAGTTGTCCATATATAGCCGCAAAGCCAACCTGTCACCGTTAGAAAGCGCCGTAGGCGCAGGGGTCCTGGTCCATGTCTTTAAGGCAAAACTAGTTGCAAGCTCGCTGGCCGGGGCCACCACCGAGGCGATAACGGACAGGATGTTCCCGGAGGAGTCGGTCCGCAGCAGTTCTCCCGCAAGACCTGCGTTGGCGAATTTATTGCTTTCCCTGGCCCAGATGTTGAAAGTGACATTACCGCTTATGGTCACGGCATCCAGCGGGTCTGAATACCAGACTACGGGGGTCCCGCCGGCCGTGCGGGTGATCTGCATCTGCGGGTCAGGCGGCGTAATAGTTCCCACCAGGGTATTCTTAAAATAGGTCACCGCCGCCGAGCCGCGGGAACGGTTCAGGCGCCTTTCATCGTCCGAACCCGGATCTACGGAAGAGACCGTATCGCCAAGAAAGACCGTTGTTGCGGCATGAACGGGAGGCACGGGCCTGAGGAGGAAAAAAGAGAAAAGCAGAAAGGCGGGCCAGGTAGCGGCTACACGGGGAAAGAGGAGAGAGCGCGCGCTTGCGCCGCGTGCTTCCCATGGATTTTTCCCGTACCACCGGAATTTCATAAACTCCCTATACATTCCCGCCCGCGAACTACTCTTCCGCCGGATGCTCCACCTTACGTCTCTCTTCCTCTTTCATCATTTCTATTATGTCCTGCACGGTAAGGCCCACCAGCCAGTGGTTCACTTCTTCGCGCAAGGTTTCGTAAAGTTTATTGGACACCTGCATTTTTTCCGCTTTAGGGGCGCCGTTAAAGGTGAACGCCTCCATCAGCTGCCACACGCTGATGGTGTCCAAGTCTTTGCTCAGACGGTAGCCCTTGCCTTTCTGCGATTCCACGAACCCGGAATGCACCAGCGCCTGCAGCACTTTGTTGCAATAAGCCGAAGGCAAACCCTGGAAGCGGGAGATATTAACCACCTGATTCCAGGCACCGCCATTGTTCTCTCCCAGGTAATGCAGACAGGCCAGCCCGTAAGCCAGGGTGCGGTTCATTTTTATTCCCATATTGTTGTGCCTTACAGCAAAAGCCATTGGATATTTTTTGTCCGATGACCGGCCAAAAAATAAACGGCCTCGCAGACTCAAGCCGCTTTTTACATCATTTATAGTATAGCAGGCGTATTGCCGCAGTCAAGGGACACTTTGTTACAGTCTGGCATACGCCTTTCTGGCGGCCCGGGCCATGACACACGCGGTTTTATACGGTTTATGCGTGCCGCCGGCCTCCAGCAGGCTCACCCCCGGGCAGCGGCTGCAAAAAGCCAAATCCGCGCAGTTCCGGCATGCTTTTATATCCGCTGCCGTAATTTTGCGCCATTGCTTCAGCCACTTGTTATTCTTCCAGATATCGCCCAGCGGCCGCTTACGGAGATTCCCCAGTTTAACGCCCAACTGCAGGCAGGGAAAAACATCCCCGTACGGATTGATGGAAACCGTGTTGCGCCCCGCCCCGCAGGGCGGGGAATCCGGCGCCGGGGAAGGAAAATAATTCTTTTCGACCGGGTTTATGTCCGGATCCGCAAGCAGGGCGGCAAGCCGCACGGCCGGCAACCGCCGCGCCAGGTTTGACGCCTCCCCGTCCGAAGCGATGGTAAGCACAGGGTCGAAAGACCGGTCAAAACCGTATTTTTTAGCAAGACGAGTTATGTGTTTAAGCTCTCCAGCATTAGCTTTCATTACAGGGGTCTTAAGCTTTACTTTGAACCCGGCTTTTTTCAGGAGCCGCGCCGCCGCCAGTGTTTTAAAACACGAGCCTGTAACCCCGGTTATGGCGTCGTGCACCGCCGGCCTGCCGTAGAAGCTCAACTCGAAACGCGAAACATTGGTGGCACGCAGGGCCCGCGCCAGCACGCCGGTAAGGCCCGCGCCAGAGGAGAATATCCTTATTTCAAAACCCAGCTTTGTGGCGCTGCGGCAGAGGGCGGGCAGGTCGCTGCGCAGCAGCGGCTCCCCGCCCGTAAGCACAAGGGACATTGTGCCGAGTTTTTTAAGCTCTTTTAGAGTTTTTCTCCATTCGCCGGTGGAGAGCTCCCGTTTCAAGGCGGCGGCCGCGCCGGGCTTGGTCTGCGGCAGGTAGCAGTGGCCGCAGTTTAGCGGGCAGCGGTAGGTAAGCTCCAACTGGGCGCCGAGCGGGATATTTTCAAGCAGGGTAAGCCGGTTAAGCCGCGCGGCTATGGATTCTGCGGGCATGGTTTAAGGGAATTATACTAAAACAACCCGCAATCCGCCCCGGCCCGCCGCGGCTTTGCCGTATATTTATTAATTAGTTATACTTTGGACGGATGCACAGAACGCCCGCCGAAGGCGATCCAAGGAGAACTTCGATGAAAAACCAGATACTCAAAAAAATAGAGTCCTACGAAACCTACGCCATAGAGCTGCAGCGCGGTCTTACCGCCATACCGGCCCTTGCCCCCTCCAGCGGCGGCAACGGCGAATACGACAAAGCCAAGTGGCTGGAAGGCGAACTGAAGAAACTCAAATTTGACTCCATAGAATGGATAAATGCGCCGCAGGCCGAGGCCAAGAACGGCATACGCCCCAACGTCATAGCCCGCTATAAAGGCAAAAACTCCGCCAAGACCATCTGGTTCATGAGCCACCTCGACATTGTCCCCCCCGGCGACCTTAAAATGTGGAACAGCGACCCGTACACGCTGGTGGTGGAAGGCCGCAAGCTCATAGGCCGCGGCGTGGAAGACAACCAGCAGGCCACCGTCTCCAGCATCCTGCTGGTAAAGGCCATGATGGAGCTGGACTACCGCCCGGAATACGACATAGCGCTGCTGTTCTGCGCCGATGAGGAAACAGGCTCGGGCTACGGCGCCGACTATATTTCCGAAAAGCACCCGCACATCTTCGGCAAGGAGGACGTGTTCTTTGTGCCGGATTCCGGCTCCGAGGACGGCTCGCTGATAGAGGTGGCCGAGAAATCCATAATGTGGCTGAAGATAATCACCAAGGGCAAGCAATGCCACGCCAGCCGCCCCAGCCTGGGCATAAACGCCTTTAAGGCCTCCAGCGACCTCATTACCCGCTACCAGAAGCTCTACAAGAAATTCCCCAAGAAGGACCGCCTTTACGAACCGCCTATCAGCACCTTCGAACCCACCAAGAAAGAAGCCAACGTCCCTAACGTCAACACGCTGCCCGGCGACGACGTGTTCTACATGGACTGCCGCGTGATGCCCTGCTACCAGCTCACCGAAGTAAAGGCCGAGATGCGCCGCATGGCCGACGAAGTGGAGGCCAAGTACGGCGTGAAGATAACCTTCGAACCCCAGCAGGAAGCGCAGGCCGCGCCCCCCACGGACCCGAAAGCCGAGATAGTGCTGGCACTAAAGAAGGCCATAAAAGAAGTGCTTAAGGTGAAACCCCGCGCCTACGGCATAGGCGGCGGCACCGTGGCCGCTTTCTTCCGGCGTCTGCACCTGCCGGCGGTGGTCTACTCCCGCCTTAACGACAGCGCTCATATGCCCAACGAGAACACGCTCATAGACTACGTGATGGACGACGCAAAAGTGTTCGCCGTCACCACCCTGCTGCTCTGCGCGAAGAAATAAAAACGCGCAGGCCGTTGACCTATGGAAGACACCTGGAAAGACCGGGAGTACGCGAAACATTATAACGACCTCTACGCCACCCCGGCGACGGAGTTTGTTAAATGCGCCGGGCGGCTGCGCGTGGCTCCCGGGGACCGGGTAATAGACT
The DNA here is from genome assembly GCA_001800275.1 of Elusimicrobia bacterium RIFOXYA12_FULL_57_11. Classification (GTDB taxonomy): domain Bacteria; phylum Elusimicrobiota; class Elusimicrobia; order Elusimicrobiales; family UBA9959; genus UBA9959. The sequence goes on from MGVB01000022.1 coordinate 13,376, forward strand.
TCGGCTGCGGGAAAGGTGATTTCCTGGCCGCGGCGCTCCAGGCCGGGGCCAGCGCCACGGGCGTAGACATGGCCGACGAACAGCTGGAGCTGGCGGCGCAGCGCTTCAGGGGCGACGCGCGCGTGGAACTGGTAAAAGCCTCTTTCCTGGACTTCTCACCCGGCCCGCGCACCTTCACCCGGGGGTTTTCCCGCAAGGCCCTGCATCATCTTACCGATGAAGAAAAGGCCGTGTTTTTCAGCAAGGCCGGGAAATATTTCAAACCAAAAGCCCTGTTCCTGCTGGAAGACGGGATCTTCGACTTCGAGCGCACCGGCCTGGACGCCAACTGGGACAGGCTGATGCAGGACTGCGCGGTCTTCTACGGCGCCGCCTGGGATACTAAAAAGAAAGACGTAACCTTCTGCTTCCGGCAGGAATACCCCACGGGCATTAAAGCGTGGACCGCGGCGCTGGCGGCGGGCGGCTTCCGGGTGCTGGATTTGGAACGCAGAAGCTCTTTCTACGGTTCGCTGCTGGCGGAAAAAGAATAATCCGGCAGCACAGGGGACTACTTTATGGAAAAACTTGAATTATTCGCCAAAGGCTGCCTGGGCACCTGCTGGTACGGGAAATACCACTATATGGAGCCCTGGGCCGGCTGCGGGCACGACTGCCCCTACTGCTACGCGCGCCTGCGCAGCCCGGTAACCGACGCGCTTACGGCGCTTAAAACGGATTTCCCCCGGCCCCGGCCCCTTTACCCGGAGGAGGAACTGCTCCGTAAAATAGCCGAAACCGCCAACACCGGGGAAATAAGCATCCTCAAATTGTGCCGCTACACGGACATTTTCACGCCCGAATTCGTACAGAACGGGCTTGCGCTGAAAGTTCTCAAAACCCTTGTGGCCTCAAAAGTAGGGCGCATAATAATAACCACTAAAGGCCTGCCTGACAAGACCATTATAAACCTGATAACCTCCAACCCCAAGAAATTCTCATACAGCGCGGCGGTGCGCCCCGTTAACGCAGTGGTGTTCGAAAAAGAACTTGCCCCGCTAAGGGCCCGGCTGGAGGCGGCGGCAGAGATAAACAAGGCGGGCGTGCTGACCACCGTGCACCTGGACCCGTTCGTGGCCGGTTTCGACGACGCCGAAGAACCGCTGGGCCGGCTGCTGGGCACGCTTAAAGAGCTGGGCCTCAACCGGGCAATGTTCTCTTACCTGCTGCTCTGCGAAAACATGCTGGGCAGCATTTCCCGGGTGCTGACGCCGGAACTGACAGCGGCCATAAAGGCCAACTACGATCTGGCTACCGACCGGCAGTACCTCCCCAAACAGGAAGAGACCGTCTACTGGTCGGTAAAGCCGGAGATAAAACGAGCCTCGGTGGAAAAAACCGCCGCCATGCTTGGCAAGCTGGGCTTTGAGTTCGTACTGTGCGGGCTCAAGAACATCCCCGGCCTGGACACCACCAAGTTCAAAGGAGTAACGCTCTGCAACGGCAAATTTTATGCCTAAACTGTGGCTGCCAAACGTGGAGGAGGTGCTGCCGGAGAATGATATGAATTATTCCTCCGTGTGCGTTCCCAAGACCCTCGCCCTCATCCCGCGCTTCCTGCCGTGCCTCGCCAAAGGCGACGCCATAATAACACCCAGGGCCATAGACCCGGAATTCACCGCGTACATGGCCGCCGTTTCCGACCTCGGCAGCCCGGATAAATGGCTGTTGGAAATTTCAGCCCGCTCCGCCCCGTATTCCCTTGTGGAGTCCATCCTCGCCGACCAGGCCGTCATGGCCCGCCTGCGGGCCATGGGGAAACACGGCGCCTGGGCGTTCGAACCTTATCTGCAAACCCCCAGGGTACTGCGCCTGGCGCGTGAAACCGGCATCGCCGCGGAAAAAACGCACCCGTCGCTGGTAAAACTCGGAATCATCACCAAACTCAACGATAAGGGGCACTTTAAAGAACTGGCCACGGACCTTGGCGTAAAAACGCCGGGCGGCTACCTGGCCGAATCCATGCCCGCCCTGGAAAAAGCCATAGAGCTGGTGTCGCAGCAGAACAATGACCGCATAATACTGCGCAAGACCCTCTTCAGCGGGGGGTTGGGGAACATGGCTGGCAGCCGGGAGGAACTGCTCTCGAAAATTTACGACTGGTACAATGGCGGCAGGATACTGATAGAGCCCTTCCTTGATATCACCAGCGTGGCCGGCTCGCTGGCGGCTATAACGGACACCGGGGTGGAATTCTGCGGGGTAGACATGCAGACCTTTTGCAACGGGCAATGGAACGGTTTCGACTTTCCCCACCCCGACGCCAGAGCAGCCGCGGAAGTGGAACGGCTGGCGCTGCTTATGGCCTGGGCGGTGCGCGCCACCGGCGCCCGCGGCTACCAGAATATAGACTGGGCGCTGACCGCGGAGAAACCCGGACAGCCCATAGCGCTGGAGTGCAATTTTCGCCAGAACGGCTTCGGGTACGTGCTTGATTTTGCCCGGCGCTACTTTAAAGCCGAGCCCGGGGAACTTTTTATCCGCTACCGGGAGGGCCTGCCCTGCGGCCACGGCGGCACCACCGCACTTATTAAACGTTTGGGGAGGTTAAAAGTACACGGCCGGCCGCTGCTGCTGGACCGCCCCGGCAGGGAAGCCGGCGCCGCGCTGATGACCCCGCCGCTTAAAGGGAAATGCTCCATAGCGCTTTTGTCGCGGCAGAGCGGCTACATAAAAGACGCCACCACCGCGCTGGCGGAGGCCGGCCTGTGAAAGAAAAACTGGCCATCGCTTTCTCTTTCATCTTTATTTTCGCGTTCAACTCCATTGATAACGCCATAGCCCCGCTGGTAAAACCTATCAGCCAGACCTTCCTTGTAGCCGGCGAAAAAGCGCTGTGGCTTATCTCCATCTGCACCGGGGGAACGGTAGCCGGCCTGCTCCTGGGGCCCGCCCTGCTGGCCCGGGTGCGCGCGCGCAGGCTGCTTTTGTGGGCCCTCGCAACGATGGCCGCCGCGCAGGCCCTGTTCGCCCTTTCTTCCAACTTTGAGGCGGCTTTGTTTTTCCGGGCGCTGTCAGGCTTCGCGGCTGTACTGGTGGCCACCATCATGTGGCGCCTGGCCTTTCACGGCGTGGCAAAAGAAAATTTCCCGGCCATGATAGCGGTGCTGATGTCGGCGCGGCCGCTGGCCACCGCCATAGGAGTGCCGCTGGCCGGCCTGCTGGCCTGGAAGATGAACTGGCAGACCCCGGTGTGGATCATCGCGGCTCTCACCACCCTCAGCGGCCTGGTACTTTATCTTTTTTTCCCGAAAGAGGCGGACGGGGCGACCCCGCAGAAGACCGGAATATTCGCCCCCTATAAAAAAGCGCTGGCCGTACCGAACGCGTTCTTTTATTACGCCGGCATGACCATAAACCGCATGGCCTACTTCGGGTTTTACGCTTTTTGCGGGATCTGGTTCGAACGCCACTACGGGTTGAACATCAAGAGCATCAGCGTGGCGCTGCTCATAATAGGGCTGGCCGAGGCCATTATAAATTTCTCCACCGGCAGGATAATAAAACACTTCGGGCACAAACCCACTTTCATGGCAAGCCTGGCCGCTTCCGGCGTCCTGCTGCCGCTTTTCATATTCGGAGATGTTGCGCTGCCGGCGGCAGTGGCGCTTATAACGGTTTTCATGCTGCTGGACCGC
>MGVB01000023.1:0-16072 GCA_001800275.1 Elusimicrobia bacterium RIFOXYA12_FULL_57_11
AGCTGGCCTTCGAGCAGATGAAAAAAAAACTGCAGGCGGAAGGGCTTTTTGACCAGGCCCGCAAGCGCCCCATCCCGGCCCTGCCGCAGAAAATAGCGGTGGTAACCTCGCCCACCGGCGCAGCCATAAGGGATATTCTTTCCATACTAAAGCGGCGTTACGCTAACATGCACATCATAGTGGCCCCAGTTAAGGTTCAGGGGCAGGGTTCCAAAGAAGAGATAGCCCAGGCGATAAAAGATCTCAACGAGAATTTCCCGGAAATAGACGTCATGCTGGTGGGGCGCGGCGGGGGGGCTATGGAGGACCTCTGGGCCTTCAACGAAGAGATAGTGGCTCGGGCCATAGCCGGTTCCGGCATACCGGTGATCTCCTGTGTGGGGCATGAAACTGACTTTACGATAGCCGACTTTGTGGCGGACCTGCGTGCTCCCACCCCTTCGGCCGCCGCAGAGCTGGTGGTGAAAAGCAAGGTGGAGCTGGCGGCGAATATCGCCGGGCTTGAGCGGCGCCTGCTGCAGAGCCTGCGCATTTATTATGAGAACCTGCAGGGCAAGTTACATCGGTTGATCTCAAGCAGGGCCATGCTTAACCCGCTGGTATTGCTGGAGCGGCCGGTGCGCCGGCTTGATGACGCGCTGGAAGGCCTGTTTTTCGCCTCTGCCGATAAGCTGCGCCGCGCCGGAGAGAAACTTAATCTGCAGGGGGAAAAACTGAAGGCGCTCAGTCCGCTTTTCCCGCTCAGGAAAGGCTACGCCATAGTAAAGGACGCGCGCGGCAAAGCGGTCAAAACGGCCGCCGTTCTGGCTGCGGGCGACAGGCTTTTGCTGCAGTTCGCGCAGGGGAAAGCCGAGGCCGAGGTGCTGGGAGCCGGCGGCGCGGGCGGCCTGGCGGATAGGGGAAAACAGAAGCCGGAAGTTAAGGGCGGAAAAGGGCCGGAACAGGAGACTTTATGGTGAAAAAAGCCAACGCGGGCGGTTTCGAGGAAAAGCTAGGGAAGCTGGAGGAGATAGTAGGCAAACTCGAGGACGAAAATACTCCCATAGAGGAATCCCTTTCACTGTTCGAAGAAGGCGTAACGATCTCAAAAGAACTTTCGGTCAAACTGGAAGAGGTTAAGCGTAAAATAGAAGTTTTACGCAAGGACGCCGAAGGAAAGCTTAAGCTGGAAGCTTTCGACGACGAAGTCAGTGAAAAATAGCAGCCTCGTAAATGCTTAATAAACGCCTGGATGTGGCTTGCGTGGAGCAGGGGCTTTTTGAAAGCCGCGAAAAAGCCCTGCGCGCTATCATGGCCGGGCTGGTTATCGTGAACGGGCGCCCGGCCGACAAAGCGGGCCGTGCCGTGCGGGCGGGCGACGTAATAGAACTTGCTAAAAATGATTGCCCCTATGTTTCACGCGGCGGGCTGAAGCTGAAGGGGGCGGTGGATAGTTTCAAGATAAGCGTCAAGGGCAGGGTTTGTCTGGATGTCGGTGTGGCCACCGGCGGTTTCACGGACTGTTTCCTGCAGGCCGGGGCGGCAAAAGTTTACGCGGTGGATGTGGGTGAAGGCCAGATACACGAAAAAATAAAGAACGACGCGCGCGTGGTTTTTATCCCGCAGACCAATGCCCGCGATCTTATGCCGGATCTTTTCCGGGAAAAGCCGGAACTTTGCGCCATAGACGTTTCTTTTATTTCCCTTAAGCTGATCCTCGGCCCGGTTGTCGGCGTTATGGCACCGGGGGGGGAGGTTATCGCCCTGATAAAGCCCCAGTTTGAGCTGTCGCCGGCGGATTTAAGGCGCGGTATAGTTAAAACTGAAGAGTTACGGCTTCAAGCCGCTGAAAATATGCGCCGCTTCCTGAAAGCAACTCTGCCCTGTATACACGAAAAAGGCCTGATAGATTCCCCTATAAAAGGCGCCAAAGGCAACCTTGAATTCCTCTGGCACCTGAAGAAAAAAAACTAGCTGCGGTTGAAGTTAACTGGAATCCTGGAGGCGTATGTCTGTGCGGCCGGGGAGCACCCCTGCGCCCCCGGGCAGAGGCAACCCTTGCGTGGTTTCCCCCCGCCTTTGGGAAATTATGGCGGGGCCCCCTTTCCGCAACGGGGTCGCAGGGGTGCTCCCCGGCCGCGCAGACTGGGAACTATTCTTTTTCGAAAACCAGCAGGGTTTCCGCGTGGGGCGTGTTGGGGTAAAAATCGAAACCGGCCGCCCGGATTATTTTATATTTTTCAAGGAAAAACGCAGCGTCCCGGCCTTGGGTTATCGGGTTGCAGGACAGGTAAATAATCCGCTTAGGCAGGATTTCCATTATCCGTTTTATTACCTTGTTGTGCAGGCCCGCGCGCGGCGGGTCCAGTACAAGTATCTCCGTGCCCTCGAACAATCCGTCGGCGGTTTTTTCCGAGAACGCGCAGGTCATTTCAAAGTTGGCTGCCGCGTTGGCCGCCGTATTGAGGGCGGCGTATTTGGCCGAACTGGGGGAGGATTCTACGGCGTAAATCTTGTCCGCCATGTCGCGCAGCGTAAGCCCTATCACCCCTACCCCGGAATACAAATCCACCAGCTTGCCGCATTTAAAGGCGGCCGCGCGTATTTCTTTAAGCGCCTCCTCAAAAAGTTCCATGTTGTTCTGGAAGAAGCAGTCGAACCCGTAGGAAAACTTCCCGCCCAGTAATTCTTCCGTGACAAAATCGTCGCCCCAGGCGCTGAGTATGGCGTCAACCTGGCTCATCGGGCTGAGCGGGTTGGAATACGCCGCTATAAATCCGTTCAGACCGGGGAGTTTCATCTCGGGCAGGGTGATATCCTGCCTTTTAAGGTAAAGCGCCGCTATGCGGCTGCCAGGCTTCTTTGCTTCCCTTATTATCAGCGTCTTGACGTCCGCGGTGGAAAGGTTCAGGGCATTGATGGCGGCCAGGATATCCAGGGCCGCGGCGTTAGCCTCCGGGCTTATCAGCGCGCAGCCGCCCGGCAGCAGGTACATCTCCCGGAAATTCCCGCGCTTATGAAAAGCGAAGGACAGGCTCCCCGGAGCGCCGGTGAAGCTGTACTCGATCTTCGTGCGGTAGCCGAACATTCCGGCCGCGCTGTAAAACTTGTCCAGCCGGATCGTTTCCTTGGTGGTCTGGTACAACAGGTCTTCTATCAGGCTTTTTTTGGTTTCACACTGGAAAGCGTAATCCATTACCTGCCAGGGGGAACAGCTCAGGTAATGGTCCTCCCTGGGCGCGACGCGCCGGGGAGAGGGGGTCAGTACTTCCAGCAGTTCCGCCTCTATAAAATTGCGTTTTTCCACTACCGTGCGGACGCGGGCCGTTTCCCCGGGCAGAACGCCGTAGCAGAACACGACCTTGCCGTCCGAGCGGCCCAGTGTTTTGCCCTCGCCTACTATTTTTTTGAATTCAAGCGTTATTTCACGGGTCATCTTGTTTAACGGCGCGGCCGTTCTTTTATATACTGTATTATATTAGGGGAGTGCGGACAATGGTGGAAAAAAGTATAACAGTCTTCCAAAGGGCGTTCCCAAAGTTCACCAACGGGCTGCTGCTCGGGCTCACGTTGATAGCGCTGTTCTACAGCCTGACGCTGTCCTGGCGTGTTTTCGGACAGGTGCCGCTGCGCGAGGCCGCTTCACGCTCGGTGATGGCCGCTAACTCAAAATTATTCTATGATTCCGGTGTCTGTGAGCCGCTGCCGGTTTTTCTGCTGAAAGCCGCCCTTGCGGCTGGCGCGAATCCCGAGGTGGCGGTAAGGGCGGAGGGATTGGCGGTGTTTGCCGCGGTGGCCATTGTGACCATCGTTATTCTTCGCCGTCGCTGCGGCGCGGTTGCCGGCATGCTGGCGGCTTTTTTCCTGGCGGCCACTCCGTACATGGGTTATTACGCCATGTTGGGGGATAGTCATCTCTATGCCATTTTTTTTCTGCTGCTGTTCTGGCACTATTACGATCCTTCCAGGGTTACGCTGCGACGCGCGGCCTGGGCAGGGCTGTATGGGGCTCTCGCCTGCCTAAGCCGCCTGGATTCGTTCTGGATAATTATCCTGGTTGTCACGCTGTTCGCCGCGCTGGATTTTCGAAACTTCAACTACAAGGCGGCCGGGGTGTCTTTTTTTCTGGCGGCTGTTCTGGTATGCCCGTATCTGGTCTACCAGCGTGTACAATATAAAAACGCCCTTTACGCGCAGGAACTGGGGCTGCGCCGCTGGGCGAATCTATCCAAAGACGGGAGCGGTTATGCCGGGCCGGCGGAGACCGGACCACTGTCGGTCCCCGGTTTTATTTTTCGCGACGGCGCGGCCGGAGCGCTGCGCGGTGTTGTTGCCGGCCTGGGCCGCAGTTTGTTCTATGAACTCCCTAAAGTGGTGTATTATAAGTCCCTCATGGTGCTGGTTTTCCTGGGTTTTTACGCGGCTTTTGCCCTGAAAAAATATGCCCTGCCCGTTTTTTTTCTTGCGGCTTTTCTGCCGGTGCTCGCGCTTGCCCCCATACCTGAAATTCCCTCAACCGGCGGAATCGCGCTGCGGTACTACCTGTGTGCCTTCTGGGCCTTGTGCGCCCTGGCCGGGATGGGGCTGCAGGAAGTTCTCATCTGGGCAAACAGGCGGATGTCCGATTGGGTTAATGAAAAGTCCGCATTGTTGGCGAATAAGAGCATTAAGGAATAGCTGCCGCAGGGTTGCGAAGGGGAAAATTATGCAAGGCAAATATAAATTTATGGTGACCGTGGCGGGGCTTTTCCTGCTGCCGTTCTTGATATTAAGCTGGCACTTTATTTCCGGGAGCGATGCCCTGCGGAAAAAAGACATGCTGCGTTATTTTGAGATGCGTACTATTGCCGGTGCCAGGATAGTCGCTAACGAACTTAACGCGAACTATAATCTTTCCAGGATGACAGGGGACAGGAAGTTTCTGGACTCCGGTGCGGCGTTCAGGAAAACCACGATGGCGCTGAGGGTCAAAGAAACCCCGTTCATCTATTCAGAACTCGCGCTGGTGAGCGCGTCTGGCCGCGAGGTCTGCAGGGTCTCGGCTGGTAAAGACGGCAAAGCTGTTGCGGATTACGCTAAAACTCCTGTTTTTACCGAAGCGAAAAAGGCCGCCGCTTCGGTAGGGGCCGTCGAATACGGGGATTATACGCCGCCGGCCCTTATTCTGGTGCAGCCGGTGACAAATTCCGGGGTCAAGCCCGAATTCTACCTTGCCGGCCGCCTGAGCCTCGCTTATCTCGGCGAAATAGTGCGCCTGATGGGTAAGAACTCAATGGGTAATTTCGGCCTGCTTGACGGGGGTGGCCAGATAATAGCCGACTCCATGAACAAGTCGACCATAAAGCCGGGGATCCCTGCCCCGCCGGAGCTGGTCAGCTTGATCGCCGCGGCGCAGGAAAGAGAGGTCCAGAACCTGGCGCGCGAGGTTTTTTTAAGGAAGGGTTCCAGCCTTATTTCCGTTTCTAACGTTCCGGGGTCCAGCTGGTGGGTTTATGAAATAATGAATTCGGCTGATATGGCTGTATACCGGTTCACATCGCAAGCCGGGCAGGTCGTGTTTTCCGGGGCGATGATAATAGTCGTTTTCGGGGTCCTTACCTATGTGCTGGCGATGCGCTGGCTTGTGCGCGGACATGCCGGCGGCGACGCGAAACCGGAGGGAAAATGAGCTGTGGCGCATGCGGTCTTTTGACTTTTCTCCTGGCTGGCGGCCTGTCCGCGGGTGTGTGCGCAGCTTCCGGTCTCGAAGCTGAACGCGAACAATCTGCGGCGTTTTTTGACGGCGGCGGTTTTTCTGTCGCTCTCGGATCCGGGGCTGTCCGTGCCGGCGCGGGGACCGAATTCCTTCAGCAGATGAAGGAGATTCTTTCTTCCGGCGCCTGGTCCGGCCCGGTGCCGCAGATGCGGCCTTTCATGTTCAGGAATTCTTCCGGCGGATGGACCGCGCAGGCGCAAAGCGTAGGGCTTGAAGGCTTTCTCTGGACTAAAAAAGAGCTTGAGGGAAAATACGGGATTCAGCCGTTGATAAACAACCTTGACAATTATTTCCCCTACCTCGATGCCCTTCTTAAGCCGGTAGCCTGGACCGGGGAGCTGCGTTCCGTACTGGATGGGTTGAGAAATTCCGCGCTGTTGCCCGCCGAAAAAAATTCCCGGCTTAACGCCATTCTCGAAAATTACGTGTCCGGCCTGCAGGCTAACATGGCGCGTTACGACCAGGCCGCCTGGGCAAAAAAAGCGAGGGTGTATGAACTGTTTCCCCGCGCCTATAACCTGGCCGGCCGCCGCGGCGCGGGCCCTGGGCAGGGGCGCGGCGTTTTCTTCCGGGACTTCCGCGCTTCGGATTTCGACGTAATAAAGCGCATGGGCTTTGACACTGTGTGGCCGATGGGGATCCTTCCCATAGGTGTGCTGGGCCAGACTGGCACTGGCGGCGGATCGCCATACTCCATAAGCGACCATTCCGCGATCAACCCGGACCTGGGCACTGAACAGGATTTTAAGAACTTCGTTGAAAATGCCCACCAGGCCGGGCTCCGGGTGGTAGTGGATTTTGTGGTGAACCACACCTCTCTCGACTCCAGGCTCCTGGCCGAGAACCCGGATTATTTCGTCAGCTACCGCGCCGCCGGGCCCTGCCCGGGTGACGGCTATTTTGAAAGTTACCGGCAGGGTGTGAAATACTGCGTGCACAACGGGGGTTTTGAGTACGGCGGGGGCGTCTCAAGCTGGATAGACACCGCGCAGATCAATTATGCCAGCCAGGAGCTGCGCGACAGTATGACGGCTATCGTCCGGAGCTGGGTAACCAGGTTCGACGTAGACGGGTTCCGCGTGGATATGGCCTATCTTGCGCTTAATAATGTTTTTTCCCGTACCTGGAAAAAGAGCATGCCGCACGGTGAGTTTTACCGCCAGCTTATCTCCGCCGTCAAAGAGGCCAAACCTTCCGCGGCGTTCATGGCGGAGGCGTATGCTTACCAGGAAGACCTGGGGGCGTGCGGTTTCGACACTATTTACAGCAAGCACGAGACCGCCCGGCCCGAGGGACAGACCGGGTGGTATAATGCCACCGAGTCCGGAAACCCGTACGAAATACAAAGTTCCGTGAACCGCGCGGCGTACCTCGCCTGGCAGTCCGGCGGCGCGGGTTCGGTTATGTTCATCGGAAATCACGACGAGCCCGCCCCGGAAAAAATTTACGGCCGCAGGCTTCCCGCGGCCCTGGCACTTACGCTGTTTTACCCGGGCGGCGTAATGCTTTATTCCGGGGCCGAGATCGGTTATGACGCTTCGGTGCAGACGGAACATAAGCCGCTGCCGTTCAGCGTGCCCTGTGAAATAAACTGGAGCAGCGGCGATTCGGAAGTTAAAAAGGTCTATCAGGAAGTTCTGGCCGCGGCAAACCGCCTGCGTGCCGAGCTTGGAGACTATGATATTGATCCCTTGTGGCCTGGCCCCGGGCAAAATTGGGCCGGATATATTCTCAGGTCCAGGGAAAAGCCTGGCTTGCGCAAGGCGGTTATCGGGAACATCACCTGGGAGTCTACCCGTGCCGAGCTGCCGTCCGCCGGTTTTTCCGGCAACCTTGCCCCGGGACAATACCGGGTGCTGGACATTAAGTAGCGGACCGCTATTTGCTATAATCAGTGCAGGGGAGTCTGCTGTTCACCAATCAGCGATCGTTCGAGAGGAAATGTGCTTCGCTCTAATCCGCATTTGATAGAACTTAACACCGGGCTGTGGCTGAAACAGCTGCGGGTCAAGTATTCCATGCCCGAAATGACGCTTTCTTCGGTGCCGGACGATGAGTGGCAGGAGCTGCGTCACCTGGGTTTTGACATAATCTGGCTGATGGGTGTCTGGTCTCCCAGCCCGGAGTCCGAGCGGGTAGCCAGGGCGGACAAGGGACTGCTCGAAGAGGTAACGCGGCTGTCCCCTGAATTCGGTCCGGCCGCGGTGGGGGCCTCACCTTACTCGGTTTTCTGGTATAAACTTAATTCCGAGTTCGGTTTTGAATGGGAGCTGAAAGGCCTCAAGGAAAAACTTAATTCCATGGGCATGAAACTTATGGTGGACCTGGTCTCCAACCATACGGCTAAAGATAACCCTTATGTCCAGGAACGTCCGGATTGTTTTATTAACGGTTCTGAAGATGATTTTAAGGCTCATCCCGACTGGTTTTTCGAAATGCAGGCGGGTGACAAGAAACGGTATATAGCCTACGGCCGCGACCCTAATTTCCCGGCTTGGACGGATACCGCCCAGCTTAATTATTTCAATCCCGACACCAGGGCGCGCGTTCTGGAAGTGCTTCTGCGTATAGCGGATATGGCCGACGGCGTTCGTTGCGATATGGTGATGCTGACCTTGAACGACATCCATGACACTACCTGGGGCTGGCTGCTGAACCGGTCCGATTTCCGCAGGCCCCAGGCCGAGTTCTGGGAAAGCGCCATCCGCGCCGTTAAGGAGAAACATCCTGAATTCATTTTTCTCGCCGAGGTTTATTGGGGCCTTGAATGGCGTGTGCAGCAGATCGGTTTTGATTATACCTATGATAAGGGTACCTATGACCGCCTGCGTTTTCAGGGCTCTGCGGAAGTCCGCGGCCACCTGCGCGCGGAAAAACTGTATCAGAAGCGATCCGCCCGGTTTATAGAGAATCACGACGAGCAGCCTTCACTGGTGGTTTTCGGAAAACAGAAGGCGATGGCCGCCGGCGTTATCGTCTCGACCATAAAAGGGTTGCGGTTCTATAACGATAACCAGCTTGACGGCGTTAAGGTGCGGCCGCCACTTCAGCTGAAAGAACTTTATGAGCGGCAGCCTGACCCGGAAGTAAAAAAGTTCTATATCAAGCTTCTCAAGATAACCGACCATCCCGCGTTTCATGGGGGAGAATGGGCCCTGCTGGACGTCCGCCCGTGCGACGCCGAGAATAAATCCAACGTGAATATCCTTTCCTGGTCCTGGGCGCAGCGGCGCACTTTGAAGGTGGTGGCCGTCAACTATTCGGCCGGACCCGCCTGCGGCGTCATCAATGTCTCCATCAAGAGCGAAGGTGAAGCCACCGCGTTGTTCGAGGAGCTTTCCGACCGGTTCTTCTCTTTTAAGGCCGAGGAGCTTGCTGGCGGCCTCAGGCTTAAAGAGATGCTCCCGTACTCCGCGTACATCTTCGACGTGGAATTTTAAAACAATGTTAAGGCGTCTGTGCCGGCCGACAGGACAGATGGCGCCTGGCGTGGCGTGTGGCGGGAGTAGATGCCAGCCCTCCTGAAAAAGTTGAGTTTTGCCGGCAGAGCCGCATTCCTGGTTCTGGCCGTTATTGTCGCGGCCGGGGGCGCCCTGCGGCTGCGCTATTATGCCGCAGAAAGCCGGCATGAGGTTACCGGTTACTATTCCCTGGCAGTTAATCTCAAGGCGACCGGCGTTTTTGCCTATCCCGGTTCCCCATATACGCCTACCGCTTACCGGGCCCCGTTATACCCGGTTTTCCTGTCTCTTTTTGCCGGTGAAGATATGCGTTCCATGCGCGCGGCTTTTTGGGCGCAGCTTTTTATTTTTCTGCTGACGGTTCTGCTCGTGTGGGCGGCGGCGGGGCTTGCCTCGGGTTCGGCAATAACGGCTCTGGCGGCGGCCGCGATCTACTCTTTTCACCCCCAGGCTGTCGCTTCCCAGAATTCATTCGATGTGGAGTTTTTCTACGGATTCCTGCTTGCCGCCGTGGCGCTGGCCATGACGCTGGCGGCGGATACCGGTCGTTTTAAATATTGGCTTACGGCGTTCGCGGCCGCCGGGATATCGATTACCTGCAAATCGCCCATGGCGTTCTTCCCGGTTTTCCTGGCCGGCTGGCTGTATTTCAGGCGTACCGGGGGAGAGGCGCTGAAAAAGCGGCTGCCGCTGTTGCTGGCGGCGGCATATCTGGCGGTCGTTCCCTGGACGCTCAGGAACGTCAAGCATTTTAGAGCGTTCATTCCTTTGGAACGCAATGCCGTATTGTGCAATATCTACAGCGCGGGAGCAGGAATGCCCGGCACCTGTCTTCCGTCCCTGGCCAGGAAGCTTTATGCCCAGGAGCGCGGGGGGGAGCTCTACTCGCCAGGTACAGGCGCATTAACTCTGATTAAACATATAATCATGCGCCCCGGGAAATATGTAAGCGGATTTCTCAAGAGACTGCCCCTGGTTTTTGGCGCCTTTCCTTTTCTTTTTGTGTTTTCTCTTGCCGGCTTGTGGCTGTACAGGAAAAACGAGGGGATGCTTCTGGTGGGTTTGTTGGGAGCGTATTTTACGGGAGTCCACCTGGCTTTTTCATTTGAATACAGGTACCTTGTTCCCATCCTTCCGCTTTTGTCAATGCTGGCCGCGGTTCCCTTAGGGAAATCCCTTGAATATAAAGGAAAGCCGGTGCCGCGGTTTATCGGACGGAGCGGCGCCGTTTATTGTGTTGTCGCCGCTGTCTGCGTAATATTGGTAATCTATGGGTTATCGGCCGGCCGGCTGGCCGGAGAAGTGTTGCGGACGGATCTTAAGCTGTCGGTCAAAGATGAGGTGGAGACCCTGGTCGCGGTCGTAAAAACGGCTAACAATTCGGAAATATCCGCGTATTACAATCAGCAAGGCGTGCTTAAACTCTTTTCCGGGCAATACAAACTGGCTAAGGCTGATTTTAAATCAGCCATCAGCGCGAATCCGCATTTTCCGGACCCCTACCTGAATATGGCTTTCACTATGAGTTCGCTGGGGGAGGTGGAGGAAGCTTTGGCGGTATGCCGCGCCGCCGAGGGCGCCTACGCTGCGGGCGCGTCAGGAGGCGGGTTTTCTTATTCCATACTGGATGATATCCTGGAATGCCAGGAGATCCGGCTGAAGAGCCTGGGCAGGGAAAAGGACGCCGTGGCCGTGGCGGAGCGCCGTGCCGTATTTAAGAAGCGCAATATGACGGAGCTGCTTAGATGATAGCCGGGAATTGTCCCGGGCTGGTTGAGTGAAAAAATTACGGCTCCCTGGCCAGCGTATAGGCCGTCACGGACCTTGCCCCCGCGGCTTTCAGCTCCTGCGCCAGGGCCTCCAGAGTGGCGAGGGTCGTGGCGACGTCGTCCACTATAAGCAGGCGGCGTCCTTTTACCAGTTCCGGTTTCACCACGCTGAAGGCTCCCGCCATGTTTTTCCTGCGTTCCGCCTTTGAAAGCGAAGTCTGGCTGGGCGTATTCTTTATCCTGCGCACCGCCCCGGCCAGGTGGAACAGGTTTTTTTGCCCGGCCAGTCCGCGCGCGAGCAGTTCGGCCTGGTTATAGCCGCGCTCAGCCAGTTTTGACGGGTGCAGCGGTACTTCAACCACGAACGTGTGCCCTTTTAACGCATCGAACCTGTCTATTTCCAGGGCCATTCTGGAAGCGAAAAAAACAGACAGGTCGTCCCTGTCCCCGTATTTAAAAGCGTGCAGCAGCGCGCGCAGCGGCGCGTTGAAGACCAGCGCGGAACGCGCGGCGTCCAGCGCTCCCGGGCCGGCGCCCCGGCAGTCATAGCAGGCAGCCCCGCCGGCTTTGAGAGGGAGGCCGCACCTGGCGCAGTGAAGTTCCGGCAGCGGCTCCAGCAGCGCGGTGCAGGCCCGGCACAACGGGCCCGGCTCCAGGTAGTGAAGGTCCTCAAAACAGTGAGGGCAGGTCCGCGGCAGAAGTACGTTTAAGAAATATTTTCCGCAATGTTTAAGGTTGAACTCCATCCCGTCCCCCCGGCTCCCGGACTTTTGTCAGAACTGGAACGTCAGCGTGCTGCCTGCCTGGTAGGAAAGGTACTCTTCCTGCTTCAGATATTTGTGCCATAAGCGCTGCAGGCCGGCGTTGAAGGTGAGACGCAGGTTTTTGGCCACCTCGTAGTCCGCGCTTGTGTTAAGCGAGAACAGGCGGTTGTTTTCCGCTATGGTGATCGGAGAAATCTTTATCGCGTAGCTCAGCGTGGTGGTCCAGATAATGCGGTTGGTGAACAGTATGGTCTTTTTTGAGAACGGCAGCTTCAGGCCTTTGGGCAGTTGAAAATCCGACTTTATCAGCAGGCTGGGGGTTATGGTCTTGGTATTCTGCGTTACCACGCCCAGCGCGCCACGGGTCAGGTCGGAGACATAATCTATTTTCGGGGTAAAGCGGAACTTGCGGTAGTCTACCGCACCCTGTATGGTAAAGTCGTCGTGGCGGATATACTGGGTCAGCAGGTTCAGGCGCAGGTCGCGCTTGTCGGAGAGGCGCAGGTTGTAGCTGGTGGCGGTATCTACCCGGTTCAGCAGCTTGAAGCGCAGGTCCATGCCGTACGTGTCGGCGGTGTCCAGCGAGATGGCTTTCGACTCGTTAGTGTTGCGCGAGTATTTAAGGTTTATGGTCGCATTCTGCGCCCAGCGGCGGGTGCGGGTAAGCATTTCCAGCTGCGAAAGCGACACTATCATGTCCGGGAAGGTGCGGTTCACGCTTTTTGAGAGTGTGCCGGTAACGGCGGAGCGCTGTACCGAGTTGCTGTAATTGTTGGTCACAGACAGAGTGTTGAGCGGGGCCAGCGCGCCTTTAAGCCCGTACCCTTCGAGCGGTTGCCAGCGCTGGTTGGAGCTTACCGTATCCCGCAGGGTTACTGAATTGCGGGTGGCCAGCGCGTTGGCCGGCTTCAGCGAATCCCGGATCCATACCCTGGAGCGGGTGTCGTACTCTTTTTCTATGTTGGACCAGGAATCGCCGTCCTGTATCTGGTAGTTGGAGGACAGCGTCAGCGAGCGCAGCAGCCGGTTCGACGGCATAAGGTCGTTCATGGACAGCGTAAGGCTTACGCCGCCCTGGGCCGTGCGGGTTACGGTTTTAATCATGCCCGGCGAATAGACCGCCGAGCTTTGCGCCACCGTTACGGTGGTTACATTCAGGTTATTGTTCTCCAGCGTGGTGATGGAGTAATTGATGGACGGGTTGAACCAGCGCGCCATCAGAAAATTGGAGTTCACGTCAACCGTCTGCTGCATGGATTTCGGGTAGCGCTCCAGGCTTTCCGGAGCGTTGAGCGGCGCGCGCTCCTCGCGGGCCAGCTGCAGTGTGTAGCCGGGATTTAAAGAAGACCCTTTCCAGGGGACCATGGTAAGTTTGCCGCCGTAAATATCCGTGCGCTCGTCAGTATTATAGAGGCCGTCTTTTACCAGCAGGCGGGCGCCGTCGTATTTAACCTTGCTGCGCCCCAGCGAGTAGTTGGCGTTTATGGTCTGCGGCAGCGGGAAGAACGCCCAGGGAGGGGAGTAGGCGAAATTGGCGGCATAGATGTCTTTATTGTCTTTGCGGCTAAGCGTCTGATAATCGGTTATGCCCTTGGTGTAATTGAACCCGAGCTTGGGCAGCACCCTTACGTTAAGCGAGCCTGAAGCGCTGCCGTCGAATTTTTTAACGCGCCCCTGCTGCATGGAATTTACCAGGTTGTTTCCCCCGGTTACGAAGGCGTTCGGGGTTATGGTGGTCTGGCGCGACGCCGTTACGCCGAGCGGCAGGAAGGGGATGCGCGTAAGATTAAAGTAGCCTGACTGCTGCTCATTGTCCTGGTTGGCGATCACCGTTACCGGGGTCTGGAAATTACGGTCGACAAAACGGTGTTTGCCGCCGAAGTTAACCCACCCGGGAATCTCGAAAGAGCCTTCCACTTTGCGGGCGTTGCCCACCCGGACAAGCGGCTTGGCCAGGTGAATCTCGTTCAAATAGACCGTGCCGCTGTGCTGGGCGCCGTCGGCGGCCGCCACGCCGGTTATAATCTGCGACACCTGCTGCAGGGAGGGCGAGCCTTTTGAGGAGACCGTTACATTGTAGTTCGAGCCGTTCACCCAGACATCCGGCACATTGTCGCCTGTGAGGTCTTCCTGTTTTATTGTTATCAGGCGCCAGGCCGTATTGGCGGTGTCCATCGGGATTTCGGCCTTGAAATAGTTGTTGGCGTCGCCCAGCTGCAGGTAGAAGCTGGCCCCGTTGTCCAGGGGGGCCGGTTTAATGAGGAACCGGAATTCCCCGTGCTGGGAAATGTCGATGGGCCGGGTGAATTTTCTGTAGACATACGCGGTGGAAGTGGAATGGATGCCGGCGTAGTGCATGGAAAGGGTCTGCTCGGATAAGTTGGCGGAATTGCTTTTCTTCTTCTGCTCCGAAACCGAGCCGTAGAGATTGGAGAATACGGTGGGCGCGTCTCCGTCGGCTGCGTAAATGGGCGTGTAAACGTTGTCGAGGTTGTTTACCGCCACGGCCTGCATGGTGCCGGTGGTGGTGGCGGTCTGTACGCCCCAGGTATTGCCTACGGCTGAAATCCTTGCGAATTTTACAACTCCGGACGTGGCTCCACCCGTGGTCTGCTTGAGCGAGATGCGCACCTGTTTTATGGCGTTCCACTTGTAGGTTTCTGTTGAAGCAATGGCCAGCGGCATGCTGAGCGTATGCCACCCGGAGAAGTTAATTGTGTTTTTCTGGTTTCCTGGCGAGGGAGTGGTGTCTGTGTTGTCCGTGAAGTAGGACGCGGCCACGTAGCCGAAACTGCCGCCAGTGAAGTCCTGCGCGTCCAGGCGGCCGTTGCGGTTAAGGTCTTCGGAGTCCAGGCGGCCGTTGGTGGCGCCGTAGCGCCTGGAGGGCAGGCCCGGCGGCGCGTAAAGCCAGCCTATGTCCTCGGCGCTTGAAACCTGCTCGTCGCAGTTGGCGTCTTCGCTCTTGGGCGCGTTGTTGAGCGCCAGGCCGGAAGCGCAGACAAAAGGCTGGCCACCGGTGTTATCGGCGTCCTCGTTTATCTGGCCCAAGTGGACGTTCAGCTGCGGACCTTTGTTCAAGCCGTCATCGTAGTTCCCGTAAACCACCAGTTCCATCATGTTTTTTTGCGAGAAATCCACCCCTGTAGGGGAGAGAGGGTACACTATGGAGACCTCGGAAGAGACGCTGAAGTCGTAATTAACGCTGAGCACCTGCTGGTTCCCGTCGGAAGTGGACGCCGTGTTTATATCGCGCGATTTTACGGATTCGCTCTGCCAATCCAGGGCATTGGGGTTGGCGGGGCCCAGCGTCGGGTTGTTTGCTATCAACCAGGTGTTCTTATCCGTGGAAGCGGAGTCGTCCTGTTTTACGCCTTCCATGTTATCTATAAGGGCGTAGTCGTTCATGTTGGGGTTCATCCGGGATTGCGCGGCCTCGCCGCCCAGCGTGGTGCGCAGTCCCAGCAGGTTCAGCCCTTTGATCTGGGCGTCGCCTTCGTAAACCAGCATGCTGTTGGTAAGGTCGGTTACGTTGGGCACCGCATTGGCCTTTATGCCGCCCTGGTAGAGCAGGGTGGAACCCAGCGATAAGTGGCTGCCGAAGTCGTAGGAGACGCGGCCTCCGACCAGCGACTGGTTGCCCACGCCGCCGAAGGGGGACACCTCGTAGGTTATATCTATTTTTGCGTCCTGGCCGATGCGCTCGGGATAATAGAAAGTTATGAAGCCGGACTCGTAGTCTATGAAATATTCCTCGTTGCGGCCTATTTTGGCGCCGTTTACGCGTACCACGTCGGACTGCAGCACTATATCCGGCTCCAGCAGGAAAGTCTTGAACCGGTTGGAATATTCCAGCCGTATTACGCGCTTTGAAACCGGCGCGGCGGAATAGATCTGCGGGTCGGGGCTGGAAGCCGGCTCGCTATCCAGCGTGAAAGGCTGTTTGAGGTGGAAGATGCCCTGCTCGAAGTCCACTTCGATATTGTCCGGGTATTTAGGCATGTTGTTTGTAAGCGTGGGGAGAACCTCGTTTCGGTTCAGGTCCTGTATTTTCAGGGTGAAACTGCCCCGCCCGTCGTCGCGGACTATATTCGTCTGGCCAATGGAATAGTAGGTTTTCTGTTCCCGCGTGTGAGATATCTGCAGTTCTGAAACGGCCGTGTCCGAAGACAGCGCTATGTCGTTGCGGGTTTTGATTATGGCGGGCAGTATTCTGTCGGCGGGAGCGGTGGCGGTAATGGACGATGTTGAATCGTTCTGGGAGAGGTAGGTGCCGGCCGCGTTCTGGTAATCTATCAGTACCACGTCCTGCGTGTTCAGTATCCGGCTGAAGGTTACGAGACCTTT
>MGVB01000023.1:16087-16852 GCA_001800275.1 Elusimicrobia bacterium RIFOXYA12_FULL_57_11
ATAGTCCACGCCCGGGTTAAGCAGCTGGAAGCGGCCGGTGTAGGAGGAGGCCTGTACCGCCATGTCCTTGCCGGTCATGTCCAGCACCAGGACGCCGTCCACCTGCGCCTGGGTCTGCTGGTCTATGTAGATGCGTTCCGTGGCCGATTTGATAGGGAGGCGTGCGGTGTTGCCGAAGGTTACGTCGTAGTATTTGCGCCGCAGGTAATTGATGTCCAGTATGTCCGTGGTCTGGAACTGGGTATTGCCGGTGTACTGGCGGGTTTTGGTTATACCCTTGGTGCGCGAGCCTACTATGGTGAGTTTCAGCCGGTTGGTTTTCAGGTCCGCCCTGATGCCGAAAAGCTGCTTGTTATAGGACACAAACTCGGTGGCCGGCAGGGACAGGTCGATGTCGCCGAAAGACACGTTCTGCACCACTTCGCCCGGATCGCCCTGGTAAACCACGGAGATGTCCTGCTTGTCCTGCTTGGTGTCGTCGTAGTCCACGTTTACGGTAATCTTGTCGCCGACTTTCCCCTGCATACGCACCTGCATCTGCTGGGTTATTTCGAACAGGCTCAGGCTCCTGGCCCGGGTGGTGGTGGTCTGCTGGTTAAGGAATTTTTTACCGCTGTAGTTGACGGAGATAACTTTGCGGCCGGTTACCGAAAGGGTGGTGCCGGACTCGCGGAATTCCACCTGTGGTTCGGGGGCCTGTGGCGTATCCGTGGAGATCTCCAGCGCGGCCAGGGGGGCCGCGGCCGGGGCGAAACTGCGGCCGCT
>MGVB01000024.1 GCA_001800275.1 Elusimicrobia bacterium RIFOXYA12_FULL_57_11
CCTGTGCCCGCGCGGCTGGGCCTGGTGACGGGCACGGCGCGCGGCACCAACATCAACGCCGGCGGAAAAACCCTTTACACCGTAGAGCATTTACTTTCCGCCGCCGCCGGCCTGGGTGTGGACGACCTGGACATCGAGATCTCCGGAGAGGAACCGCCGGCCATGGACGGTTCCGCGCTGCCGTTCGCCGAGGCGCTGCTGACGGCGGGCCTGGAGGAGAAGCCTGGCCAACTCCGCGCTTGCGCGCGCCTGGCCGCCCCGGTGGAGTTTTTAAAAGGCGAAACCCGCTACCGCGCCGCCCCCGGCCCGGCCGGCCTCGCCTTCAGACTCGTCTACGAGTATCCTCACCGGCTGGTAGGCAGGCAGGCGCTGGAGCTGCGCCTGACCCCGGAAACATATCTAACCCAGGTAGCGCCGGCGCGCACCTTCGGCTTCGACCACGAAATAGCCGCCTTGAAGGCGGCCGGCCTTGCCTTGGGCGGGTCGCTGGAGAACGCGGTGGTAATCACGGAGGCGGAAGTGCTGGCCAAAGGCGGCCTGCGTTTCGCCGACGAGTTCGCCCGCCACAAACTGCTGGACCTGATAGGCGACCTGGCCCTGGGCGGCCTGGCCTTCGACGGCCTGACCATAGAAGCGCAGCGCCCCGGACACGCGGGTAATATCAATTTTGCTAAAATCTTGACAGAGAATTGCACGGAGCCACAATGACAGAAATAAAACCCCCTCCCTACAAACCGGTCCGCGTAATGTCCTGCGAGGAGATCCTTCAAATTATCCCGCACCGCTACCCCTTCCTGCTGGTGGACAAGGTGGAAATAGTCGAGGAAAACAAGTTTTGCGTGGGCACCAAGTGCGTCACGGCCAACGAACTTTATTTCCACGGGCACTTCCCCGCCAAACCCATACTGCCCGGGGTCCTGATACTGGAGGCCATGGCGCAGACCGCGGCCTCCATGATGATGTCACTGCCGGAAACCCGCGGCCATTTCGCCTACATAGCCGGCATCAACAAGGCCAAGTTCCGCCGGCTGGTAGTGCCGGGCGACGTACTGAAACTGTACGTGGAGATCATTCGGTTCAAAGGCAAGATAGGCAAATTGCGCGGCACTGCCTTCGTAGGCCAGGAACCGGCCGCCGAAGCGGACTTCATCGCCGCTATCGACTGATCTTTAATTTTTATGGAGGAGATATGCCGACAACGATACATTCCACAGCGATAATACACCCAAAGGCACAGCTGGACCAGGACGTGGAGGTGGGCCCGTACACCGTTATAGGCGAAGACACGCAGATAGGCGCCGGCACAAAGATCGGCCCCCACTGCATATTCGAATTTTGCACCGTAGGCAAGAATAACCTGTTCACGGGCGCGGCCTACGTGGGCATGCCGCCGCAGGATTTCTCCTACCACGGCGAACACACCCGCCTTACCATGGGGGATAACAACATCGTACGCGAAGCCGTAAGCCTGCACCGCGGCTCGCACGCCACGAACCTTACCGCCATCGGCTCCGGCTGCATGCTGATGGCCAACTCCCACGTAGGGCACGACTGCCGCCTGGGCGACAATATCGTCATGGTAAATTCCTCGGCTGCGGCCGGGCACGTGCACATAGGCGACAGGGCGCTTATCTCCGGACTGTCCGGCATACACCAGTTCACCCGCATAGGCAAATTCGCCATGCTTTCCGGCGGCGGCATGGCCAACCAGGACATCATCCCCTACGTGATAGCCCAGGGCGACAGGGCCAAGCCCGTGGCCCTCAACCTGGTGGGGCTGAAACGCAACGGCTTCTCGCGCGAAGCAATAAAAGCCATAAAGCATGTTTTCAAAACGCTGTTCTTCCGCGGCCTGCTGCTAAAAGACGCCATAGCCCGCCTGCGCGCGGAGAACCTGCCCCAGGAAGCCGCCCTGATACTGGATTTCTGCGAAGCCTCAAAGCGCGGCATTTCAAGGCCGCGCCGCTCAGCAAGGGACCTCGAAACGGCGGTGAACGATTAGTCCGGCGGGGAGGCCTGGCCGGGGTTTGATTGAGCAAACACGGTGTCGGCCACACCGTGGCCGCACCTCCTCACTCGGCCTCGGCCTCCGTGAAGGTTTGCTCCACCAAACCCCGGCCAGGCCTCCCGACACAGGAATCTGGTTTTGAATTAGGATAAAAATGTCAGATATTAAAAAAATAGGACTTATCGCCGGCGCGGGGAGTTTCCCGCTGATATTCGCGGCCGAAGCGAAGAAAGCCGGCCGCGAAGTCATAGTGGCGGGCCTTAAAGGCATAACCCCCCCGGAAATAGAGCCCTACGCAGCGCAGATCAGCTACTTCAGGCTGGGGCAGCTGAGCGATCCCATAGATTTTTTTAAAAAGCACGGGGTAACCAAGGTCCTGATGGCGGGCTCGGTACCGCACGTCTCTATTTTCGGCGGCATCATCCCCGACCTGCGCGCCGCCAGACTGATCTTCCGGCTCAAAGACAAAAAAGCCAACGCCATACTGGGCGCCATAGCCGACGAACTGGCCGCAGACGACCTTGAACTGGTGAACTCCGCCACCCTGCTGGAGCATCTGCTGGTAAAACCCGGCCTGCTGGCCGGGAAAAAACTTTCGGGCGACGCGCTGAAATGCGCCGCCTTCGGCTGGAAAGCCGCAAAAAGCCTTGCGGCCCTGGACATCGGCCTGACCGTGGTACTGCGCGACCGCGTAGTGCTGGCCGCCGAAGCGCAGGAAGGCACCGACGCCTGCATCACACGCGCCGGGGAAATACTCCGCCGCCTGCGGGGAAGCGGCAGCAGCCACGCCCTGCTGGTGGTGAAAGTCGCCCGCCCCGGCCAGGACATGCGCTTCGACCTGCCCGTAGCGGGCGCGCCGACGCTGTACACAATGAAAGCCGCCGGCGCCGGCACACTGGTGCTGGAAGCCGGAAAAACGCTGATACTCGGCATGGAAGACTTCCTGGCGGCAGCCAGGGACACCGGCATCACCATCCTGGGCGCCGATAGCGAAGAGTCGTTTAGCTGAACCATGAACGAACTGCTTTACAAGAACTCCCTGCCGCACGCCCTGCTCTCCACACTGGCCTGGCTGTACGTGCACCTCATCGCACTCACCTCCAGAATTTCAGTAAAAGGCGACGGGACCTTTCCGGGTATCTACACCATCTGGCACCGCCAGGAAGTGCTGATGATCTACCTGCAGCGCGGCCGCGGCCTGGTAGGCCTGATCAGCAAAAGCAAGGACGGCGAATACATGGCCCGGATACTCCGGCGCTTCGGCTTCGCCTTCGTGCGCGGTTCCACCACTTCGGGAGGTTTCCTCTCCTTGCGCGCGCTCATAAAAGTGGCCCGCACCGGCCACTCCCTGGCCATCACGCCCGACGGGCCGCGCGGCCCGGTCTTCAAGGTTCAGCCGGGCGCCATCTACCTCGCGCAAAAAGCGGGGCTCCCGGTTATACCCTGCGCCTGCGCCCTTTCAAAGAAAAAGATCCTGCGCAGCTGGGACAAATACCAGTTCCCTCTGCCCTTCGGCCGCATACAGACCGTTTACGGGGCGCCGTTTTACGTAGCGGAAACGGACGACGTGCCGGCCAAGGCCGCGGAACTTGAAGAAATACTGAACACCCTGACCGAAGAAGCAGAGCGTCTGCTTAACACCCGCTAGCCGCAATCGCGCGGGACGGAAACCAGCGCCGCAATTTAATGACAACGCATTACCGCGAACACCTTTCCCGCCTGCGCTTACGTCTCCGCCCGGCCCTGCCGGCGGATATCCCCGCAGTCAGCGCATTCCTGATCCCGGCAATGGTAACCGCGCTCACGTTCATTGTTTTCCTTCCGGCCCTGAAAAACGGCTTCGTTAACTGGGACGACATTCCCTACCTTGTATTTAACAGAAAAAACCTCGGGCTCGAACCCGAACAGCTTAAATGGATGTTCACGGCCTTCCACCTGGGCCCTTATCAGCCGCTGACCTGGATCACTTTCGGAATTGATAACCTTGTATGGGGCATGTCCCCTTTCGGCTTCCACCTTACCAACGTGGTCCTGCACAGCCTCAACGCCCTGCTCTTCTACCTCCTCTGCAAAAAACTGCTGGTCCTGACCGCCGGCCCCGACGCTTCTTTGGCGGAACAGCGGCCATACCTGGCCGCAGGCTGTGCGGCGCTTTTTTTCGCCCTGCACCCGCTGCGGGTTGAGGCGGTAGCCTGGATTACCGCCCGGCGCGACGTTCTTTCCGGGTTATTCTACCTGCTGACGGTCTTATTCTATCTGGAGCCGCGCTCCTGGGCCGGAGAAAAAGCGTCATTTTGGCGCCGGCAAACGCTGCCCCTGGCGGCCTTCCTGCTCTCCCTGCTTGCAAAGGGCATGGCCATAACCCTGCCCATCGCTTTGCTCATACTTGATGTTTACCCCCTGAAACGGCTTTCCTGGAACCCGCGCGGCGGGCTCTCCCGCGCTTCCCGGCAGGTTTGGCTGGAAAAAATCCCGTTTTTTGCGCTCGCGGCGGTGTTCGGCGCTATCGGCTACGCCTGCCAGACGGAAGCCCTCGGCACCCCCTCCAACCCGCCGCTGGCCGTGGCCGACCGCGCGGCACAGATAACATTCGCCCTGTTTTTTTATATCAGGAAAACCCTCTTACCCTTCGCCCTGTCGCCGCTCTACACTGTGCCCGCAGGGTTCGCCCTGCCAGGCTGGCCGGCCTTTTTGACAGCAGCCGCCCTCACCGCTATCACGGCGACGGCGGTTATCCTGCGCAGGCGCTGGCCGGCAGGCCTGGCGGCATGGGTTTATTACCTGGCAACAATCAGTCCAGTAACCGGTATCGTCGGGATAGACATAAGGTCCGCGGCGGACCGGTACTCTTATCTGCCCTGTCTGGGCTTTGCTGTGCTGGCCGGCGCCGGCCTGCGGGTATGCCAGACAGCCGCGGGCCCGCTGGCAAGGACCGCCTGCTATTCCCTGGCTTTTGCGGCGCTGACGGCTTTGGCCGGCCTTACCTGGCGCCAGGAGGCGATATGGAAAAACCCGGACAGCCTGTGGAGACACGCCCTGACAACAAATCCCCGGCTTCACCTGGCCCACTACAACCTCGGAGTCTCTCTTGAGGCGCAAGGCAAAACCGCGGAGGCGGAAGCGCACTACCGCGAAGCATTAAAGATAGACCGCAACGTAGAACGCCCCAATTACAACCTCGGCCGCATACTGGACAGGCAAGGCAAACAAGAGGAAGCCGCAAAACACTACACAGAGGCCTTGCGCATTAACCCCGAATTATTCTCCGCCCATCACAATCTCGGCGTTCTGCTGGCCACGCAGGGTAAAACCACGGAGGCGGAAAAACATTACCTGGCGGGAATACGCATCTCACCCGGGTTTGCCCTGACTTATTACCAGCTTGGCCTTCTTACGGCAGCACAAGGCAAGTTTGACGCGGCGGAAAAGTATTACCGGCAAGCGGTGCACCTCTCCCCGGATCTGGCGCAAGCCCACAATAACCTTGGCGCCATCCTGGCCACGCGGGGGGAATTTCCCCAGGCCGCCTGGCATTACCGCAGAGCCCTTAAGTCCGCTCCGGGATTTGCCGAAACGCATAATAATCTGGGCGGCATCCTGGCCACGCAGGGCAAACTTGACGAAGCCATAGTGCATTACCGGGAAGCGCTGAAACTCAACCCCGGCTTCGCGGGCGCGCATTACAATTTAAGTTCCGCGCTGCACCTTAAAGGACGGCTAGAACAGGCCGACCGGCATTACCGAAGGGCACTGGAATTAAACCCCGCCATAAGCTCCTGGCCCGGCAACCAGCAGGGCAAACAACAGAAAGATCCGCGGTAAAGCGCTTTTCAGCTTTATTTCTTCTCACCGGCTCCGCCGCCGATCAAACCACTAAGCCGCCCGAAAACCAGCTCGGCCATCAAGGCATAGCCTTTTTCGTTGCAATGCCCGTCGCGCGCAAAACAATCGTCGGACGGGAGTTTTCTGCAGCGGGCTGAAAAAACCGAATAATTGTCCGCCAGCGGAACGTTGTTTTTTGCCGCGCTCCTGGCTATCATGGGCGCCAGGCGGGCGGCAGATCCCTCCGCTACCGTGGCAGCGGGATAATTACCGACAACTATCCCTACGCCGTTTTTGCGGCAAAGCGCGATAATAGCCTCCAGGTCGGCTATTGCCCAGTTCTCCGAACCGGCATCAACAGCCGCCCTCGCTTTCTCACCCTCAAAAACATCTTTCAGCGCGGGATTAACGGAGGTCACTTGCGCGCACATTTCTTCCGCTATGCCGTACAGCCTTAATTCAAAAAGCGTTCTTGCCAGAAACTGCCAGCTTTCCCAGGTATTGCTTGACGAGCCCGTCAACACCCCCGCCTTAAACCATTGCAGCCCCTCTTCAATGCGGTCGGCCCTGTAAAAGATGAGCCCCATTTGATGATAACTTTTACCTTTCCCGGCATTTATTTTCAGGCTTTCCATAAAAGCCGCGGCCGCCTCACGATGACGCCTAAGCACGTTCAAAACCCTGCCTTTCCCGAACCAGGCCTCAAAGTCGGAGGGGTTTTCTTTCAGCCGCTGCTCGAACCAGGCTACGGCCCGGCTGTAATCCCCGTCTCTATGGAGGGTTGTCCCGTCCGCCGCCCCTTTACCGCGGCCAGAGGACAGGACGCCCGGCCCGCGTTTTTTTACACGCCCGGGCCCTGCCGCAGCCACCCGCGCGGAAATACTTTTCAGATCCGCCGCAAGCGCATACCGGTCCTCCCGCCTTCCGGTTTTTTTTGCGATATTGTCACCGAAGGCCCTGGCAACCCATTGCTGCGCCTCCGCGTATTTTTTTTGCTCCAGGGCAAGCCAGCTCATGGCGCTGTAATTCAACCCGTAAGAGGGCTCCAGCCTTATTCCCTTCAGGTGCCACTCCCTGGCCTTTGCCGGCCTGCCGGCAAGTTTATACAAAGTCCCCAGCCGGAAGTAAACGGAAACATCGCCGGGACGGATGGCCAGTTCCTTAAGGAACCACTCTTCGGCGTGTTTGAATTGCCCGTCCGTCATAAAGGCGAGCCCCATCCCGGCATAATTCAGCGGATGCCTGTCGTCCACCCTTATCCCGTCCCGGAACCAGTCGAGCGCCTCCTTTGCATTGCCGGTTGCCAAAAAAACAAAGCCTATTTTAGCGCGGAGCTCCGTATCCCCGGGCGCCGCCTTAGCGGCCCTGATCAGGCATTGCTTGAACCCCTCAACATTACCCTGGCTTTTACAAAAATACCCCGCCTCAAAAGCGCCGCGCAGATCGACGGCGTCAGCCAGCAATGCGGACAATTTAAAAACGCTGCTCTGCGCCAGATACTGCCTTATTTTCCCGCCCCACCCGGCCCTGCCCGCAGAAAGCTTAAAGCCCTGCAAGTTCCAGGAGTTCGCAAGACCCGTGATAACAACTACCGCGTCGGGCCGGACAGCGTCCAGATTAGCCTGCAGCTCCGAAAGAAGCTGGCTTGAGTTCTGTGTTACGACCCCCCCGTTAACGACCGTCACCGGAACCCCGGGCTGTTTAGCGTTGAACGCGCTTTGCAGCCGGGAGGGGTAGCTTTTATCCGGCGGCGCGCCAAGGCCCACAGTAAAAGAATCGCCAAGGCAAAGCACTTTCAACCCTCCCGGCCGGGCGTTGGAAGGCGGGATAGCCCGCTTTTCATAAAAGGAGCCGAATACTCTGAGCCCTAACTCTACACATACGACAACGAACAGCGCTCCGGCCAGCAGCACGGCTATTTTCTCTTTATGCTCTTTCTTCATGTGGTTATGCGCGCCGCACAAGCCGCCCGCATACGGAACACGCGCAGACA
Organism: Elusimicrobia bacterium RIFOXYA12_FULL_57_11; assembly: GCA_001800275.1. Classification (GTDB taxonomy): domain Bacteria; phylum Elusimicrobiota; class Elusimicrobia; order Elusimicrobiales; family UBA9959; genus UBA9959. The sequence continues at coordinate 7,824 of MGVB01000024.1, forward strand.
GTACGCCGGACGGGCCGGAGTTTTTACTTTATTATTTTCTTAAAACTGGCGGCGTCTATAGCCCGCGTGGCGGCATCGCCCTCCACGCGCACGGCCAGCGCAAGCTCGCGGCCCTGCACCGCGGCCAGCGCGGCGTACTGCGCCTGAACGGAGCTAAGCAAAAGGCGCACCGCGCATTTGGTTTCGGGAGTGGTTTCCTGCGGTTTCAAAACCGACAGCACCGGGGCCGCCTGTATGATGGTAGCGGTAATAGTGTCTTTGCCGGCGGCGGAAATATTCTCATAGGTCACCATCAGGTCCACCCTGTCGCCCCGTCTCAATCCTTCAAGCTGGTGCCAGGGAAAAAGCAGGGAAACGGAGCGCAGCCCTTCCAGCAGCCTTGGCGCCGCGTAATAATACGCGGAAAACTCCCCGCCGGCGGCAGCCGCTGCCTGCGGCTCGCCGGACAGCGCGGCGAACGCGTCCTCCACGCTTTTCAATACTGCCGCGGATTTTTCGTAAAAAGTTACAAGGCTGCTGAGTTCGTAGGAACGCTCCAGGGCATCCAGCTCGGACAGCGCCCGCGCCAGGTGCGCGAACACCAGGTCGCCACGGCCGCCGAAAGAGCCGGCCAGCCTGGCTTCGCGCAACGCCGCCATGGCCTTGTCAAGACGCACCAGCACCGCCAGGCAGCCGCCGGCCATTGACCTCTGCGCCAGGGCAAGCCCGCCGCTCTTTACCGGGGCGGTTTTCCTGACCAGCTGCGAAAAGTCATACAGCGCCTCCAGGGGCGCCTGCCACAGGCGGGCCTCTGTAGAAGTGGATTTCCCCACCCGGATCTCCCGGGCGGTCATGGAAGAGACAATGGCCGCCAGGTCCGCGGGCAGGCTTATGGTCTCCCTGCCCTTTGCGCAGCGGAACTTGTATCCGCCGTTAACCTGTATTTTCCCCTCCAGGTAATCTGAAAAAAGCCGGCATTTTTTTTCCGCACAATCCATATCCGCCAGCAGCGTCTCGGTACGGTCGCGCTCCACGGGATCTTCCGCCGCCAGGACCTGGCACACGGAACCTGACACCAGCACCGCCGTTAACAGCATACCAGGGAACGTCATTTCCCTCTCCTTGCCGCGGAAACGGCCTTCACGACATGGGCCGGTACAAGTTTGGAAACATCCCCTTTAAAATGGGCGATGTCCCGGACCACGCTGGAAGAAAGATAGGTGTAGCGCTGGCGCGGCATCAGGAAAACGGTTTCTATGCCGGGAGAAAGAGTACGGTTGACCGCGGCGATCTGGAACTCGTAATCCAGGTCCGAAATGGCGCGCAGGCCCCGTATGATAACGTTCGTTTTTTTCTTTTTAGCATAATCCACCAGCAGCCCCTCGAACGAGTCGACCGTTATGTTTTTGCGGCCCTTAAGCGCGGTCTTCAGCATGGCCGCGCGCTCCTCCACTGAAAACATGTGCTTTTTATCGCTATGCACAAAAACGCTCACAATAAGGTGGTCAAAAATCCTGCTGGCCCGGTCTATAATGTCCAGGTGGCCGAAAGTAACGGGGTCAAAGCTGCCGGGGTAAATAGCGGTTTTTGTTCTCATAATTTTATAAGCTGCCTACCCTGAAATTATACTAATTTACAGGAAACCGGCCGCGGCGCAAGCCGGTTAAAAATTGTATTATTCCTTATACCTGATGAAAAACTTACGCCTTACACTGCTGCTGGTCTGCTGCAGCGCCATCCCTCTGCAGGCCCAGGAACTGGTCCCGTTCCGCTCAGGGAACAAGTGGGGCTACTCCGGCCCCGGCGGGGAGATAATGATACCGCCGCGCTATGATTACGCCGAGCTTTTCAGCGGGGACCTGGCGCTTACCCGCAAAGGCGCTTATTACAGTTTTATAGACAGGGCCGGGAAAACCGCCTGGGAAACCCGCTACTACTCGGCCGGGGCGTTCAGCGAAGGCTGTGCCCCCGTAAAAAACCGCAAAGCCTGGGGCTGCGTCAACAAGGCGGGCAAACAGGTTGCGCCCTTTGAATACGAGGAACTGCGGCCGTTCAGCCAGGGCGCCGCGCCGGCAAAAAAAGACGGGCGCTGGGGACTGCTGCTTAAAGACAGCCAGGAATTTCTGCTCACCCGCTACGAAGAAATCTATCAGTTCTCACAGGGATTGTCCCGGGTAAGGGTCAACGGGCTCTACGGTTACATCGACCTTGCGGGGCGGGAAACCGTACCCCCCGTTTACAAAGAAGCTTTCCCCTTCAATGGCGGCTACGCCACAGCCCGCCTCGGCGACAAATACGGGTTTATAACCCGTGACACCCTGCTCTTTAAAGAGAAGCCGTATGTGGGAATAGGTCCCTACAGCGAGGGGCTGGCGCCGGCCCAAAGCCTTACGGCGGAAGGCCGCTGCGGTTATATAGACCACACCGGCCGGGAAGTCATCCCTTTTTCCTTTACCCTGTGCGCGGGGTTCGACGAAGGCCTGGCTCCGGTTTTAAAGGACCTGCGCGGAGATTGGGGCTATATAGACAAAACCGGCCGCACCGTGGTGGATTTCAAATACGCCCAGGCCGGAAATTTCAGGGACGGGCTGGCAAAAGTGGCCGACAAAAAAGGCGTTTTTTACATCAACCGCGCGGGCAAAGAATACCTTCAACGCTGATCAACCGCGGCCGGCCGCCCTTATTTTTTCCAGGCACTTCTCGTAATTATCCCGGGCCAGCTGGTCCGCGCCATCCGCTTCCAGCGCCCACTTGAAATATCCCACCGCCTCCGTGTCCCTGCCGGCGTCCATAAGCAGGGCGCCGTAATCGTTCATCGCCGAAGAATTTCCCGGGTTGAGCCGCAGGCAGGCCAGAAAGAATTTTGAGGCGCTCTCTTCGTCTCCCATCTCCGCGTAATTCTTGGCGATGGCGTAGTAGGTTTCAGACGCGTCGGGCGCCTGCGGTTTCAGCGGGTTATAGGCGGCCAGCAATAAAAAAAATATTATTACGCCTCCGGCCGCCGAGGCCGCCAGCAATTGCCGCCGCCGCAGGGCTTCGTAAAGCCGGGCCAGGCCGAAACCCGAGAACAATATTAAAAACGGCAGCACCGGCACGAAATAGCGGGTCTTTAACGGAAAAACCACGAAAACCACCCAGGACAGGATAAACACATACGCCAGCAAAAACCGCCTTGCCCGGGAAAAGGAGAACACCATGCCGATGAACGCGGACACAAAGATCAGCTCCAGCCTGATTAGGCGGAAATACGGCCGGGCGGGAAAATATTTTTCAAGGACGTAAACATCTTCCGTTCTTAAAAATTCGGTGCCGGTCCAGACCGCCGTGATCTTGGACACCGCGAACTTCGCCCAGGCCCGGGGGGCTTTTCCGATAAGCCTGCCTGTTTCGGCGATAAAATACCTGTCGTTCTCAAGATCGGTCAATTTCTTATTCGCCGCCTTGTCCGGGATGGCCATAAAGTCCTTCCATTGCTTGCCTGTTTCCAGAAAAACGCTGGTGCCATTAAAGGCCGGATTGCTTCCCAGGTAAAGGTTGGCCCCCATCAGGGACCGGAACACCAGCCTGTCGGAAACCGCGTAATTACGCGCCATAACCGGCGCCAGCGCCAGCGCCACGCCGCACAGGAACAAACCATACGCCTTTACGGGGTTTTTCACCGCGCCGGCGCCGGCCAGGAACCATACCGAAATAAGCGCGGCGACAACAAGTATTTCAGCCCGGCAGGCCGCGGAAAGCCCCAGCAATACCCCGGAGATAATGAATTTTTTCCGGCTGTCGGCCATAAAAAGCAGGCACGCCGCACAGCAAAGGTTCAGAAAAAGCGACAGGTTCTCGCTGTAAAGGAACGACTGCGTGCAAAGGAAAAACCAGTAAAAAGTCATGAGCGCGCAGCTGAACAGCGCCGCCGCCCTGCCGAACAGGCGCGCCGAGATAAGATAGACCAGCGCGGTTGAAATGGAAAACATCACATACTGAACTGCGGCTACCGCAAGGGTACTGTACCCGATCGCGGAATAGATTACCGCCACGAAATACGCGTAGAGCGGCGGATGGGTCTTGATCGCGGTCCACCCGCCGGCCCAGTCCAGCATTATCTCCCTGGCCCAGGAGTGAAATTCAAGACTGTCTACGATGGGAAGAACGAAGGCGGGGTCTCCATGAATGGCCGCTAAAAACGGGATCTTCACGAACAGTGAAACGGCAAAGACGGCCACAAGGGCCCATTCCTCACCTGTCAATGTTTCTTTTTTTTTCACTGATGCCACCCTGGTCCCGGCACAGAAAGAGAGCCCGCGGACACCCGTTTATAAGGGGCCGCGGACTCACCGATAGTATAGCAGAGACATTCCCCTTGTCAAGTCCCGGGCCCGCAGCTCAAACCGCGCTGAAATTAACGGCTTTCGGATTGTGGAAGACTATGGCCGAAACCGATGCCTCAGGGTCCATCATAAACCCATCCGTCAGGCGCAGGCCGGCGTCGTCTTCCGGTCTGAGCAGGCTAAACAGCGTCTTTTGCCCGGCCAGGTCCGGGCAAGCCGGGTATCCGAACGAATATCGTTTCCCGCGGTATTTGCCGCGCAGCAGAGGGCGCGCCGGTTTCGCCTCCGCTATGCCCCATTCCTTCCTTATGCGGTAATGGATCACGTCGGCAAAAGCTTCGGCCAGGGTAAGCGCCAGCGCCTCAACAAGATAAGACCGCACATAATTGCCTGCCTTGCGCTCGCGCTCGGCGAAATCTACCATTCCCTCGCCGCAGGTAACCGCAAAAAACGCGGCATAATCTTTTTTCCCGCCGGACTCCGGGGCCGCGAAATCCGCCAGGCACAGTTTTGCCCCCTCTTTCCTGCGCGGGAAAGAGAACGCGGCGGCCTGCCGGTCGTTTTCTCCGTAAACCAGCAGGTCGTCTCCCGCGCCGTTCACCTTGTAAAACCGGTATACGCCCCTGGCTTTTATAATACCGCCGCTTATTATTTCCTTTTTCAACGCCGCCAAAAGCTTTAAAGCCTCCCCGGCTTTTTTAGGCTGCGTCTTGTTCACCTTTAAAAACCGCAGGCCGAATAAATTCTCGTCGAGGTTATCGAAAAGCTCACCCAGCGGCTGCTCCCCTGTAAAATGCCTGTCCAGGTCAGGCGGCACGGGGATATCTTCCGGGGTGAAGTCCGAAGGCCGAGGATCGGCTGGCCGGGCCTGGAGCGCGCCTGAGGGGGCCTTTGGCAAGGCTGCTGCAGGCGCCGCGCAGGGCAGTTCCAGACTTTCCGGCGTATGCCCCGCGGCGCTGAAATTCAGGGCATAATTGAGCCCCTCCATGGCGTCCCGCGAATAGAACACCGGGCCGGAATAATGCGGGGCAATATTGCAGACCGTGAATTTCTGGGTCAGCGCCGCGCCGCCCACCAGCAGCGGGGCCTTTACGCCGGCTTTGGCAAGCTCCCTGGCGGTAACGGTCATCTGCTCGCACGAGCGCACCAGGAGGCCGGACAGGCCGATGAAATCCGGCTTGAACTTCACCGCCGCCGCGGCTATCTCCTCGGGAGGGATCTTAACGCCCAGGTCTTCCACCTCGAAACCGTTGCTCTCGAAAATAATATTCACCAGGTTCTTGCCTATATCGTGAACGTCGCCTTTCACGGTGGCCAGGAGCAGACGGCCGCGCCTGGGAGCCTTGTGGGCTTTCAGTGCGGGTTCCAGCGCCTTAACGGCGGCCCTGGCGGCCTCGGCACTCTGCAGCACCTCGGTCACTATGAGGTCACCGGCGGAGAACTGCCGGCCCACTTCGGCCATCGCCTTCATTACCGGGCCGTTCACTATGTCCAGCGGGGACAGTTTAAGGAGCAGCGCGGCTACCGCCTCTTCTATGCCGGACCGGGAACCGTTAAGCACCGCCAGGCGCAGTTTTTCTTCCGGCGGCGCGTCCTGCCGGGCGGCTACCGCATCAGGCTTCTTCACATCGCGGTAGCGCGCGGCAAAAGCCTGGGCGGCGTCCGGTGTGCGGGCAAATACAAGGTCTTCGGCCAGGGTGCGCTCCTCCGGAGTTATTGAAACATAGCGTTTCAGCTTTTCAATGTTGACTATGGCCACGTCCAGGCCGGCCTTGACCGCGTGGTGCAGGAAAACCGAGTTCAACACCTCGCGCGAGGCCGGCGGCAGGCCGAAAGAAACATTGCTCACACCCAGAACGGTTTTTACTCCGGGAAATTCTTTTTTTATTTGTTCAATAGCCTTTATGGTCTCCTGCGCGGTCCGCGCATGTTCGCCGCCCACGGCCACCGGGAAAACCAGTGTGTCAAATATTATATCTTCCGCCCTGAGCCCGCACTCCCCGGTAAGGAAGGCGTAAGCCCGGCGCGCTATGGCCACTTTGCGCTGCGCGTCAAGCGGCAGTCCGTGCTCTTTGTCCTCGTCTATGCAGCCGAACACCAGCTTGGCGCCGTAGGTTTTAACCAGTTCCGCGGCGGCGCGCGGTTTTGCCGGGCCAAACTCGAAGTTGACTGAATTCAGAACGGCCTTGCCGGGAACGGTTTTAAGAACCTCCTCCATCACGGCCAGATCCGTAGTGTCGGTCATTACCGGCAGGCGCACGGCGCGCGCCAGCTTTGGCATGAAGGTTTTAACGTCGGAGAGCTCGTCCCTTTCCGGGTTAGCCAGGCAGACGTCCAGTATGTGCGCGCCCGCGGCGGCCTGCGCCTTGGCCAGGAGCAGCGCCCCGTCCCAATCGTCAGCGGCCACCATGTCCCGGAATTTTTTGGAACCGATGGAATTATTGCGCTCCCCCGCCATCACGGGCGGCTCTATTTCGTCGTAAAAAAGAGCCTCCACCCCGGAAACCACCCAGGGGGCGGCGGCGCGGGGCCGGCGAGGTTTTACGCCTGCTACGGCTTCGGCGAGGGCTTTTATATGCTCCGGGGCGGTGCCGCAGCAGCCGCCGGCCGCGTTGAGCAGGCCTTTCTTCGCGTAATCGGCCATCACGGCCGCGAACTTTTCCGGGGTTTGCCGGTAAAGGCCGTTCTCATCCGGCAGCCCGGCGTTGGGCATTGCGAAAACGGGGAACCGGGCGCGGACGGCCAGGCGCTCCAGGCGCAGGCCCAGCCCTTCCGGCCCGGTGGAGCAGTTAAACCCCAACGCGGCCAAAGGAAAATGCTCCACTGCTGCATAAAACGCTTCTGTATCATGCCCGGACAGCAGTTTATTGCGCTCGTCCATGGTGGCGGAAACTATTACCGGCAGTTCCCTGCCGGCTTTTTTAAAGGCCAGCCGTACCGCGGCCAGGCCGGCTTTGAGGTTTAAGATGTCGTGCGCCGTTTCCAGCAGCAGGACATCCGCGCCGCCGTCCACCAGCGCGGAAAGCTGCTCCAGGTAAATATCGCGCAATTCGTCGAAGCTGAGGCCGCCGGTAACGAACAGGGCTTTATTGGTGGGGCCAACCGAAGCCGCTACATACCGGCGCCGGCCGGGAGTGGAAAACTTTACGGCGGCGGCTTTGGCAAGGGCGACGGAGGCCAGGTTAAACTCGCGCACGCGCGCGGAGAGGCCGTATTCGGCAAGGACGGCCGCGTTGGCCCCGAAGGTGTTGGTTTCTATGAAATCCGCTCCGGCGGCCAGGTAGTCCTCATGTATCCTGGTCACTATCTCCGGTTTCGAGACCGACAATATCTCGTTAAGACCTTCGTGGCCGGCATAGTCGGCGTCTTTCAGGTTAAAGCCCTGGAGATAAGTCCCCATGGCCCCGTCGAAAACCGGGATCCTGTCCGCCAGTAATTTTTTTATCTCGTCGTTAGTGGTCATAATTTATCCTAAAAAAAAACACCTTGCCGACAAACCCGCGAAATGTCCGGTCGGGGCGGCCCGGGGTGTGGGCCCTGCGGGCGCGGGTCTCGCACACCGTGCTCACCCTCATCACTCGGCCGCCGCGCTTACGCAAGCGGCGTACTAGTTGTGTCGTTCGCTTTGCGAACTCCACCCCGTGAAGGCCCGCCGGGCCCACACCCCGGGCCACCCCTCCGCGGTCTTTTACCGCCGCTAAAACTGCCCGAACAACTCGAACGCGTTTGCGGTCGTCTTTTGGGCCGCATCCTCCAGACTTACTCCAAACTCCGCGGCCACCCTGGCGGCTATTTCGGGAATGAAAGACGGATCATTCCTTTTACCCCGGGCGCTCTGCGGGGGCAGGTACGGGCAATCGGTCTCGAGCACTATATTTTCAAGGCCGGCTTTTTTAATAGTGTCGCGCAGGCCATGGTTGTTTTTGTAAGTGAACGTGCCGTTCACCCCCAGTGCGAGGCCGAGGTCCAGACCGGCCCGGGCATCCGCCCAGCTGCCGGAAAAACAGTGCAGCACGCCGCGGAATTTCCGGGCCGGCCGATAATCCCACCGCTCAAGCGAGGCCAGCAGGTCCGCGTAAGCGTTCTGGCCCGGTTGTTTGCCGTTGCGGGCGTGAAACACGGCCGGCTTCGCGAATTTGGCGCATAGCGGCAGCTGGGACCCCAGCAGCGCCAGCTGTTCTTCCCTGGTGCCGGCATCCCACCAGTAGTCAATGCCCGCCTCCCCCAGCGCCACGGCGCACGGCAGGCTCATGAAACTTGCCAGTTCCGGCAGCATTGAAAGGGAAAAAGTTTTACCGTATTCGGGATGCACCCCGAAAGCGCAGGCGACCCTGCCGGGATAGGCCGCGGCCAGCCGCACACCCTGCGCCCATTCACCTGGCGCGCAGGCAATCTCCACCACTTTCCCCACCCCGGCCGCGAAAATATTATCCATAACTGCGGGCCGCTCCGCGTCAAAAGCCGGGTCGTTCAGGTGCGCATGCGTATCCACGAAAAGCATTCACATATTAAACCATTTCACCCGCCTGTTGCGGAATCTCGCGCGTTCTTTTCGTATAATTATCCTTGATTATGACAGAACAGGCTATTATCTACACAGCGCTGGCGTTATTTGCCGTATGGCTGGCCAGGCTCACCGCGCATTATCTGCGGCGGAGCGGCGGC
>MGVB01000025.1 GCA_001800275.1 Elusimicrobia bacterium RIFOXYA12_FULL_57_11
CCGCTTATCGCCCGCCTGAAACAGGAGGAAACCGACCGGGACAAAGCCAAAGCACAGCCTGACCCCGCGCTGATACGCGCCGAGTTCGACAAATTCCTGCATCATATCGCTGTACGCTACCCCGCCCAGGCTAAAGCTTTCGGGGAATTCTGGGCCGGCGTACTGGCGGCGGCCGGTGACTCCCCCGGCACTACCTGGGAGATGAAGCCCAACTCCGCCAGGACACCGGGGCCGGTGCTGAAAGCCTACAACGCCGCCACGCAGAAATGGGTATATTGCCTTACGTTCCTTGCGGGCTGGGGCCTGCGCATGGAAATAAAGAAAGAGTTTCTGCCCCCAGGCTGCGAGCGGCTTTTCCCCATAGACCACGCCATGTTCGGCGCCGGAAGGGCCGTTGAACTGATTTACAGCAAGTTCCCCGCGGATAAGCAAAAACCTTACCTGGACTGCATAACGGAGATCTACAGGAAGATCCGGCCGGAAGCCTGAGCCGGCGGACACGGCAGAAAACCGCCGGCTCCGGGCAGAAGGCATACGCACAGCCGCCGCATGCAACAGTAACTTTGCCGGCTTTTTTAAATTACACCCGCAGGGGGACCTATTTACTACAATATCGGTGTGAAGAATAATCCGGAAGTGACGATAATAGTACCCTGTCTGAACGAGGCGCATAACGCGGCCGGCTACGCCCAGACGCTCCTTGCCCCCCTGGCTCAAGCCCTGCCGTCATTCGAAGTCATATTTTCCGACGGCGGAAGTTCCGACGGCACCGTGGACCTGCTGTGGCAGCTCTCCGGCAGTTATCCGGGGGTAACGGCCCTGGCCGGCGGACGCTACACTTTCAGGGCTTCCCTGGAAAGGGCCGTGGCTGAAGCCCGCGGCGAATTCATCCTCTTCATGGAAGCAGACCTCTCCTTCAACCCCGCCGACGCGGCCGCCCTGCTGGCCGAAATAAAGAACTCCGGCTTTGACTGCGTCTGCGGCTCCCCTTTCCTTGGCGCCTTTGAGAACCTGCCGCTCCACCGCCGCGCGCTCACAGCCGCGGCCAATACCCTGCTGCGCCTGCGTTTCGGGCGGCACCTGACCTCTTACACGCAGATCTTTAAAATGTACCGCGCGGAGAAGCTCAAAACCCTGAGCTTCGACACCGAAGGTTTCGCGCTGGACGCGGAACTATTGGTAAAGTTCCTGAAAAAAGGCTGGAAGGTTTCAGAAATACCGGTAACCATGCGGGGCCGCAGCGGCGGCGCCTCAAAAATGGCCATTGCGCGGGAAACCGCCAACTACCTGCGCCTCATGCTGCGCAGCTGCGGCAAGGCACCCTCCAGGCATTAGCCGCCGCGCCGCTATTGCGCGCCGCCGCAAATAAAAATCCCCGGCTTTCGGCCGGGGATTTTTTTATCCGCAACGTTCAGGACGGCATGCTATCCACCTGCGCGGCCAGCACCAGCGCCACTATGGCAGCCACGCCTTTTTTGGAATACTCCCTGTCATCGTAGTTGCCGCTTATATTATTGCGGCTGACGTTCATATTAAGGCCCATACCGCTTACGTGGAAGGAGTAGCTGGCAAAATCCCTGTACAGGGTGAGGTTAACAAAGGTGGTCCGACCATTATCCCCGCGCACGCTGCCGGAGATATTGTAACTGCTGCCCCAATCGCTCATGCTGAGGTTGGCGTCGGAGCCGGAAAGGCTGAAACTGGAGCCGCCCCCGTTAAAGCTCAGCCACTCTAAGCTGTTGCCGACACGGATGCTGAGTTGGAAGGTGGTGTCTAAGACCTTGTGCACGCGGACGTCTATCCCCTCCTGCGAGAAGTCGCTGGCCTCGGATTCCATGAAGGACTCGCGGAGATAGACGTTCATCCAGAGGCTCTGGAAGTTCTTATCGGCGGAAACGGCCGGGCTGACAGCCGGAACGTTGTTTCCGGGAGTCTTGAGATCTGCGGCTTTAATGCCCTGCAGATCAAAGGCGTAGGACGAAGAAGTAAGGGCGAGGAGCACGGCTACAAGTAAGGCTTGTCTCATACTTTCAGTACCTCCGGCGGGTTTTGCCACGCTTATAGCGTACATGCAAAAAGTCATTTCCGCGAGGGGCTTTAGACCGTGCCTGCCGCGGGCCCAAAGGCCCATGGCCGGCCGATGCCGGGAAAGCGGCCACGGCAATTATATATACTCTTCATAACAATGACCCGCAGGGAACTTATTTCGAAGATGAAACCTTACCCGGAATTTTACCGGAAGGTCTGGCTGGCTTGCCTTGGGATAAGAGCGGGGGAAACGCGCTCATACAAATGGCTTGCAAAAACCATAGGGAGGCCACGCGCGGCCAGGGCGGTAGCCCTGGCGCTCAAGCGCAACCCGTTCGCGCCCGCGGTACCCTGTCACCGCGTTATACGCGCTGACGGGAGGACCGGCGGGTATTCCGGCCCGGGCGGAGCGGCCGCTAAACTACGGATGCTCCGCGAAGAAAGAACTCAATAAGCGTAGCCCTGATAGTTGGCGGTAGTCATTTCCGGCAGGGGCTTGCCGGCGATCCCTTTCTTGAGCAGCAGGGCCGCGATAGCGTCCGGGAACGTGGCCTTTACGCGGTAGATAACTTCTGGCAGCCAGCCGGTCTTTATCTTCCTGCTGTCGGGCAGGACGCTGTTTATAAGGGAAAGGGCCGAATTCGCGCAGCTGTTATAGAACAAAGAGTACACCTCGCCCTTGTTATTTTCCGTTGACTTGCGGAAAGAGTTCTCCAGCAGCTGCACCCGCTGCGCGTGCGTAATATTAAGCGGATAGAGCGTCATCGACTGCGTCCCATCCCAAAGCTTGAATTCGCTGTAGCGCTCCATGGCCTGTATACTGTAATAAACAAGGTAGTGGCCCTTAAGCGCCTCTATGGGGGAATAGGACATGTTGGCCTGGTCCTTATAATAGGCGTCCAAGCTTACCACTATAACGCGGGTGCTCCGGCCATCGGGCGCCACCACGCCGCCGGGTTTGAATTTGAACAGCAGAAAGCCGTGGTCGCCGTAGCGTATAGGCTTGAGGGTGGTCTTTTTAACGAAATACGCCGTTTCCAGCAGTTCCGGGTTTATCGCCACGCCAGTCTGCCACTCGCTGATAAGATTACCGTAAGCATCTTTAAGCCGCTGGCCGGCGGCGTCGTGCGCCAGGTTCCAGTAGATATTCCCCATAACGTATTTGGAAGCGTCACGCGAAACGATAAAGGGGTCGCGCTGCAGGGCCTGCATCTGCGCCGACGGCATAAGCCCGTCAAGCGTATTAGGCGGCAGCATCTTGTCTATAATAAATTCATTGGTATTGTCGCGCTGCCTGGCGTAACCTTCCACGCATATCCTGGTGTCGCCCACTTCTTTCAGCCACTGGGGGTATTTGGTGACAATGAACACCTTGCCGGTTTCGGCGTAGAAGGTAGGGGGCGTGGTCTTGAAACTTATCTTTCCTTTGACTATATATTTGGTGTGGTAGTCGTCGAATAGTTCCTTGGAAGCGGCAGTGTCTTGGGCGGGCTCCCACGGCTGCCCGTTCAAAATAGCGTTCCACTGAGCGTCCGTAAGGGAGTTTATTACGGCATCGTCCTGCTGCTGCGCCCCGGCGGCCGCGGGCACAATTTCCGCCGCCGAAGGCGCCACAGTGGCCGCGCCTTCCTGCGCGAAATAGGAAACCTTTAAAGAGGAGAGCTCCGGGAAAGCCGCGTTCAGGCTCTCAATTTCCGCGGCATGGCCGAAAGCCAGGCCGGAACCGAACACAGCCGTTAACGCTATAAGGAGTTTTCTCATGCTTTTACACCTCGTTTTTCTGGTTGCCGTATATATAGGATAGTTCGCGCACAGCATTGCGGCAAATGCCATATGGCACATTAAACAGCATGTTTTGGGCCCAGGCCGGCCTGGGCCCATTGACCCTCCATTGGGGGAACTTGCCCGGGCAGCCCGCCTACCGCTATAATACCTGCGAAGACTCCAGAGCAAAAACAGGAAAAATCCATGCAGAATTTTAACTTCAGCAATCCGGTAAAAATAATTTTCGGCCGTGATGCCATCAGTAAGATAGGCCCGGAGGCGGCCAAGGCCGGCAAAAAAGCCCTGCTGGTCTATGGCGGCGGCAGCATAAAGAAGAACGGCGTCTACGCGGCCGTAACAAAAACGCTGGCGGACAGCGGCATAGCCGTGGTGGAGCATCCGGGAGTAAAACCTAACCCGGTTATCGCGCATGTACGTGAAGGCGTAAAAAAAGCGAAAGCGGAGAACTGCACGCTCATAGTGGCGGCGGGCGGCGGCTCTGTAATAGACACGGGCAAAGCCATAGCCGCAGGGGCAAACTATGACGGCGACACCTGGGACTTCTTCTGCGGCAAAGCGGCCGTGCGCACGGCTCTGCCGCTGTTCACGGCGCTGACGCTGCCCGCCACCGGCTCGGAAATGAATTCCGGCTGCGTGGTGACCAACGAGGAGACAAAACAGAAGTACGCCGCCGGCGGGCCGGCGCTTTTCCCCAGGGTTTCCGTGCTGGACCCGGCCGCCACCCTGACCCTGCCGGCCCGGCAAGCGGGCTACGGCGCCGTGGACGCGCTCGCGCACATAATTGAGGGCTATTTTACCGCCCAGGACGCGGACAATATAGTGACCGACGAGATAGTGCACGCGCTGGCGCGCTCCATAATCGCCTCTACCCGCAGGATCCTGAAAGACCCGGAGGATTACGACGCGCGCGCCTCCATGATGTGGTCCGCCACGCTGGCGCTTAACGGCCTGCCGGTATGCGGCTACGGCGAGATACAATTCATAAACCACGCCATAGAGCACGCCCTCAGCGCCATCTACGACATAGCGCACGGCGCCGGGCTTGCCATTGTAATGCCCGCCTGGTTCAAACACCACCTGCGTACGGCCGGCCCGGCCCGGCTTGAAAAATTCGGCGCGGCGGTGTTCGGCGCCGGCGGCGCGCAGGAGGCCATAACGGCTTTCGAGACTTTCTTTAAAGAAGCCGGCGCCCCCGTAAGGCTGTCCGAAGCCGCTATCCCGGCCGCCGACATCCCGCGCATAGCGGAAAACGCCATGGGCCTTATACGCCTCTGGTCCCTGCCGCACCAGCAGAGGGAAATTGAAGAGATACTTGCCCGTGCCGTTTAAAGACTAGTTCAACAGGAGACCCCGATGAAAAGATCAGCCGCATTCACTCTACTGTTCGCGACATTATACTGTTGTTTTTCCTACTTCGCCGGCGCCGGAGAACCGCCGCCAGCGGCCGGGCCCGCCACGGTATATTTTTCCAAAGAAATATCCCCGGCCAAACTCAAAGCCCTTTACGGCAAACTGGATTTCAAACCCTCCGGCAAACTTGGCGTGAAGGTGCATTTCGGAGAAAAAGGCAACACCAACTACATACCGCCCACGCTGCTTAAAAACCTGGTAAAGGAACTTAAAGGCACCTTCGTGGAAACCAATACTCTGTACGGCGGCTCGCGCGGGGACACCAAAAGCCACCTTGCCACGGCCAAAGCGCACGGCTGGACCTACGCCCCCATAGATATCCTAGATGCGGACGGGGAAAAGAGCGTCGCCTACAAAGGGAAGTATTTCACCAGGGTAGTGATCGGGCGCAACATGGATAATTACGGCTCCTTTCTGGTCATCTCGCATTTCAAGGGCCACAGCAGCGCCGGTTTCGGCGGCGCCATAAAGAACCTGGCTATGGGCTTCGGTTCGCCTGCCGGGAAAAAAGCGCAGCACTCGGGGCAATTTCCCAGGATACGCGGCTCAAAATGTGTAAAATGCGGCCTCTGCCGGACGGAATGCCCGGTAAACGCCATAGATGAAGCCATCACCGTGGATGAAAAAAAATGCACCGGGTGCGGGAAATGCGCCGAGATCTGCCCGTACAAGGCCATAGAATCCTCCCAGAAGGCTACGGGCGGAGTGGCTTTCCAGGAGAAAATAGCGGAATACGCCAAAGGCGTCACGGACGGCCGGAAACTGACTTATATAAATTTCCTCATGAACATCTCCGCGGCCTGCGATTGCCGCTCCGGCGCGCCCAAGCCCTTCATGGGGGATGTGGGGATACTTGCCTCCGCAGACCCCGTAGCGCTGGACCAGGCGAGTTACGACCTGGTGAACAAAGCGTCCGGCCGGGACGACACGTTCGAGCATGAGTCCGGCATATCCGGCATCCCCTGCATGGCCTACGCTGAAAAAATAGGCCTGGGCACGAGGAAATACAAACTGGTAGAACTCAAGTAAATTGAATAAAAAAAAGCCCGGGCATCCGGCCCGGGCTTTCTTCGCGCGTTTTAAATTACCCTACCATCTCGCCCAGGCTGAACATGGGCATGAACATGGCTATAACTATGGTGCCTATGACCACGCCCAGGAAAACTATGATGAGCGGTTCTATCATAGAGGTGAGGCCGTGCACGGCCGTATCCACTTCCTGGTCGTAGAAATCCGCTATCTTGTTGAGCATGGTATCCAGCCCGCCGGTCTCCTCTCCCACGCTTATCATCTGTATCACCATCGGCGGGAAAATATTGGCTTTCTTCAGCGGGTCGGAGATGCGCCCGCCCTCCTTGATGGAGTTGTAGCTGCTCATGATGGCTTTCTCTATCATCTTGTTGCCGGAAGTCTTGGCCACCGTCTCGAGGCCCTGCAATATGGGCACGCCCGATTTTATAAGCGTACCCAGCGTCCGGGTGAATTTGGCTATGGCCACTTTCTTCAGCAATATGCCGAAAACCGGCAGCTTCAGGGAAATATCGTCTATCTTTTCCTGGCCCCTGGGCGTCTTCATCCATTTTTTAAAGCCCCAGACAGCAACAGCGATGAGCGGGACCATGAACACCAGCTTCTCCCTTATAAAATCCGAAAGCCCCACGATCAACCTGGTAAGCAACGGCAGTTCCGCGTTGAAACTTGAGAAGATGTCCTTAAAGATAGGGATCACGAAGGCTATCAGGAAGATCGTTATAAGGCCGGCCACGCTGAACACGATAGTGGGATACATCATCGCGCTCTTGACCTTGGCGCGCAACGCTTCCGCCGACTCCAGGAAGCCCGAAAGGCGCTCGAGTATGGTGTCCAGAATACCGCCGACCTCCCCGGCCTTTATCATGGAAACATAAAGCTCGGTAAAAGCGGCGGGATGCTTATGCATGGCGTCGGCTATGGAAAGCCCGGCCTCGATGTCCAGGCGCAGCGCACCCACCACCGCCTTAAAGGCCGGGTTCTCCGCCTGTTCCTCCAGAATGTTAAGGCCCTGAACGATAGGAACACCCGCGGACACCAGCGTGGACAGCTGGCGGGAGAAGATAACGATATCGCCGTTATTGACCTTCGGCTTGAAAAAAGGCTTCTTTGCCGCAGCCGGCTTTATCTCGGTCACTGAAAGCTTTTTTTCGCGCAGGCGCGCGATAGCGGCTTTCTGGTCAGCCGCCTCCACCACGCCTTCGGTGGTTTTCCCGCTGCTCTCTTTGGCTTTGTAGGCAAATTGCATAGGCGAATATCAACGCGTCCCGCGGCAGCCGCCGCCCTCCAGGAATCAGCCGGTAACCGACAGGGTTTTCTGCAGCAGCTTCTTAAGGTCTTCCGGGTCGGCGGAGCGGTTAAGGGCTTCCTGGTAAGTGATTTTCTGTTTTTTGTAAAGGTCGACCAGGGACTGGTTCATCGTCACCATGCCGAACTTGCCGCCGGTCTGTATGACCGTGGAAATCTGTTCCACCTTCTGCTCGCGGATAAGGTTGCGCACGGCGGAGGTGGCGATAAGCACTTCGCAGCAGAGCGTGCGGCCCGTGCCGCCGGCCATCGGCAGCAGCTGCTGCGCGAATACGCCCTGCAGCACGAAGGAAAGCTGCACGCGGATCTGTTCCTGCTGGTGCGGCGGGAAGACGTCGATGATGCGGTTGATGGTCTGGGCGGCGTCGGAAGTGTGCAGGGTGGCCAGCACCAGGTGGCCTGTTTCGGCGATATTAAGGGCCGCGCTTATGGTTTCCAAATCACGCAACTCGCCTATCAGTATGACGTCAGGGTCCTGGCGCAGCACATGACGCAACGCGGCGCCGAACGTTTCGGTATCCGCGCCCACTTCGCGCTGGTTCACCATGCTCTTCTTGTGCGTATGCACGTACTCGATGGGGTCTTCCACCGTCATAATGTGGTAATTGCGGTGCTCGTTCAGATAGTCTATCATCGAGGCCAGCGTGGTGGATTTACCTGAGCCCGTAGGGCCGGTTATCAGCAGGAGCCCCTTGGTCATCTTCATCAGTTCATATACCACGGGCGGCAGGTTAAGTTCCTCGAAGGTCTTGTACTTGCTGGGGATGGAGCGGATAGCAGCGCCTACCACACCGCGCTGCCGGTAGGCGTTCATGCGCAGACGGCCCATGCCTTTTATACCGAAGGCGAAATCCAGTTCATTAATGGCCTCGAAGCGCTGGCGCTGCGCGTCGGTCATCAGCGAAAAAATAAGGGTCTGGCACATGTCCGGGGTAAGCTTTTCAAACGGGGTGGGCAGCAGTTCCCCGTCTATTCTCAGCATCGGGGTGGCCCCGGCCGTAAGATGCAGGTCGGAAGAGTTCTTCTCGTGCATCATCATAAACAATTCGCTCATTGTAACCATAAATTTGCTCCTCGTAAAACCGCTGAAATCCAGTTCTTAATCAACGCCGGACCCGGTGACACGGATGACCTCTTCCACCGTGGTGGCGCCTATAAAAAGCTTGCGCAGGGCCGATTCCCTGAGCGTGATCATGCCGTTCTTGATGCCGGCATCCTTCACCTGGGAAACATGGGCCTTTTCTATTATCAGGCGCCTGATCTCATCGTTGATCTCAAGTATTTCGTGGATGCCCATGCGGCCCTTATACCCGGTCTTGGCGCAGACATCGCAACCACTGCCCCTTGCCAGAGTTATTTTACCATTTTTAACATGGTTATCAAGTACGGCTTTCGAAACCCCGAGGCTTACCAGGAGCTCCGGTTTAACCTCGTAGTTTTCCTTGCAGTTCTTGCAGATGCCGCGCACCAGCCGCTGCGCCACAACCATCAGCAAAGTGGAAGAGGTGAGGAACGGCTCTATACCCATCATGCCTATGCGGGTGATGGCGCCGGGAGCGTCGTTGGTATGCAGCGTTGAAAACACCAGGTGGCCGGTCATGGCCGCATTGATGGCCGTAGACATGGTCTCGAAATCACGGATTTCCCCGACCATTATCACATCCGGGTCCTGGCGCAAAAAAGAACGAAGCCCGGAAGCGAAGGTAAGCCCAACTTCGGCGTTTACCATGACCTGGTTTATCCCCTCCAGGTTATACTCGATAGGATCCTCGATGGTAACGATATTAACGTCCGGCTCGTTCAAAGTGGCCAGCGCCGAATACAGCGTAGTGGACTTGCCGGAACCGGTAGGCCCGGTTATAAGGTTGATGCCGTGCGGGGCCTTGAGGCATTTGGCGAAAATAGCAAGATTCTCCGGTTCCATACCAAGGTCCTCAAGCCTGAGCTTAAGGCCGGACGAGTCCAGGATACGCATCACCACCTTTTCGCCCGGGCCGCAGGGCAGTATGGAAACGCGCAGGTCTATTTCGTGATTGTCTATCTTAAGCTTGGTGCGGCCGTCCTGCGGCAGGCGGCGTTCGGAAATATCCAGCGTCGACATGATCTTAAGCCGGCTTATTATGGCGTTGTGAAATTTCTTGGGCGGCGAAGGCTGCGAATGAAGCACGCCGTCTATGCGAAAACGGACCTTGGTTTCTTTGTAGCTGGGTTCGATGTGGATATCCGAGGCGTGGGCTTTTATGGCCGACGAGATGATCAGGTTCACCATCTTCACTATCGGCGCGGCCTCGCCCTTCTCTTCCAGCGAGATGAGTTCGTCCCCCCCGCCTTTTGAGCTGTCCTCCTCCACTACCGAAACCTCGGTGGTGCCATCCGTCTTCTTTAAAATATCGTCCAGCGCCTCTTTCGAGGTTTTAACGCCGTAATGTTTGTCTATCGCCTCCATGATGTCGGAGTCGGCGCCGAATACCGGCTTGATATCGTAGCCGGTCATCATTTTCAGATCGTCGAGGATCACTATGTTAAGCGGGTCCTCCATGGCAACCTTCAGTTTGCCGTCCGCCTTTTCCACGGCTATCAGGTTATAGCGCCGGGCGATATTCTCGGGGATGATCCTGAGAATCTCTACATGGATATCCCGCGAGCGCAGATCCACGAATTCAATACCGAACTGCCTGCTCAGGAACTCGAGCAGCTTCCGTTCATCGATGAATTTTTTATGAATGAGCAGCTGTCCCAGCTTCCCCCCGCTGGAACGCTGCATTTCAAGGGCTTCGCCCAACTGGGCCGCGGTAATCAGGCCCGAAGAAACGAGCATCTCTCCCAGGCGCTTAGAGATGTTGATGGATAAACCTTTTTCAGACATAAAGCGGTAATCGCACGGCGGCCGGCCGCTATTGATGGATTTATTTTACAATATATGCCGGTATCGGGAGCGGGTTTACACCCGGACAAAACTGCTGACGGGAGTTTATTAAAACAGTTCTTCGTCGGATTCCTGCGCTTTGAGGTACTTAACCTTGTCGTCGTTTTCCGGCTGCTCAAACCCGGTGGGGTCGGCGTCGACCTGTCCGCCCGCGGCGGGTTCGTCCGGCAGCGGAAGAATGGAAAGCTCACGGGGCTTGGCCGGCTTCTTCACGCGGGGCTGTTGTTTTACCGGTTTTCTCACGGGAGCGGCGCTGACGGTTTTTTCCCTGGAAGCGTCCAGGAGGTCGATAGCGTTATTATTTATGCCGCGCACTATAGTTCCCTTGGCGGCGTCCACCTCGAACTGGTACATCATGGGGTCCTGTTTTGGCCTGAGCAGGCGGTACTGCACCACAAGAATATCCCCGTGCAGCGGCGTGGCGGTCCATTCCTCGTTGGCCCCGCCGGCCCCGCCCGACAGGAAAGAGTTGGCTAACCAGGATTCAACGGAGCCGCGCCCGCCGGCGAGCTTGTACGTTTTCACTATTTCCAGCGCCTTGCGGATGTTTTCAGAGGGTTTTTCCGTGACTTGCGGCGCCTGCGGTTCCTGTGGTTCCCGGGAAACCTGCGGCTGGGCCTCGCCTGCCGGGGGAGTCTGCACACCCGCTGCGGGGACCTGAGCATCAATCCCGGCGGTAGTAACCGCACTCTCCGGCTGCGCGGCCACAACGCCGGTTTTATTGCCGCCGCCGAAATTCAACATGGAAAATTCGGAGAAGCTCACCCCGTCCCCGAGAAAGAAATATCCGAGCCCCCCCGCGGCTATACACCCGAAAATCAGGACAACGCTGACAAAAGCCGCCTTGCCGCCTTTTTTCCCCTGTCTGGAGGGCGCCGCAGCGGGAGGTTTACCCTTGGGGTCCGGCAATACCGTCCTGATAGTTTTATCAGGCGAACCAGTCTCCGGTTCCGGAGAGACCCGCCGGATTTTGTCCTCAGCTCCGGGCAGGGCCCGCTCTTCAGTGCCGGAAACAGCCGGTTTATGGTCAAGATCGGAAGGAGACGACGGGGAGAATGAAGAGAATTGCCCCTGCGGCGCCTGGTTCAGCGAAGGGCTAAAGACCTGCGGCTGCTGAAAGACAGGGGACACCGGGGAAGCCGGGACAAATTCCACGGGCTGTACAGGCTGCTCGTCGGCCAGGGGCTGGGCGGGCGCTGCCATTACCGGAACCGGGACGGGCGTGTGGACGGGCGCAGGAGCCGGAACCGGGACGGCGGCCGGCTCGGACCGCGCCTCGATCTTGAATTGCTGCGATGTCCCGGCTGGTTTTGAGGTAACTACCGTAAAATCATAAACCAGGCCGGCCTCCTGTTGAGGCAGCGGCTCAAACTCCGGAGAGGGTTTATAGGCGCCGGACGGGGCCGCCTCCGGGCCCGGCAGCGGGGTGGAGCGGTAAGAATTATAGTCCGGCACCATGGGCAGCGGTTCCGGTGCGGGAACAGCCGCGGGGCCGGCCGCTTCGGGCTTGGCGCCATAAACATATGCCGGCGGCTGGGTTTGCCCGAGGCTTTTAAGTTTGTGGCCGGTAACCCCTGTTCCCTGCGGGGCCTCATCCGTACCAGTTCCTGACAGGCGCTGAAGGCCGATAGGCGCCGAAGGTGAAATAGTTTTAAGGGTCTTCGTTTCTGCCTCGAATTTATCCTTGCCTGCTGCTTCGGGAGGGATGTCCGGAACGCCGCCTTCGCGCTCGGGCACAAGATATTTCTCAAGCGACTGCTCTTCCCTTCGTATCTCTTCAATTTTCTTTATGGTCTCTGACCTTTCCGTAATATCGGTAAGATGGCGCACCTGGTCAAGCTCCCTGGCGTTCATCTCGGCACTGCGGAACTCCCCCTTTAACCGCGCCTCAAGCTCGCTTATCCGCGCCCGGTTCTTTTTCTCCTCCATCTCCTTCATGCGCATTTTTTCCAGCAGGAGGTTTTTTTCCCAGCGCGCGGCTTCCAGCTCTTCCTGTATCCTGGAAAGCCGGATATCGAATTTTTCCGCCAGTTCGTAGTCCGCGGGCTGAGCCCGGGCGGGATCCTGGTCTTCCTTACGGGTTCCCAGAATGTTATCTATGGTATCAAGCAGGTCGCTGTAGGAAGCCCCGGCCTGGATATCTTTATCTTCAAAGCCGGAGACGTTCAGGGCGCTTTCAAGCCGGTACGCCCCGGCGGCCACGGAAGCGGTAACGGCGCGGCCGGCGCCCATCATGGAAGCTATTTCGGCTACCTGTGAAGCGGACTTCCAGTCGTCGGCGTTATCCCCCGTGGCTGTTTCGGCGCAGACAAGGCTTTCATCCGAGAACGCGGGCATGGCCAGCATTTCTGCGGGGTCATAAGGACCAAGGATATTGCCTTCAGAGTAGAACCAGTATTTCATAGGTACAGTTAAAGTGTACAAATCCTGTATTTAGGATTTGGGACAAACTTGTGGCAAAATTGTTACAGGGGCGGCGCTCGGGGAAACCTCCTGCGCGAAAGAGAAGAGCCGCAGGATGCGTAGTCGGGTTGACCAGGGTGGTGCCCGGCGAACCCGGAAGAGGAACCCCTTACGTGGGTTCCCCCCGCCTAGGGAAATTATGGCGGGGCCCCCTTCCTGCAACGGGTTCTCCGGGCACCACCCTGGTCAACCCTTCGACACTAGCGCGCGGACAGGAAGCGCGCATTGGGATGCCCCCTCGCTGAAGGTGGAGGGGACGGACGCGGGGGGATGGTCAGCAAAACCCTCACGGAAGCCTGAGCTTGCGTAAGCGCCAAGCCTGAGTGGGGAGGGCCGAGCACGGTGTGCGAGAGCCCGCGTTTGCGTTCCTGTCCCGTCCACCGTCCCCGAACCACGGCTATAACCTCGCGATGGCCAAAGCGATTCTGCGCAGGGATTCTTCTTTGCCCAGCAATTCGGCTATTTCTATGGCGCCGGTGGGGGTTACGGCAAGGCCAGAGAGGGCTATACGCAGCGGCCACATTACGGGGCCTATCTTGGAGGCTTTGGCCTCGGCATAGGCGCTTACGGCGGGATAAATGGAGTCATGGTTCCAGGCGGCCAGGGGCGAAAGCGCGGCCTGCAGGTCCGCCAGGGTAGCCTTGCAGCTTTCAAGCGTGGTCTTGTTCTTTTTATTGACGAACAGTTCCGTGGCGTAGTTCCCGTCCAGCGCCAGCAGGAAAGCCGTCATGGAGGGGATGTCGCAGGGCTTTTCCACCTTGCCCTGTATAAGGCCACTGAGCTTCACGGTATCAAAATCTTTCACTATCTTTTCCGGGTAGAATTTCAGGAACAGTGCGTGCGCGGCCTCGGGCTTCAGGGCCTTTATGTGCTGGCCGTTGAGCCAGGCAAGCTTAACTTCGTCGAACATGGCGGGCGCCTTGCCGATCCTGGCGATGTCGAATTTTTCGATAAGGTCCGCCTTGGTGAAGAACTCCTGTTCGGTGCCGGGATTCCAGCCCAGCAGGGCAATGTAGTTGAGGATAGCCTCGGGCAGATAGCCTTTACCCAGGAAATCCGAAAGCGCCACGCTGCCCTCACGCTTGGAAAGCTTGCGGCCGTCGGCGTTGAGTATATGCGGCAGATGTATGTGCTCCGGGATATCCCAGCCGAAAGCGCGGTACAACAGGATATATTTGGGGGTGGAAGAAATATACTCGCAGCCGCGCATCACGTGGGTTATGCCCATAAGGTGATCGTCCACCACGTTGGCGAAATTATAAGTGGGATAGCCGTCGCGCTTCAGCAGTATCTGGTCGTCGAGCTGCTTATGGTCCACCTCTATGTCTCCGTACACGAAATCCTTGAAAACCGTCTTTCCTTCCCTGTCTATCTTCTGCCGTATGACATACGGCAGCCCCTTGGCCAGTTTCTCCTCGACTTCACCGGCGGAGAGCTTCCCGCACCTGCCGTCATAGCCCAGGATAGGGCCTTCATGCTCTTCTTGCGCCGGTTGCTCCGGCTTCTGTTCCTTCTCGCAAAAACACCGGTAGGCATGGCCATCGGCCAGCAGCTTATCAGCGTATTCTTTATAAACAGGGCGCCGCTCGCTTTGGACATAAGGCCCCACAGGCCCGCCTTTATCGGGGCCCTCGTCGTGTTCCAGACCGGTAACGGCAAGGCTGTCGTATATCACCTTTACGCTGTCGGCCACCAGCCGCGCCTGATCGGTATCTTCTATGCGCAGCACGAACTTGCCCTTGCTCTTGCGCGCGTGCAGGTACGCGTACAGGGCGGTCCTTAAATTACCGATGTGCATATACCCCGTAGGGCTGGGAGCGAAGCGTGTTCTTACTGCCATGTGCATAAATCCTCTCTTCTGTTATTTCCCGGCTTCGGCCAGGAGTTCGCGGGCGTGTTTAAGGCCCAGGTCGGTGGATAGTTTCTTGCCGCCCAGCATACGGGCGATCTCTCTCTCGCGGGCGGCGGCGTCCAGGCGGCGCACAGCGGCCGCAGCTACGCCGGCCTTAACGGCCTTCTCAACAAAAAAATGAGCTTCGCCGAAAGCCGCTACCTGCGGCAGGTGCGTTATGCAGAAGATCTGTTTATCAGAAGCCAGCCGGGCAAGTTTTTCCCCCACCAGGCGGCCTGTTACGGACCCCACTCCGGCGTCCACTTCGTCGAACACCTGCGCGCCTATGCGGTCCGCGCGGGACAGCGCGGTTTTGAGCGCCAACATTATGCGGGCCATTTCCCCGCCTGAAGCGGTGTAGCGCAGGGGCCGCAGCGGGTAGCCGGGGTTGGCGGTAAAAAGATATTCTACCGAGTCCCCGCCCGAAGCCCCTATGGCGGCCTCGTCATAGGCGGCGTCCACCGAGAAGCGCACTTCCCTGAAACCGAGGCCTTCAGCCTCTTTAAGTATTTCCGCCGAAAGTTTTTTAGCCGCGGCCAGGCGCCTTTCATGCAGGACCAGGGCCAGTTTTGCGAGTTTCCCGGCCGAGACGGCCAGTTTTTTCTCCAGCTCGGAGCGGTCCAGCGTCAGGTCATCGAGCCCGTTCACCTTGCCGCGCAATTCCGCCGCTTTGGCCAGCACAGCGGGGATATCCGCGCCGTATTTTTTTTTAAGGTTTTTGAATTTTTCCAGCCGGAAAAGACAGCTGTCCACTTCAGCGGGGTTGGAATGCACGCCGCGCCCGTAAGAACGCAGCTCTCCTGAAAGGTCGCGCAGCTCTAGGGCGGCGGCGGCCAGCCTTGCGGTAAGGTGGTCCGCCGAAGGGTCTATGGCGGAAAGGGCTTTTATCTTTTCCGCGGCTTTCTCCATATTACCGGCGGCGTCGTCCACCAGTGAGTGGGTTTCCCCGGAAAGGGAAAAAAGTTTTTCAGAGTTCTTCAGGCGCGGCCAGAGCGCTGCCAACTCCTCTTCCTCCCCCTCTTTTAAATTTGCGGACTCTATTTCGTTCAGCTGGAAGCGGTACAGGTCCAGCAGGCGGGCACGCTCGTCCTCGGACATGGAAACGGCGCCAAGCCGCTCCTCCAGGGTTTTAGTCTCCTGCCAGGCTTCAAGAACGGCCTTACCTTCTTTTTCAAGCTTCCCGTAGCGGTCAAGCAGGTCGCGCTGCACTTCGGGTTTTAGCAGGCTCTGGTGTTCGTTCTGGCCGTGAAAATCCACCAAAAAACCGCCCAGTTCTGAAAGCTGGGCCAGCGTGGCAGCCGCGCCGTTTATGGCCGCCTTCGTGCGGCCTTTGGGGTCGGCCTGCCGCCGTATGGCCACCGCTCCGCCCTTTATGGCCCAGCGCTCCGCCAGTTTGGGCGGCAGGTGTTCGGCCAGAAACTCACCCTCCACCTCGGCCGAAAGCGCGCCGGGGCGCAGGATATCGGCCCCGGAGCGCTCGCCCAGCAGGAAGCCCAGCGCTGAAATTATTATGGATTTGCCCGCGCCGGTCTCCCCCGTAAAAATATTAAGGCCCGGCCCCGGTTCCAGTTCCAGCGCCGCGATAACCGCAAAATTTTTAATAACCAGTTTCTTAAGCATCCGTAGTTACCGAGTTAAATAATAACCTGCAATTGCGTACGGGGAGGCCGGGGTGGTACCCTGCGAACCCGTTGCGGAAGGGGGCGCCGCCATAATTTCCCAACGGCGGGGGGAACCACGCAAGGGTTCCCTCTTCCGGGTTCGCAGGGTACCACCCCGGCCTCCCCGTAACCCCTATCTTTCTCCCCAGCTTAATTTACGGCGCAGCACTTCGAAATAGGAAAACCCGGCCGGGGCCAGCAGCTCAAGGCTGCGGGGGTGGC
>MGVB01000026.1:0-8541 GCA_001800275.1 Elusimicrobia bacterium RIFOXYA12_FULL_57_11
GGACACGGACAGCGACGCGTTGCTGGCGGAATTGGGCGCGGGCACCTGGCTTGTAAGAGTAGGCGTGCTCGACGCGTAGGAAAAAGTGAGTTTATAGGCGGCGGAAGATTCCTTGTTGGCATAAGTGCTGTCCGGATTATTTACACTGTCGTTGGCCCAGGTATAGACGAAGAAAGTGTCCGTAGTACCGGGCAGCAGGTCATAGAAAGTTGAAGAAATACCGAGGCTCCAGTTCTTTACCCCGGTGCCGGGCGCCACCATCATAGTGCTTACGCTTACCGTCCCGGTCCACCCGTCGGCCTCCGAATCCCACCACAAATTATCGCTCTTGCGCTTGATGGCGGCGTACACAAAGCCGTCCAGCCCCGACGCGGTGCAGGTGGAGGCGCTGCTCTGGTCCGCCGCCGTGCCGGCTATGGCCGTCAGGCGGGCGGCCATAGCTCCGCCGGCGGTGGTAACGCGGGTCTCCGGCGCCGACACGTCGTAATTGAAACTTGCGCTGCGCTCCACGCTGTTGCCGGCCTGGTCCACGGTGCGCACGGTCAGGTCGTAGTTCTGGCTGTCGCGCCAGGCTATACCGTTTATTGACCAGCCGCATTCCACACCGCCGTCCGCAAGGGCGCAGTTGCCGCCGGTCTTCACCCACACCTCTCCGGCCTGCCAGGTGGTACCGGTCCAGTACGTGTTGCCATATTTCAGTTTATAGGTGACCGTGCTTACCCCGGCCTCGCCCGCGGCGTCGAAGGCCGTGCCGGAGATATAGGTTAAAGCGGACCCCGCGTTATTCGGGCTGGTAACAACGGGAGTACTGATGCTCAGGCTGGGAGCGTATTTATCGTATTTAAAGTAGCGCACATATTTCGGCGTATCCCCAAGGTCGGTATTGCCGCCGGTCTGGCATTGTCCCGCTGTGCTGAGCGGACCCCAGGGGCAATTGGATTTGTGCTGGTTGCCGGCTTTATCCTTGGCGTAGATCTCTACGCGGTACAGGTCCCCGGTATCGAACTGCGTCAGGGCCATATCATACGACCAGTTTACGCTGTCGCTGATGCTTTCCTTCAATATCCACGCGGTAGCGTCATCGTCGTAGTCGAATTTACTCAAAGTGTTGGGGTTCAGGTATTTGTCGGCGGTTTTGTCGTAAACGCGCATGTATACCTGGCGCTTGTCCAGCGAGTCGGAAACATTGTCGACCACAGCACCGCTGGCGATGGTTACTGTATTCAACCAGCCCGCACCGGCTTCCATTGTGGAAAGGCCTATAACCCAGGAATGCGCGGTAACCGTAGGAGCCGTGACATCGTAGAGAAAGGTATGGCTGGACACATAAGGCGGGAAATACCGGAGCAGATTCCCGGCGGTATTTTCCGCACGTACGTACAGGCGGTATTTTCCACCGTCCACCCAGGTGGGGCTTGAGATGGTTGTCGCGCCGGTAAAGGTGAGCGTCATGGCCGTCTGGCCGTCTACAGCCGTATCCGGCGTAAAGAACATGTCCGGACTGCCGCCCTGCTCGGCGTTGGTGGACTGCCAGACCGCATGGGGGAAAACCGGGGGATCCGAGGTCCCCACCGCCCAGGCTTTGCCGTTCCAGTAATTGCCGTTATTGTCCAGGAACGCCGTCCACACCTGGTTTATGCGCCCGCCCTGCGGGTCCAGGCTGAAAGACAGCGAACTCTGCGCGTTTTTGGCGCTGCCGGAAACCGGGTCGAAACCGGAAATAGTGGGGGTGCTGTAGCGGTATTCGAAAGACATTTTCAGCTGCGCGGAATTTTCGATATTGACCGCGGAAGCCGGGTTATTAACAAGGTCGCGGCCCCAGCTGTAAATATTGAAGGTATCGGTACCCTTAAGCAGGTCGTAAAAGGTGCTGGAAAGCGAAAGGTTCCAGACTTTTATAGCGCTGACGCCGGTGGGCGTAACCGTCATGGTGCTGACGTTCGCGGCATCGGTCCAGGTGCTGCCGTTCCAGGTGAAATTATCCGACAGCCGCTTTATTTTTACATAGAAAGCGGTCAGGTCCAGGCCGGAAGGCGTGGTGGTGGCGGCATACACCTCGTCGACAATGGTACCGGTGATGGCGGACAGGCGGGTGGTGTACAGGCCGCCCGGAGTGGTAACTTTCGACTCGGGAGCGTCGGTATCGTAGGTAAACGTAACAGCCCTGGTATCGGACACATTGCCCGCGCGGTCAACAGCACGCACACTGAAGGTATAAGCCTGGCCGCTGGCCCAACTGAAGCCGGCCACCGCGGGCCAGTTTATAAGCCAGTTGCCGGAAGCAGCCACCGTGGTAGTAACCCAGACCTGCGAGGCGCCCCAGGCGGAGCCGTTCCAGTATTTTGACCCATCGGCATATTGCAGGGAATAAGACACGCCGGCAATGCCGGAATAGCCGATATCCGTAGCCGAGCCGGAACTGTAATTGAGCGCACCCGCGCCTATATAATTGGGCGCCATATCAGTGGGTGAAGAAATAACCACGGAGGGCGCCTTGTTGTCGAATTTAAAGTAGCGGATATACTTCGCCTTGCCGTCAGTGGCGCTGCCGGTGCGGCAGGCGGATTGGTCGGAAGGGAAGGAGACCGTAGCGGTGGAAGGGCAGTTAGCGTACTCCATGTTGCCGGCGCCGTCCGTTCCGTATATCTCTATCTTATACCGGTTGCCGGATACGAACTGCGCGTTGACGAGCGGATACTCCCAGTAGTCCGTCTTCCCGGCCATCTCGTACCAGGCGGCGTTCTTATCGGTGATGTCGAACTTTATGGCGGTATTAGGGTTAAGGTATTTCTGCGCGTCCAGGTCGTAAGTCCTGGCGCGGATTATGCGCTGGCTGGTATTGCTCTGCACATTATCGGCCACCGCGCCGCTGGAAAGCACGGCTGAGACCCAGCCATTATCAGAGCCCCAGATATCAGTATGCGTTGAAAGGCCCACTATGCCGCTGTACGCGGTTACCGTAGGGATAGTTACGTCATAAATGAACCTGTAACCTATATACGGGGGAACCGAAAGATTGTTCAGCGGGCGGGCGTCGCTTTTAGCGCCGAGCTCCGCCTCCGTTTCCGAGGTGCCCACCTGCTGCAGGGAGTCGGAAGAAACCACCGCTATGTAATATTCCCTGCCGTCCTTCCACTCGGGGATAATAACTCCGGTAGCCGCGCTGCTGCTAAGGTACAGCGGGCGGGAAAGCGGCAGCTGGGTAGCCCACTCCATAGCCGGGCTGGCGCCCGTCCCGGTGGTTACCCACACCTCGCCGGCGGTAGTGCTCCAGCCCCAGCCGCTGCCGGCCGGGCCGCTGGCGTCGTTGGCGGCGCAGGCGCCATTGGCCGCGGAAGTCATGGTATTACACCAGGAACGCCAGGTACTGGTGGAAACGTCGTCCAGGTAAAGATTACCGGCCGGGTTGGTGGACATAATAAGCAGCCAGGCCTTTCTTGAACCCGACCCCGTGCCACTCTGGCCCAGACCGTCGTTTATGGTTATAGACAGGGGATAGGCCGAGGCCTGGTTGGACCCGGCGCGCGCAACGGGCCTGGTAATGCTCACCTCCGGAGCCTTGCTGTCTTTCAGGACGATGATCTTTGCCGATTCCGGACCGCCGGTGTTCACTGAAGGACCGTCCGAGGTGCGGCCCCTGGCCGAGAGTTCGTACTGGCCGTCCTCCGGGCTGAAGGCGTACGACCACGGCGCGGAAGAAGCCAGGCTGAAAAACGCGGTTTCCTCATCGTACAAAGCTGACATAAACTGGCCGTAAGAGTGCCCCCAATAAGCCCCGTCGGAACGCTTTATTTTCAACTGGGTGGTATAGTCGGGAGGGTTGGAGTTCGCCTGCCCTGACAGAGGGAAAAAACTCATAGTCCCGCTTATCACCGAAAAGCCGCTAATATCCCCGGCCGGCGGGGACGTAACCAGCGCGGAAGACATGGTCACATAAAAAGTGGAGGTGTAAACGCCGTATTGGGCAGGATTTGTGCCGGTGGGGCTCGTGGGGTTTACGACCCGGATATCATACGGCAGCCCCTGGGGTGAAGCAACGGCGGAAGTCGAAATTTTCATGCGGGCCGTAAAGGTGCTCTCGGAACCGTCCAACGGGATATTTAACGCGTCGGCCTGGTATATCTCCCCGGTAAGCTGGCCGCCCACCACTACACCCAGTTTAGCGGTACCGCCGCCTACGCCGCTCCAGTTCATAAGGTTCTTGGCAACTACCTGGATATCCCGGTAATACCCGGCCGTGGCGGAGTTATTGGGGAAGCCTGAGCCTGAAGTGCGGCCATCGCCCGGGTCCACGTCGTACACGCGCTTGATAACCGGTTTAGGGATGGTAATGGTGACCGCCTGCGTAGAAGCGCGCATATCTTCGTTGCGTATTATCAGGGTGTAAGGCCCGCCGGTAAAGTTGACAGAAGGATTTATGACCACCGAAAGCGTGATATGCTGGGCGTCTGTAAGCGTAACGGGAGTTACCGTCACATCGGTTTGCGCCAGGCCTCCGGCGGTCAGCAGAAAAGCTTCCGGCATCCTGTTCGTCAGTTCCGGTATCCTCTTAAAATTCGTGCCGGTGACCAACAGGTCGTACACATTGGTACTGAAAGGCGCGTTGGTCGGGGAAGAGGCTATGGAAATTATGGTGGGGGCGCTCTGCGTTGAAGTGGGGATAAAATCAAAATTCACGCCCTTTACGTCATCCTCGTAAACGCAGGCGAGGGGCGACGGCTGCTGGGCGGTGGAGGGCAGTATGGCATAGTCGCCGCTGCGCCACTTGGTGTCGAAGGTCCAGCCATTGGTGTCGCTCAGGGCCGGCACTGGGGCCAGAGTAACGTTGGTGCGAGCATTGACGGTGCGCAGGACGTTGCCGTCGGTGGAAGTCCAGACCGCGTAGATCTTGTCCAGGCCGTCCACCGGGGACCTCACCAGGGAGATGGAAGGGTTCCACAATGCGTCCAGGTTGGGGCCGCTGCCCGTATCGTCCAGCAGCAGCGCCGCGTTCCAGGCGCCGGAGCCTGTCCTTTTCCTGTAATACAGGTCGCCGGTGGCGTCCACATAGACCAGGTGGACTATTTCAGTACCGGGCTCGCTGACCATAGCCCAGCCCTGGCCCTTAACGTTATTGTCAGTATTGGTATCGCCTATGTCTATGGATAATTCCCAGGTCCTGGCGCCGGCATCAGTTCGCCTTTCTATAGTAAGGTACGGCGCGGAAACGACAGAAGTTGTAT
The DNA here is from genome assembly GCA_001800275.1 of Elusimicrobia bacterium RIFOXYA12_FULL_57_11. Lineage (GTDB taxonomy): Bacteria > Elusimicrobiota > Elusimicrobia > Elusimicrobiales > UBA9959 > UBA9959. The sequence goes on from MGVB01000026.1 coordinate 5,223, forward strand.
TATTCATGTCCGAACGGTAGGCGACTACCAAGCCGCCCGCATTACCCACTTCCACCATGGTGGCGAAAGTGTTTTCCGGGATAGGACTGTCTGTGCGGTTGGTGCCGTTGTCGGAATTGCCGATATCCGTGCCGTCGCCGGAATCTATCTGATTGGCGCCGCTGATGGTCATATTCACATCGCCGGCAAAACCGAACATGGTAAGTGTGGAATTCTTGCCGCCGGTAATCGCGCTCACCGTATTGGCCGTACCGTATTTTTTAAGCAAAATACTGCCGGGCATGTTGGGATAAACCAGGGTGGTGCCGCCGTTAGGCGACCGCGTCTGGGGATCGCCGAAACTTATAGAGTCGGCGTCGCTCAGCACGCCGCGTATAACGTGAAGGGCGGTGTTGCCGGGAGCTGGAGGGCAGACCACATAAACCTCGTGACGGGAAGGTTCCTGGAACATGCTGCAATAGCCGCTTACCTGGCTGTCAGCAAAAATAGGCTGCTCCGCGCCGAAAACGCCGTTCTTGTAGGACTTGTAAACGAAGTTCGAATCGGCGCCCGTATAAAAGAACCAGTACCGGTCATAATCCCGCTGGTAGGCCACTTTTCTTGTACCTGGATACCGGGTCTTGCCATTATCGGACACCTGAAGTTCATAGGAGAAAGTTTGTAAAGGCAGCAAGGCAGCGAGGAAGGCCGCATAAACAGCGCCTCCCCTTATGAATTTGCCCAAAACCCGCAGGATTGCGCTCCGGACGGGCTCACCTTTTAACGCGCAAAAACGGGCAAGGGCGGATTCAAATCCGCCTTTAGCACCGTTATTTTGCGCTTTTGCCATCATAAAGTGTTCAGGGTTGCTTTCTGGCCTCTAGTATAGCCGCCGCTCTCTGTGCCGCTCTTTCAAGAGCCGGCGCTTTAGGGCTCTTCAGCGCTTTCAACCCCCCAACCACCTTTTTATCGCCTATTTTTACCAGCGCCTGCACGGCGGCCTGGCGGATGTTTACATCTTCGGCTTCGTCGGCGGCCTTTGCCAGCAGGGCGTCAACCACATTCCTGCCCCTGAAATTAGCCAGGGCCTCGGCGGCTTTCCAGCGGGTATCGATATTTGCGTGGCCAAGCAGAGCGATAAGCCTGCCGGCGGCGCGGTTGTCTTTGAGCAGGCCCATGCCCTCTAGGGCGTGCAGGCGGGCATTGTCATCGGCGCCGTCCAACGCTTCGGAGAGGGCCGGGTAGGCGGCGGCATCTCCCTCTTGGGCCAGGCCCCTGGCGGCTACGGCCTGCACGCGCGCGTCTTTGTCCGCAAGCAGTTCTTTTAGCCGTACGCGCTTTTCCGGATCTTTGCCGCCCGCTATCTGAACGGCAGCCTGCGCCCGTTTTTCCGGGTCCGCGTCTTTAGCGTCGAACTCGATAACGGCAAATACGGGGGCTTGTTTTACCGCGGCAGGAACAGCTACAGCCGGCGCCGCAACCGCGGCAGGAGTCTTAACAGCGGGCTTTTTGGCGGCCAAAGACTTCACAGGCAGAGCGAAAAGCGCCAGCGCGCAAAGAAAGAGCGCGGCGGCGGCAGGGATTTTTTCTAGTTTCAGTACCATCATTTTTTTAAACGAAACGGCAAAAGACAGCCCGGCAGGCGCGCGCGCGTCTACCAAGGTGCTTATTATAATCATTATATTATAATACAAATTGGATATTGCGGGAAAGTTAAATATCGATAAAACCGCTGTTTCGCGCGTGCGGAAACCCAAAAAACCACAAACAGACAATAAAAAAGCCGCTACGGCACAAGCCGCTGCGGCAACATACAGCAATAAAGAGCGGAAAAACCGCTTTTTCATAGCATCTTCGGCAGCCTGGCAGGCCAGTTTGGCCCCTCAGCTTTGCGCCGCCGGCTTAAGCCGGCTTTGCTATTGTCGGATAACAACCCAAAAAAAACGCCCCGCTCACCTGGGACACACACCGCGCCGTACACCGCACCGCGTCTGTCTGCGACCGCGCCGCAACCGCACCTGCACCTACCAAGCCAGATGAGCGGGGCACCACACTACCTCACGGTTATAGTATAGCAGATTTCCCGCGTCTGTCAAGGCCCACCTATTGACAAGTCAAGGGACTTTAAAAACCTTAAGGAGCACAGGGTCAGAACTGGCCAACGCCGCCGGGAACTCCCGGAAAACCCCGCCCTCTTTATCCGCCGCACCCGGCCCGTCGGTGGGCCCCAGAATAATGTCCGGGGCCAGCCCCTTGCCCTCCAAATCCAGGCCGGCGGGCGTAAGCAGCCGGGCTACCGTAAGCCGCAGGGCCGCGCCGCCCTTAAGGCGGAATCCCCTGGTGGCCGATACACTGCCGGCCGTAACCCCGCCCACAATGGAAGCCCCGCCCCACTCGCGCAGGGCCGCGGCAAAAATTTCCGCCCGGGAAATGGTTTTACCATCCACCAGGATAACCGGTTTAAGCCCGGCGTAGGGCCCGGGTCCGCCGGCGGAAAAAACCTTGCTGTACCCGGCATGGCGGGAAACGGCCCTGAAAACCGGCCCCGCGCACGGGGCAAAAAGAGCCAGCGAAGAGGAAAGCTCCTCCAGCGAGCCGCCATAATTACCGCGCAGGTCTATTATGATCCGCGCCGCACCGCGGTCAAGCAGGTCGTTCATTTCAGCCTTCAGCCGCGGAGTGGTATTGCGGGAAAAATTAACGATACGCAGGTAGCCGGCGCGCGAACCAGGGATATTAAAACCCCACACCGTGGGCATACCGCCCAGGCTCCGCTTAAGAGTTGAATTGATGGCGCCGCCGAGGCGCTTTTCACCCTTAACCCTGAAAGCCCCGCCCGCGGAACCGTAAAGCGCCGCAGCCAGCTCCGGGTCGGCCAGGTCCGCCACAGTCTGGCCGTCCAAAGAGCTTATAACATCGCCGGCCCTTATCCCTTCCGCCTCGGCCGGGGAGCCGGGAAAAACCCGCACCGCCACGGCCGCGGCGCCGCCGCGCCACAGCACCAGGCCCGCGCCGGCCTTCCCGCCGCCGAAAGAACCGGATTGCGGACGCTCTCCGGGCGGGAAAAAAAGAGCGTAGGGGTCGAAGGAAGAAAGCGCCGCGGCCCCGGAGGCGCGCAGGCTTTCTTCCAAGCGCGCAAGATCGCATTCGGCGTAGCTGTGCCGGTCAAAAACCATAACTATTTCCGCCGGGTCAGCCTGGCCTTTGCCGCAGCCCGACAAAAGCAGAGCAAGCACTGCCGGCAGCACACGGGACATTTATCCTCCAGAAGTTAAAACACAGTGCGGCAGACCCCGTTTTTACGTACAACCGGGGGAACCGAAAGGGATGGAAAATCCGC
>MGVB01000026.1:8550-11213 GCA_001800275.1 Elusimicrobia bacterium RIFOXYA12_FULL_57_11
CAGTGCAGCCCACCTGTCTGCCATCCGAATCAAAAACAGTCTGAAAACCGTCCGAAGGACCGTAAGTTGTATAACCAAACTCGTCCGTCACGCCCACATCCTGCTTCGCTTGGGGGTCTGAAAGTGAAGTTATGCCGCCGCCGTCCTCCGCCTCTTTCTCCTTCAGGCCGGGCTCGGGGGTAAACCCCTTGAACAGGGAATTCATCATGCCGGGCAGCAGTTTAGCGGCCAATTCGTCTTTAGCGTCTTTTTTCTCCTCGCCGGAAGGGTCTTTTGCCAGGCCCGGCTTGGAAACTTCCGACACTGAAAGCGCTTTCGCCCCATCCGCGCTCAGGTCCTGGTCGCGCAGGAACTGCGGGATAGCGTCCGGGTTCACCACATCAAGGTCCGTGCGCATTTTTTCCGCGTACCGGATGGCGGTGGCGGCCTCCGGGGCAGCGTCAAAAGACCGGGCTATCCAGCCTTTGGCGGAATCCTGCGAGGCCAGCCGGGCCCCGTAAATAGAAGCGCGGAAGGCCCCCCGGAGGGATTCCAGCACGCCGGAGTTAACACCCCGGCCGGCACCGGCCGCCTGGAGCTTTTTGTTAGCGCCCGAGACGCCCGCCAGCGCGCCGCTCTCCTGAAAAGCCACGGCCCGGGCCGGCCCGGAGGTCCGGGAAGCCTGCCCGCTCCCCGGCACCTGCAAAGAGCTCCTGGCCCCCAGCTTTGCAGACATTGAAGCCTGCGCAGGCTCCACACCCAAACCACGCCCGCCCACCCTGACTTCAGCGCCGCCGCCTGCCACACCCATAACCTCCGGCGCCGCCGCGGCCGAGACCACGGATCGCCTGCCGTTATTTTCCCCGGGCACCTGCAGCCTGTCGCCGGCAGGTTCCGGATTAGCCTCCGCCAGCGGCTCTTCTTCGGAAGTGAAAAAATTCTCGTTTTTTGGCACGGCCGAGGCTCCATCGTAAATAGCGCTGTTGGCAGAAAACTGGTCATAACTATCCCCACCCACCAGTTTATGCGCGGACTGGCGCATTGTACCAAGGGCGTAGAACCCGCCGGCCAGCAGGAACAGGAAAAGAAAGGCAAAAGGCAGCCACCAGTAACTTCTATTGCCGCCGCGCGGCGAACTGCCGCCGAAAAGGTCTTTCAGCGACGGGAAAAAACCGGTTTTGGGCCCATTTTTTCCGTCATCCATAGAACCTCTCCCCACCAGCCGCCCCCCGCGCATAAACAAAAAAACATTTTGGTACGGGAACTGGCCTTCAGCCATCCCCGCAGCCAATAACGCCAAAAGCGCCGCAATGTTATAGCAGAGAAAATCGCTGTTTTCAAGGGACACAATGGTGGATACTTGGAGGTGCGCCTCCGGGTGTCTCTGCCGGGGGCTTCCGCAGGCCGACTTGGTCTTGCAGTCAATGGAGGCCGAGGAGGAGGGCGGCCGTGCTGGCCGACCCGACCCCCGGCAGAGACACCCGGAGGCACACCTAACACGTCCCGGGAACAGCTATACGCTAGTTCAGCTTTTCGGCAGGAGGCGCGGCGGCTTGCCGTACTCGGAAAAAATAGCGGCTATTTCGTCGTAATCCAGCTCTTCCCTGGCCAGCAGCTCGCCCGCGCAGCGCTCCACTATCCGCCAGTTCTCCCGGAGCAAAGCCTCGGTGCCGCGCAGCCGGGCGGACAGGATCTCCTGCGTTTCCCGGTTAAGCCGGTCACAAAGCTCGTTGGAACGCTCGGCGGGCGGCAGCGAGGAGATATCGCCCAGCACCCCGCCGTCCCCCATGCCGAAACGCCACACCATGGCGTGGGCTATGCCGGCAGCCGCCCTGAAATCGGATGCTACCCCGGTGGAAGTAACTCCGTATTTTATCTTCTCGGCGGCGTAGCCGCCCAGGTTCAGATCTATATCGGCCAGCAGGGTATTCTTGTCCGGCGCGTGCAGCTCCGCCACGGGCACCGAATGCACCACCCCCATGGCATTGCCGCGGCTTATGATGGACGCCTTAAAAACGTCCTTGGTAGGATGGGTCAGGTAAAGCGCGGCAAGATGCCCCGCCTCGTGGAAAGCCGTCATCTCGCGCTCGCGCGGGGTCATGGTAAGGCGGTGCGCCACCCCCAGCTCTATGCGCTCTATGGCGGAGCTTATATCCTCGTAAGCCACCATGTCGCGCCCGGAGCGGGCGGCTATCAGGGCGGCTTCCTTTACTATATTCTCTATCTCGGCCGGGGTATTATTAACGGCCTTGCGGGCCAGGCGCCCCACCTCCAGGGCCGGGTCGCATTTTATCTTGCCGAAATAGTACGAGAAGATGGCTTCCCGCTCTTCCAGGTTCGGCTTGCCTACAAAGATCTTCCTGTCGAACCGGCCGGGCCGCAGCAGCGCGTCGTCGAGTATTTCCTCCAGCGCGTTGGTGGCCGCGAACACCACTATATTCACGTCGGAATCCAGCCCGTCCATCTCCACCAGCAGCTGGTTCTGGGTGCTGTTGGTCTCCGAGCCGCCGCCGAACGCGTCGTGCAGGATGCGCTTACGGCCCACCACCTCTATTTCGTCTATAAAAATTATGCAGGAACCGTGCAGTTGCGCGTATTCCCTGGCCTGCTTGAAAAGCTTGCGCACGCGGCTGGCGCCCACGCCCACGAACACCTCCACGAACTCGGAACCGGAAATAGAGATG
>MGVB01000026.1:11237-22456 GCA_001800275.1 Elusimicrobia bacterium RIFOXYA12_FULL_57_11
CGGTCCTTTATCAGCTGCACCACTTCCCAGGCTTCCCGCTTGGCCTCGCCCAGGCCCATGACGTCCGAGAATTTAACGTTGACGAGGCCCGCGTTAACCTTGTTTTTTTTGAGCGCGCTGAACCCGCCGGCCTGCATGATGTACAAAAACCCCACGAAGATAATGGTGTTAAGCACCATCCAGGGCATGCTGGCCACGTTCATGCTTATGATGTAGCGCCGGGTATTTTCCTCCACCCCGGCCAGGTACCAGACAGGGAAAATCACGGCCACCAGCACCACCGCCGTTACCACCAGCGGCAGCCAGTGCCTGCTTAAGAAGAATTTTAGTTTCAGCCAGAACATATATTCCTTAATAGTCGAGCGCCGGGAATTCCGGCTCAATCTTTTATACCGGGCAGCACGAACTGTATGGGCCGGTCGCGGCTGGGCACGTATTTTATAACCTCCAGCTCCTTGCCGCTGGCGTTCTGGTGATTGCCCGGGTCCACGCAGATGAAGTCGTAACCGTTCATGCAGTCCTGCCCGTACGGCTGGGCGCACACCACCTGCTTGGGATACTTGCACAAGAGCGGGATGTTCTGCGGCGAGGTAGTGATACGCAGCGTTATAACGTTCCACACCTGGGTGCGCTGCACTTCCAGCTTTAAAGCCTTCAGATTAAGGAATTTGGCCACCGCGGGATTATCAAAGCCCATATAACCGCTCACTTTTTCCTCTATATCCTTTTTCAGCGCGTCATCCGGGTAATCGTTGGAATTCAGGTGGGATTCCAGCTGCCAGCGGCGGGCGGCGTAGAAGGAGGCGATCTCGAGCTTCTGCACCAGCACCAGCAGCGCGAAGATCTTGGCCGTAACAAAGACGATAATGAGGAAAACAGGAAAAAGCAGCACCATCTCGGTCATGGCCTGGCCGGGCCGCCGCGCCGCCGCGCGCCGCAAACCGGGGAGCAGCCATTTCCCCGCAGCTATGCTCAGTAGTTCCATACTATGCTATTACCGCTTCCTGATTTTCACCCCGCTGCCTTACGGGTACAGCCTGGTCTGGTATTTCGGCGTGGGGTAGGGCCATACGCAGTTGTTGTTCCCGCCCTTAAGCTGCGGACACTGCGTGGTTATGAGCGCGTGCACGCAGGGGCGCCCCGTCTCCTTGCAGGCCGCAATATCGTTAAAGTTCACTTTAAAATAGTTGCTGGGCGCGTCCCAGCCCTGGGACACATTAAACCCGTTGCCGATCTTCTGCAGGAAGCCGGCCGAGACGGTAGCCAGCTGGAACAAGCCTTTCGGGTCGTGCGTGGTCATATCCATGGGCGGGTTGCTTCTCCCCAGGTAATACGGCGACGGCCAGCCGCCGGTGTGCACCTTGGCGTGGAACTGTATCTTGTGGATATAGTGGCGCATTACGCCGTTGGGCCCTTCTTTGAGCTTATTGGCGTAAAAACCTTCAAGACCGTCCTGTCCGCAGTTCCCCGGATTCCTGACGCATTCCGCCGTACCGGCGTTCAGATAATAAGATTTGCGGAAAAAGTTGAACGTATCAGTAAGCCGGTCAAAAACCGTAAGCTGGGAGGCTTCCACAGACCCCAGCAGACCGTAAACCTGGGCGTAAAACATATACATGTCCGACACCACCGCCCAGGGCACTTTGATGCTGGCGGCCTGGGCATGGGTTGTAAGGTCAAAAACATGGGAAGCCGAATCCGCGAATATTATCGGGGAGGTGGGATTCCCCTTAACGCCCTCGCGCACGGCCACTCCCGGCTTGAACCCGATATTCCACTTGGAATCATTGTCCATAGGCGCCGGGTCGGGGCCGGTACTGTTGTCTGCCAGGTTCCTGGGAAAGGCGCCGGCGTCGTAAAGAATGTCATATTCACAGATCTCTCCGCTGCCGCTGTCATACCCGTAATTATTGGCGGGCGGGCACGAATATTTCTCCTTGAAGATCCTGTACGGGAACGGGCCGTTCACATATGCCGTGCGGTTAAAAAGGTTCGTGTAATCCCCCATCTGTATGAAGGCGGCCGAGTCTACCGCGAACTGCTGCCGTATTTTTTCCCGCGAGATTTTGGTGGTCTCGAAAAGCAGGTAGACGAAGATCAGCAGGGAAGGTATCACCAGGAGCGAGGGCAGCAGTATCTGGCCGCCGCGGCGCGGCCCGAGACCGGCCGGCAGCCCGCCGGCAAAGACTGGTGGCAATTTCATAAAGCTTTTTCCGGTAAAACGCATCTTCCCGTCCGGGCTCCCGGCCCGTACCATGTTTTTATTTGGGCGTCCCCGCCCCTATAATCAGCCCTGCCAGCGTAAAAATACCGCCGAGCAGTTTTTTATGGAACAGTATCACCATTATAACAGCCATGCTGGCGACAACGGCCAGCATAAGCAGGTACTCCACTGTATTCTGGCCCCGGCGGCGCTTAAAAGCCGCAGGCTCAAAGAGCAGGGCCGGCGTGCTTAGCCGCAGAAAGGCCCGCCCGGCGGCCAGGACGCTACAGTTTAAATAAGCTGCCCTCATCCTTGATCCTTGCGGTACCGGATGTCACAGCACCCGGAACACCTATGGCAAGTATACTAAACCGTTGTTGCCATATTATTAAAGAAGCGGCAGGCCTTTAAAGCCAGCCGCTCCCTTTAAACCAGGGCTAAACTTTAAAGCCCGTCAGCCTAGCGTCCGCCTTCTGCGGAAATAAGGCCTTTTTCTATGGCCTTGACCACGGCTTCGGTACGGTTATTTACGCCCAGTTTCTGAAAAACGCTGTTAAGATGGTTCTTTATGGTCTTTACGCTGCAGGTCAGGTCCGCAGCTATCTCCTTGTTGGACTTGCCCTTGCCCAGGAGCGCCATCACCTTTATTTCCGTGGCGGTAAGGGAGTCGGGCGCGCTGTCGTAGCCGGGCGTCCCCATCTGCCGCAGGCCCTGTATAAGCTTGCCCATGATGGGCTGCGGTATCATCACGCCTTCGCTGTTGAAGGTTTTAAGCGCGTGCACCAGCTCGGAAGCCGGGAGCATCTTTGAAAGGTAGCCGTTGGCGCCGGCCTGTATGGCCTCGGTTATATGGGCCTCGTCTTCGTAGCCGGACAATATAAGGACGTTGGTAGCCGGGCATTCCTTGCGGATGATGCGCGTAGCCGACACGCCGTCCATCTGCGGCAGCTTTATATCCATCAGGATCACGTCGGGCTTCAGTTTCCTGGCCATGGCAATGACTTCGGGGCCGTTGGAGGCTTCCCCCACTACCGTAATACCCTTCTCATCCTCCAGGAGGTCTTTAATGCCTTCCCGGAAAAGGGTCTGGTCGTCCGCTATCAGAACCGTCACCGATTTTTTTGCGCCTGCCATATGCTAGCTCCTTGTCACCGCCAGAATAATAACCACCCGCACCACTACTGGTGCCCCTCAAACCCCGGGCCCGCGTCCTTTGCGGGCGCCGCGGCCGGGGATTCCTTAGCGAAAGGGATTATGAACTTGAAAGCCGAGCCCTTGCCCACACCTTCGCTTTCAACCAGTATCTTGCCGTCGTGGCTCTGCACTATTTCCTTGGAGATAGAAAGCCCCAGCCCCAGGCGCCCGTGGGGCGACTTGCCGCCGGCCGGCTGGTAAAAGCTCTGGAAAAGCTTGGGCAGGACCTCCGGGTCTATACCCTCGCCGGTATCCTTTACCGACACGCACACAGCCTCGTCCACAGGGCTGACATACACCACTATCTTGCCGCCGCGCTGCGTATGGCGGATGGCGTTCTCCAGCAGGTTCAGGAGCACCTGGCCTATGCGGCGCCTGTCCGCGCAGACCATCTTGAGGCCGGGAGAGATGTTGGTGGAGACGTCGATATTCTTCTGCTGGGCACGGGCCTTGGGCCCCACCACCATCTCGTCCACCATCTTGTCCATCTCGAAATAGTTCTTCTCCAGGCGGAACTTCCCCTGCTCTATGGAAGCCCAGTCCACCAGGTCGCCTATAAGCCGGGAGATCTGGGTGATGCTCGCGCTGATGAAATCCATTTTCTTCTTCTGGTCGCCGTTGGGCGTGAGGGTGGCGGCCAGCATTTCGAAGCTGATCTGCAGCGTCATCAGCGAGTTGGACAGGTCGTGCGAGGCCATGGACATGAACTTTGACTTCATGTTGTTCAAGCGGTCAAGCTGCCCGTTATTGTGCTTGAGCATGTCTATCAGGCGTTTGTTCTCCTGCTCGAGGTACAGTTTCTCTTCGGCCTTTTTTATGGAGCGGCGCAGGTGGTTGAAGTCGACGGGCTTTATGAGGAAGTCGTAGACCGATTCCTGTATGGCCCGCACCGCCGTATCCAGCGACGCGTGCGCCGTCATCATCAGGATCTGGCTGTCGGTGTTGAGCTTGCGGATGTCTTTTATAACCTCGATGCCGGTCTTGTCGGTGAGGTTGAAGTCCATCAGTATCACATGGAAGAAATCGGAAACCACCATCTTCATGGCCTCGGCGCCGGAGGCGGCCTCGAAGACCTTATACCCTTCCATTTCAAGGAGGTCGCGCAGGGTTTCCCGCAGGTGAGCGTCGTCGTCAACTATTAAAATTTTACTTTCCATAGGCACGGGGATACGGTGCGGCGTCCAAAACGACGCGGGCTGATATATTTATACTTATTTATAAGGGTCAGCACAAGGAGAATCCCGCGCGCGGAGCGCGCCGGGTCAGGCCTGCGCCGGGGAAGGCGGAGGCGGGTTCTTTACCACCGGGATAAAGATCCTGAAACAGGTGCCGCGGCCCACCACGCTGGCAACCTCCACCCTGCCTTTGTGCCGGTCGGCCACTTTCTTTACCACGGCAAGGCCAAGGCCCGTGCCGCGCGCCTTGGTGGTAAAGAATGGCGCGAAGATCTTTTCCAGAGTTTCCTGCGGGATCCCGGGTCCGGTATCCTCCACATCTATACGCACGGTATCCGGCCCCGCCATCTCGCTGCGCACGAACACCTTGCCGCTCTCCGGCATAACCTCTATGCCGTTCTTTATGAGGTTGCGCAAAGCCTGCGTCATTTCGTCCACGTCCATATTGACCACCGGATTTTCCTGGGCAAAAGTCTGATGCAGCTCCACGTGCGGGGGCACGGGATAGGACATGGTAAGGTCTTCCAGGTAGTTGTTCAGATAGACTATTTTGGGGTTGAGTTCGCGGGTGCGCGCAAACCCCAGGATTTCGTCTATAATGCCGTTGGCCTGCCGGATCTCCGACTCTATTATGGCGATGTGCTTTATAACCTTCGGCTCCATGGGCACCGCCGGCGCCGCGGCCGCGGCGGCGTTAAGTTTTGTTTTTATAAAATATATGGAATTGTTTATGACCGCCAGGGGGTTGCGGATCTCGTGGCCCACCACGGAAGCCATCTGCCCGATGGCCGCCAGCCTTTCCTTTTTTATAAGCTCGTCCTGGGCCGACTTCAACTCCCGCGTGCGCGCTTCTACCCGGTGCTCAAGGCTTTTGTTCAGGCGTTCAAGTTCGGTCTTGGCCGACATGATTTCCGCCGTCTTCACCCGCAGCGACTCGCTCATCTGCATGAAAGTGTGGGCGAGGTCGCCTATCTCGTCGTTAGGCATGCTCAGGTCGGGCAGGTAATCAAAATCCCCCTCCCCGAGCTTGATGGCGGCCTCGCGCAGCGCCCGTATAGGCTGCGTGATGACCAGCGAAACCGCGTAGCCCAAAAATAGCACGAAAACGGTAACTATCAGCATCATGCGCCAGGTGCGGCGCAGCATGTCTTCCGACGCCTGGTACGCCACGGACACCGACCGTTGTATATAGACCACCCACCCGAGGTCGGTGACTTCCGCGAAAGCCCCCAGCACCTTTTCACCGGTGGATTCAAGTATCAGCTCCCCGCCCCCGGTCCGGGCGTCGTTCTGCAGGAGGATGCGCAGCACGTCGTCGGGCAATTTGGCGTTGGGCTTGTAAATTTCTTTGGAGTTGGAATGCGCTATCAGGAACCCGTTGGAGTCTATAACGGCCGCCTGCGTCTGGGTAACTTCCGGGAACCCCGTCTTGAGCAGGCTTGAAAGAGCGGTAAGGCTCATTTTGGCGAGCATGGCGCCCACCGGCTGGTTGGTAACGGGGTTCACCACCTGCACGCCCATGGTTATAGCGGGATACGACCCCATGTATTTCTCCAGCCCGCCCACGAATTCCCCCGTCCGCATCACCTTGGCGAACAGCGCGTCGTTGGAGAAATCCCGCATTTTGGTCTCGTGCAGGAAGCGGCCGATGCGCACGGTTTCCTGACCGGAGGCGTCTATCACGGAGATCTCCAGGAACGCGGCGTGCAGCTGCATTATATGGCTCACCAGGCCCTGCTGCCGGGAGACGTTCATCGAAGAAAAATCCTCCAGGTGGGCGGCGTCGAAAAGCACGTTGCGGAAATTTATGATGTAGCTTGAAACGGTGTCGGCAAAGCCGACCGCCAACGATTCCTGGTCGCGGGAAATGGCCCTGTTAAGCGTTACCTGGCTGAGGTTCACCAGGTAATAGCCCACTATCCCCAGCGGCACCAGCGAGACGATCAAAAAAACTATGAGGAACTTGTAAAACAGTTTTCCTCTTTTCTGGGGGGATTCGGTCATAAAAAATCAGACACACAGTTCGCCGCGGGCCATATTCCCGAACAACTCTTCCGCCCGGAACTTACGGCCTGAAGCTTAGGGCGGGGCTCCGGCAACCGCCTATATTATGCAACAGCGCTGTTACGGAAATATGTCGCCGGCGGCCGGCCGTGCCCGGCGTTATTTGCTGTTGCAGCCGGCCCCGGGCTGGCCCGGGGCAGGCACTTTCTCAAAACCGGGAACTTTAACGAGTTCCCCCACCCCTACCAGGAACTGCCTGCCGTTGAGCACGAAAGACGGGGAAGTGGTTATGCCGAGCTGCGACGATACGGCAAAATCCTCGGCCAACATCGCTTTTGCCTCTTCAAACCCCTTTGTAACGGCCGCGGGGTCCACACCCGCGGCACTGGCGGCTTTTTGCCAGTCGGGCGAGTTCACCGAACGGTTGCGTTCGGCAAGATAGCCGCGGAATTTTTCCGGGAAGCGGCGGGCTATAAAAAGCTGGCGGGCGTTCTCCTGCCACTCGGCCTCGCCGTGCAGGCTGGAAAAATCCCAGCCGCCTTTGTCATTCTTCACGGCGGTACCGATAAAATGCAGCTCCACCTTGAGGCCCGGGGGCAGCAGCTTGTTCTTTTCGGCGTCAAAGACGGAAGTCTCCGCCAGAACACCGTAAGGGCACTGGCTCATGACAAACAGTTCGAGAGTGTTTTCGCGGGCCGCGCGCCCGGCGTAAAAACCGCTGCGCTGCCGGTCCTCGTAAACAAGGAACCCGTCTTTTTCCCTGAAGAGGCCGGCCTTGAGCTCGGCCTCCAGGCGGCTTTTAGCCTCCGGGGTGGCGGAAATTATATAAGCGGGCACGAATTCAAGCCAGGGGAATTTAGCGGCGCGTTCAGGCCCCGCATAATCCAGCACGGAAGCCTTTATATCCTCGAAATACTTGTCGAAAACGGCCACAAGGGCGTTATTTTTCTGGATCCCCGAGCTGAGCACGACCCAAAAACCAGGCGGCGGAGCCTTGGGCCGGGGCTTATAGCCGGCCGGGGGAGCCTGGCGCCGGGCGGCGGGCAGGGCGGCGTTAACCGCGTCAAAAAGCGGCATCAGGCGCTGGGCGCCGCCGTAAGGCCGGCCGTCCAGCAGCAGCACGGTGGACGTTACCCCCAGGGCGGCGGCCCTGGCCATGACGGCCGCCAGCTCCGCGGCGCCTTCGGCCGCGGAAAGGCGTTCAAGGTTGTCCGGGTTCACCCCGGCAAAAAGAGCGGAGTCGCGCCAGCCTTCCGCGGAAGGGTTCATTGAACGGGCGCCCAGGTAAGCCGGCACCAGGGAAGGATAGTTTTTTGCAAGCACGGCAAGGCGGCGGGACTCAGCAAACTCCACCTCGCCGCGCCGGGCCGAAAAAGTACCGTCCGCGTTCTTTATAACCAGCGGGTAAACGCGCAACTCAGCCGCCCCAAGGCGCTTGCGGACCATATCCGCCAGGAAGAACAACTGCCAGCCCTCCCCGTCCATGGGTTCAAAGAACAATTCCATACGCCCGGAGCCGTTCACGGCCGGCAGGGCCGGCTTTTTATTTCCGGCGGCCCCGCACAGGCCGGGAAACAGGGGCATCAGCAGGGAAACAAGAAAAGAAACGGCTATTGCCGACTGAAGGTGTTTTCTGTTCGCCATAGTCTCTCCAATGCCGCGCAAGCGCATACGTTTGCCGGGCCGGCGGAAAAGGGCTGTTATTAAAAGTAGAAAGACGAAGAGCCGCGGCGGCGTTTCCCCGGCTGCCACCCCGCGCGCCGGCAACCGCGCCGGACGCTCCGGCCTACTTCCCTTTCCTGGTCAGCAGTTGGCGTATGCGGATGGACAGTTCCTGGATATCGAAGGGCTTGGTAAGATACTCGTCCGCGCCAAGGCTGAACCCCTGCGTTTTTTCTTCGGCCGACAGGAACCTGCCGGTCATCATTATCAATATGAATTCCTTGGAGAATCTGCGAAGCTCCTGGCAGATCTGGAACCCGGAGGAGTCAGGCAGCTGGATATCCATTATGACCACGTCGGGAATGTTTTTCTTGGCGGAATCGATCCCCGACTTGGCGTTGCCGGCCTCAAAACAGGTAAAGCCCTCCAGGTCCAGCACCTCGGCCAGGCTTTCACGCAGGTGCGTGTCATCGTCGATGATCAGAATTTTTTGTGCGGCCATAATAAAATCCTCCGTAAATTATTTGCCGGGGACCAGCTTGTAGCCCACGCACGGGACAGTATGCACGTAGCGCGCGGATTTCCCCATTTTCGAACGCAGCCTGCGCACATGGACGTCCACCGTGCGCGGCGAACCGAAGTAATTATAGCCCCATACGCGCTCTATCAGGTACGGCCGGGACAGCACGCGGTTGGGCGAGCTCAAGAATACGTACAACAGGTCGAATTCCTTGGCCGTAACCTTGATCTCTTTGCCGCTTATGCACACGGTATAGCTGGACATGTTCAGTTCTATCTCGTTGAGCTTAAGGACCTCGTCCGGCTGTATGCTTACGGTGCGGCGCACCACGGCCCTTATGCGGGCCACGCTCTCGTGCAGGTCCTGGCTGTAGGAAAGGCACTCGTCTGCGCCCAGCTGGAAGAAGGCCAGTTTATACGAGATCTTCGGCGTATCCCGCCCGGAAGGGCCGTGCGGCATAAGGGTCTGGATGGTAAGCCCCGAAGGCATATGGTCAAGGAGGGTGTCCGGGGATTCAAGCATGGCGATCACCGGGATATTTTTATTCTTGGCCCTGAGGTTCTTAATGAACGTCAACCCCTCCTCGTCAGCCAGGTTCTGGCCTATCATCACCATGTCGAAGGATTTTTCCGCGAGCATCCCCAGCACTTCCCTGGACCGGTGCGCCGTAGCTACGGCATACCCCTGCCTGGAAAGCATCTCAAGGATGAGCGAGGCCCTTGAAAGATCTTTTGAGGCGAAAATAATATTAATTTTCACATATTCTCCTGGAAACCGGCGCTAACATAAGCGACCTCCGAGGCCCGAACCCGGCGGGGCAGGCCCCGCTCCGGCCCCGTTTTACTCGTGGTCGTGCACTTCTTCTATATCAAGAGTGAAGCCGCGCAGCCCGAGCACGCTGCTGAAAATATTATAGGCAAAAGCGGCGAAAACCAGCACCGCGGAGGTAATAACGACGTAGAGCAGGGAAAAAAGCCCCACGCTCATCAGCTTTTCCAAAAAGGTCATCGCCGCCAGCTGGGGGTCGGGCACCAGGAAGAACTTCACGGCGCCGCCGAGAAGCGCGAGAACGAACAGGACCAGCGGAACCGAGGACGTGACAAGCGAGCCGATGCTTACATTGCGGACTTCAAGCTTCATTTTTTTGCCTCCATCACAAAAGCCTTCCGGCCGCCTATGGCGGCCTTCCCATTATAATACATAATTTTAAAGGAAAACGGACCCGCAACAGGCCGGAGGCACGCCCTTACGGCCGCGGCGTCCTCTTACATAGAAGGTTTCGGGGAAAAAAGTATCAGCGTGCGGTTGGTCTCCGCGGTCTGACCCACATGCAGTATCCGGACATTGTGGTTCCTGCCCTTGAACACGGCCTCCCCCTCCACCGCCTTATCCGGCATTTCAAAAGCCTGCCCTACAAGGCGCAGCAGCGTCTGCTGCTGGCTGTCCACCACGTCCAGGAGATGGATATTCTTGGCGTCCGCCCCGGAAGCCATTTCAAAATTCGCGTAGAGGATACTATTATTCTCGTCCACCACGATAACGTAATTCGTGGCCGGCACGATCATCCCCAGCAGGCTGCGCCACCAGCGCTGTTCCGCTTCCTTGTAAGTGCGGTCCCGGTTGGAGATCCCGTCCATTTCGGCCTTCATCTTGCCCATAAGCCGCGTGATGGCGGCGCCAAGCTCACCTATCTCGTCGGAGCGTTCGGGGAAACGCAGTTCAAAATTCTTAAGCGACACGCCCTCCACGCTTTCCCGCAGCAGTTCCATGGGAGAAAGCACGTAATGATGCAGGAAAAAATAGAGCGGCAGCCCCAGCAGAAAAAGCACGCCCAGCGCCCCGAAAACGTATTTACGCATGGCCGAACCGATAAGGACCTCGGCGCCGGCCCGGGAGACCAGGATATTGATTATCCCGATGATCTCCCCCCTCACGGAGAACGGGATGGCGATTTCGTAGAATGGTTCGCCGCTGACCTGGCGCACCTTGGGCGCTTTCGACATGTAAGCCTGGTTTATGGCGTCCGTGGGCGGCGGGACCTGGGCCTTATAATCGTCCCAGGTCATGCCCATGAACCGGGATTCCTTATGCCAGCGCACAGTGCCCTGGCGGCTGAGATAGATCACGGAAGTTATGCGCTCGTCCTTGGCGAGCGACATCATAATGTCGTATTCCTCGAAAGTTATCGCCTTGGGGTTATTAAGCAGGCCGTTGCGGATGGTGGGCGCGTATACCTTTACGGTCTCTATCACGTCCTGCTTCAGTTTTTCGTCGAAAGTCCACTTGAAAAGATTGTAGTAAAAGACCCCGCCCAGGACCATTACGTAAACACCTACGCCCAGGAACCAGAAAAGCCATTTCATTGAAAGCCGCATAAATTTGGGAACCTCTGTGAATATTGTACCAGCCGGGGATTAAAGGAAAGTTAACTAAATGTTAAGACTTTAAACGGCTCCGGGCG
>MGVB01000026.1:22468-27585 GCA_001800275.1 Elusimicrobia bacterium RIFOXYA12_FULL_57_11
CCCGGTTTCTCCGCCGCGCGCGCCGCGCCGCGGCTGCGCGCGCTACTGGCCTCCGGCCAATATCTGCTCTATACGCTTGAGGCCGGCCAGCGCGTCGGCATTTTCCGGATCCAGCTGCCTGGTAATGGTCCACTCGCTCCGGGCTTTTTCATAATTCGAGTTCTGGAAGTATTTAAGCCCCTCGAGATAATGCTGCTGGGCGGCAAGGCGGTTCTCCGCGCTCACGCCGGCCGCGGGCTTTTTGACCACCTCTTCTACCGTGACCCCCTTACGGGCGGCCTCTTCCTCGGCTTTTTTAAGTTCTTCGGCTTCTTTAGCGCGCCGTTCCTCTTCCTGCCGGGCGCGGCGCGCCGCTTCTTCGGAGCGGCGGCGCTTATCCTCTGCTTCGCGCTTCATCTGCTCGCGCGCCCGGGCGATAAGCTTATCGAGGTACGACAGGTTGGCGGTATACGGTTTCGCTTTGCCCCACTCCCCGATGGCCTCGGTATAACGCCTGGCCCCGTACAGCTTTTTGCCGGAAGCGATATAGCTCCCCTCTATCTCGTTCTTTACCTCCAGCAGCAGCTTATTGGCTTTCGAGTCGCCCGGCTGTATTTCCAGGGCGCGGCGCAGGCCCTCGTAAGCCGCTTTAAGGTCGCCCTGGGCGTACAGCTCCAGCGCGCTTTTAAGCTGGCCGTTGGCCTTCTCCTGGCGCAGCTCGTCCTCTATGCGGGTGATCCACTCTATATTGCGGACATCCTTGGGCCGTATGAGCAGGGCGTTATAAAAATTATCGAGGGCGCCCTTGAGATCGCGCGCCTTATACGCTTCCCCGCCTTTCTGGGTGTAATAGTCCCGCAGGTCGTCCTTCATCTTGGCGTACCAGTACTTGGCCTTGATGTTGTTGGGCGAAAGTTTCACCACCTCCTCCATTTTTTTATGCGCCTCGACTATCCGGCCCTCCGTATAAAGGGAAAGGGCGGCCCGGAAACGGTCCTCCATCATTATTTTCTCGCTGAAGGCGGGGCGCGCGCTGCCGCGCAGCTGGGAGGAAGCCTCGAACAGCATATGCGCGTCGCTGTGATTGGGGTCGATGGAAATTATCTTGGCGGCCAGGCCCCGGGCGTCCTCGTAATTGCCGGAACGGTAATATTCAAAAGCGTTCTCATATACGTTCCCCAGCATGGTCGCCTGTATTTTCGCTTTTTCCAGCTTCACGGTCTCGAAAAATTTTTTCTTTTCCTCGAATTCGTTGAGGCTGCCAAGGCCGGTTTTCTGGAGGTCGAGAAAAAGGGATTCCTCGCTCCTGACCTTCATCCTTTCCTGCGCCGGCGCCTGGGCGGAGAAAGCCGCCAGGAGGATCACGGTTGAAAGCATCTTTATCATAAAAAAACCTCGGCAAACGACCGGGCTAGAACGGCATGCCGCCCATCACCAGGTCCATTATCATGGGCGCGAGCATCAGGACGAACACCACCGGGAAAATGAAGATGAACAGCGGGATAAGCATCTTGGTAGACGCCGCCGCGGCCAGCTTTTCAGCTTTATTAAGGCGGCGGAAGCGCAGGTCGGCCGAATAGTTGCGCAGAAGTTCCACGAGGCTGGTGCCAAGCTCGTCCGACTGGACAATAAGCCCCACAAAGGACCGCACCTCCTGCAGGCCGGTTCGCGTGGAAAGCCGGCGCAGGGCGTCACGCCTGGAATACCCCAGTTGCACCTCGTTTATGGTGCGCTCTATCTCCAGCTCCAGCCCGGTCTTCACCGGGGCTATCTTGACTATCCGGTCGAAGGCCGTCATATAGTCCAGGCCGGACTCTATCATCAGGGCCGCCAGGTCCACGAAAGTGGGGAAATTGCGTATGATATCCTCCTGCCGTTTGCGCACGCGCCCTGCGTAAATACCCGCGTCGGGCAGGATAAAACCCAGCGGGGCGAAGATCAGGGTTAAAAAAGAACCGCTGAGCACGAAAAACACCGCGGGCAGCCCCGCGCCGACCATCATTTTCAGGTGCAGCATTTTCAGCGGATCGGTGCCGGGCGGACGGCCCAGCAGCGTATAGATCTCGTCCAGTTTTTTCTCCTGGCCCAGCTTCCTGGCGAAGAACAGATCGAGTTTATCCCAGAAATTGGTGCTGCCTTCAAGCCGGGAGAAATAAGAGGACTCTTTGCCCTCCATATCGCTGACATCGCCCATAGGGGACAGGGCTTTAACGCGGGGCGTGGCAATGCGCTGGACAGCCGTAAACACCGCGGCCGAACCGGCCACGACAACCAGCATCAGTACGATATTTATAATCTGGTCTTGCATAGATTGTCCGGCCGCCCTGCCTACACCTTTATATTGCCCAGGCTCGCCACGACCTTCATCCCTATAGCCACCCATATCACGCAGAATATCGCGGTGCCCATGCCGATGGGCGAGGTATAAAATTTTATCATGGTCTCGGGCTGGAACATGAACATGACGCTGACCATAATCCAGGGCATGATGCCTACCACTATGGACTGGATCTTCTGCTGGGCGGTCATGGCCTTGGTTTTCTCCTCAAGCTTGGACTCTTCACGGATGTCCACCACTATGCGTTCGAAAACCTTGGTGAGGTTGCCGCCCATCTGGCGCTGCAGCACGATGGCGCGTATCATATAAGACAGCATTTTTGACGTCACGCGGTCTTCCATGACGCCCAGCGCTTTTTCAAAGGTCATGCCCAGCTGGTAATTTTTTATGACCAGGGCGAACTCGTCGGAAATAGGCGGCAGGAGGTCCTTTGACACCATCTCGAACCCCTGCACGATGTCAAGGCCGGAACGCAGACAGTTGGAAAGCAGGATAAGGCCGTCCATAAGCTGCATGTCGATCTTTTTGCCGCGCATTTCCTTCATAAAGGTCAGCGTGAATTCAGGAACGCGCATACCCACCGCCAGCCCCAGCGCGCTCAGGACGGCCCAGGCGATGACGTTCATGGTAAGCAGGCCCATCAGGGAAAAAACCGCCGCGGGGACAAGCATCAGGTACCGCACGTTCACATTTATGAACTGGCGGGAAAAAGCCTCGCTGTATTTTTCCACCTTCGCGGCGTACTCGCCCATCATGGCATTATTCTTTGTGTCGGAGGTAGCCACAAAAATCCGCACCGCCATAAAAATCAGCATCATGCCGAAAATGGTCAGCGCCAGGTTTAACACGCGCGACAAGGCGGATTCCCCGGGCGCAGGCTGGTAAGCGCGCGCCGGATTGAAAAGCATGCGGAAGGCGTCCTGGCTGAGCACCGCCGACGCCGTCACGGCTTCGGCGTAGCGCGGGGAATCGTTGCTCGATATCGCGTCCGCGATGGATTCCATTTCCTTGAGCAGCAGGTTGAGCACGGCCATCATGCTGCGGCCGCGGCCGTCCATGGAGTCGCCCATCACCACGTCCTTGGTGCGCGCGCGGTAAAGACGGTCAAGGGACATCTGGAAACGGATACGGATATCCGCGTATTCCTTGACCAGCAGGCCCGGGGAAATATTGGCGCCGCCCGCCTCGGGCGGGAAAGTCTTGCGTGAGAGCTCCAGGTACTCGTACAATATGGAAACCGGCACCTGCCAGACGGCGGCTTCCGAGATCTCCCCTTCTTCGGGATCGCGCCAGACCTTGCGCTGCACCATCTCCGGCACCTTGGAATCTATCCACTGCGGCATCTTAAAGGTGACGGCCGAGCCCCTGCATTTCGTTTCATAGGAGCGCACCTTCTCATCCTTCTCCGGGGCGAGATAGTAATAAAAAAGCTGCATCTTCACGGCGGCGCAGGAAATTTCCCCCATCTGCTCCCCGGAGAAAACGCCGGCCTCGGCCGGTTTCCCGCCGGACAAGGCCGCTATCAGCATTAACGCCGCCAGTTTTCTCATAGCCGGTTAAATTCTCCGCACTTTAAAGAAGTCTCTTACTTCTGCCCCGCGCGCTGCTTGCGCTGTTCCTCGGTCCAGAACATTTCTATAGGGACGATGATGCCGCGCGTGGCGAAATCCGCGTAAAACTTAGGGGGAGCGCCGGTGGCCGAAAACACCCCGTGGACCTTGCCCGTGCTCAGGTCGATATTGGTCTGGGTAAACTTAAAGATCTCGTGTATGGAGATCTGGTTCTCTTCGCGGCCGGTGATCTCCGTAACGGAGGTTATCTTCCTGGTACCGTCCGAAAAACGGGTAAGCTGCACCACCATGTGCACGGCCGAAGCTATCATTTCGCGCAGCGCCCAGATAGGCAGGTCCGCGCCGGCCATCAGGCACATGGCCTCCAGGCGGGTAAGCCCGTCGCGCGGGGTATTGGCGTGGATGGTGGCCAGCGAGCCTTCATGGCCCGTATTCATGGCCTGCAACATATCCAGGGCCTCGGAACCGCGGACTTCGCCGACCACGATGCGGTCGGGGCGCATACGCAGGCAGTTCTTCACGAGGTCGCGGATAGTAACCTCGCCCTTGCCTTCTACGTTCGGCGGGCGGCTTTCCAGGCGCACCCAGTGGTCCTGCTCCAGCCTGAGTTCGGCTACGTCCTCCACGGTCACTATACGCTCGTCCTCCGGGATATAACTGGATAACATGTTCAGGAAAGTCGTTTTACCGGTACCTGTACCGCCGGAAATTATGATGTCCTTGCGCAGTTTCACGCAGGCTTTAAGGAAGTCAACGCAATCCTGGGAGATGCTGCCTTTTTCCACCAGCATCTTGTCGCTGAGCGGCTTGCTGGAGAAGCGGCGGATGGTGAGCGTGGGGCCGGACACGGCCAGCGGCGCTATGACGGCGTTGACGCGGGAACCGTCTTTCAGGCGGGCGTCCACCAGCGGCACGGATTCGTCGATGCGGCGGCCGAGCGGCGCCACTATGCGCTTCATCACCTGCACTATCTGCTCGTCGTTGCGGAACTTATATTTCGTAAGGGTCAGCTTGCCGGCGCGCTCTATGAACACCTTGTCGGGCGCGTTGACCATGATTTCGGTTACGGCGGGGTCGCGCATCAGCTCTTCCAGCGGGCCGAGCCCCAATATCTCGTCGAGCAGCTCGTTAATGAACTGCACACGCTGCTCCCGGGTCAGCGCCATCGAAGTCTCTTTCTGCAGCAAACCGTTTATAATGGCGTCCACCCGCTTGCGGGTTTCCTGGTT
>MGVB01000027.1 GCA_001800275.1 Elusimicrobia bacterium RIFOXYA12_FULL_57_11
TGCACGTGGAACACATATTCCACCATCTGGTCGCGCACGCGGCCCAGCATCGTCTCGAACAGCGCGTACGACTCCTTCTGGTACTCTATCAGAGGGTCCTTCTGGCCGTAGGCGCGCAGGCCCACCCCTTTCTTAAGGTGGTCAAGGTCGTAAAGGTGGTTTTTCCACACATGGTCCATTATCTGCAGCAGCAGGACGCGCTCCAGCTCGGCAAAGTCCACGTTGCGTTCCGCGAAATCACCGACCCGGGCGTCAAAGGCGGCTTTAACGCGCCCCAGGACGTCCTCTTCCAGGGCGGGCCTGATGAGGGAATGCGCCTCGTCGGCCGTGCAGGCCAGTTCGAAACCGAAAGTTTTTTTAAGGTAAACGTTCAGCACATCCAGTTTCCATAAAGACCCGGCCTGGTCGGCCGGGGCGTTAACATCCAGCTGCTCCAGGACGGACTCGTTTATCATTTTCTTTACGCGCTCTGCCACTTCCAGTCCGTCCAGGACGATATTACGCAGCTGGTAAATGGCCAGGCGCTGCTTGTTCATCACATTGTCGTAATCCAGCAACTGCTTGCGGGCGTCGAAGTTCATGCCCTCAACACGCTTCTGGGCGCCCTCTATCTGGCGGCTCACCAGGGCGGACTCTATGACCTCGCCCTCCTCCATGCCCAGCTTTTCCATTATCATGGAGATGCGTTCGCTGCCGAACAGGCGCATCAACTCGTCTTCCAGCGAAACGTAAAAAACGGAGGAGCCCGGGTCGCCCTGGCGCGCGCAGCGGCCGCGCAGCTGGTTGTCGATGCGCCGGCTTTCGTGGCGCTCTGTGCCCATCACGTGCAGGCCGCCGGCTTCGGTCACGTACCCCTGCTCGCCCGGCTCGGCGGGGTTGCCGCCCAGCACTATGTCGGTGCCGCGGCCGGCCATGTTGGTGGCTATGGTCACCTGGGCCTTGCGGCCGGCCTGTGAAATTATCTGCGCCTCCATCTCATGATATTTGGCGTTGAGGACCTGGTGGGGGATGCCTTTTACGCGCAGCATGGTGGCGAGCTTCTCTGATTTCTCTATGGAACGCGTGCCCACCAGCATCGGCTGGCCCTTGCGCCACCTCTCCTCCACTTCCATTACTATGGCGTTGTTCTTCTCCCGTTCGGTACGGTAGATGCGGTCCGGGGAATCCTTGCGCACCAGCGGCCGGTTGGGCGGGACCTCAACAACCTCCAGTTTATAGATCTCCCAGAACTCGTCGGCCTCGGTCATGGCGGTGCCCGTCATGCCGGAAAGTTTTTTGTAAAGCTTGAAATAGTTCTGGAAGGTTATGGTGGCCAGCGTCTGGTTCTCCTCTTTGATGCGCAGGTTCTCCTTGGCCTCTATAGCCTGGTGCAGGCCGTCGGACCAGCGGCGGCCGGGCATAAGGCGGCCGGTAAACTCGTCCACTATCACTATCTCCCCGTCCTTGACCACGTACGCCACATCTTTACGGAACAGGTGGTACGCGCGCAGCGACTGCGTAAGGTGGTGCGCCCATTCTGAGCTTACATCGTCGTAAATATTGCCTACGCCAAGTATTTTTTCGGCCTTGTGAACGCCTTCCTCCGTCATAGTGGCGGTATGGCTTTTCTCGTCTATAACGGCGTCGTAGCCCTTACCCAGGTCCACTCCGTCGCGCTTGGCCTCTATTTCCTCTTTCTCCGTAATGAACCGCGGGGTCAGGAGCGGCACTACGCGGTTGACCAGGTAATATTTATCCGTGGATTCTTCGGCCGGACCTGAAATAATTAGGGGGGTGCGGGCCTCGTCCACGAGTATCGAGTCCACCTCGTCGACAACGGCGAAGTAGCGTTCACCCATAACCCTTTCGCCCTTGTCCATCACCATATTGTCGCGCAGGTAGTCGAACCCCACTTCGTTGTTGGTGATATAGGTAATGTCGCGCTTGTACATCTCGCGGCGCTCCTCGTTCTTCATGTCATGCTGCACGGAGCCCACGGTCAGGCCCAGGAACTCGTGCACCGGGCCCATCCACTGACTGTCGCGCTTGGCCAGGTAGTCGTTTACGGTGACGATATGCACGCCTTTGCCCGGGAGGGCGTTAAGGTAGGCGGGCAGGGTGGAGACCAGCGTCTTCCCCTCGCCGGTGCGCATCTCGGCTATTTTCCCGCGGTGCAGCACGATGCCGCCTATAAGCTGCACGTCGTAATGCCGCAGCTTGATGGTGCGTTTCGAAGCCTCGCGCACGCAGGCGAAGGCTTCGGGCAGCAGGTCATCAAGGGTTTCGCCCGCGGCCAGGCGCTGCCTGAATTCGGGAGTTTTGGCCTTCAGCTCCGCGTCGGAAAGTTTTGAAATTTCTTCTTCAAGGGCGTTTATCCGGTCGACAATAGGCTGGATGGTCTTCATCGCCCGCTCGCTCTTGGAACCAATGAGGGATTCAACAATCTTTTTAAGCATAGTACACCTATTAAACAACTTTTAAACGCGCGTATAAAAGAGGCAGGCGTTCAAACGCCGGCTTTAAGCAGTTTTTTGCGCAGGAACATGAACAGCCAAAGGTCGGGACCGCCGAACCGGCGCGGGAGCCAGTGCAGGCGCTTGAACCACAGCCCTATGGCCTTTTTAACCGGGTTGACCGAGCAGCTCCAGTTAAGCCCGTAATGCGCCACTTCCCAGACCTTGGGAAGAAATTCGTTCTCCTCTTGGCTAAGCCAGGGGTAATCGGGGCTGGCGTCAAAAACGGAGCCAGTGGGATTGGTGTCGTAGAAACCGGACCACTCTTCAAAAGTGGACGGGAACTCCAAACCGTATTTTTTCACTTCCTCAAACAGCTTACCGCCCGGGTAGGGCCGGTAGACCTGGGGGCCCAGGATCTCCACCAGCGGACCCATGGCGTGCAGCTCCGAGATCAGGCGGTAGGTCTCTTCCCGGTCTTCAGCCGTTTCCCCCGGTATGCCTATAATGAAAGAGCAGCTGGCATTGATGCCATATTTAACACACTGCGCCACCGCGTTTTTGACATGGGCCACGGTCTGGCCCTTGCGCAGGGCATTGAGCGTCCGCTGCGAGCCGCTCTCCACGCCAAAACGCACCTGCACGCAGCCGGACCGGACCATGCGCTGCAGCAGCTCGTCGTTTATCTTGTCGGGCTTGAAATTAGTAACGCGGGAAGTGGCCTCCCACCTGAAGCCGCCACCGAGCTCCAGGAGATGGGCCACCACGCCCCGGGCTTTTTCTATATCGAAGAAAAAGTCCTCGTCGCGAAAATAGATCTTTTTCGGGCTGAATTCCTTCACCACATAGTCGATGTCGGCACAGATCTTCTCTATCGGCAGGGGCTCGTAACGGCAGTTCCGGACACTGTTTACACAGAAAGTGCATTTGAACGAGCAGTTGAAACCGGTTATCACCTGCGCCCTTTCGGTGCGGTAAGCCTGCCGCACTCTTTCGGGCAGGAATTCGTAGAGAAACTTGTCCTTGGGCAGCTCTTCGGAAATTACCGCGTCCACAAGCGGCCCATAGTCCTGCTCCGGGAAAAGCATGGGGTGCGCCCCGCCCACCAGCACACGGATGTGCGGAAATTTTTCCTTTACGTACTTGATCAGCGGCAAAGTGTACTTTATCTGCATAGAGGTAACGGAAAACCCTACGGTGTCGCGATCCGACACCGCCGCTTCGAATTTCCCGCGAAAATCGTCCTCGTTATTCTCGTCCAGATAACGAACATCCGCGTCCTTGACAGCTGTCTTGAAATAGCTGGCCACAGCCCAGGCCCCCCACATAACCTGCCCGGCAAGCTTCCCGGGCCCGGAGCTCGCGTTGACCACCAGTATCCTGCTCATTTTAGACAAATCGAGTTCTTTTATCATTTATCCCCACCCCACAGGCGCAAATCGTAGGTATTCATTATAAAACAATATGACGGGAACGCACAGCCCCCGCCGGAGTTCCGGGAAGGGGCGGCAGACGGCCGGGATTTTTTTAATGTTTGCGCACATTTGCTAGAATCAGGTTCAATGCTGCCGGATATCAGACAACTATTGCTGCGCAGCGGGCCCTGCCTGGACTCGCTGGCCCTGCTCGAATTTTAC
This sequence comes from Elusimicrobia bacterium RIFOXYA12_FULL_57_11, assembly GCA_001800275.1. Classification (GTDB taxonomy): domain Bacteria; phylum Elusimicrobiota; class Elusimicrobia; order Elusimicrobiales; family UBA9959; genus UBA9959. Next base: position 4,070 of record MGVB01000027.1, read on the forward strand.
CTGCTGGCCCTGGAGAACCCGGTCTTAAAATGGCCGCTGATACTGCTGCGGCTGAAATTCAGCCCCGACATCCTTGAAAAAATCCGCGCAGCGGAGCTCCCGCCTGAAGAGAAGGGCCGGCTTTTTTCCGGAGCCATGACATTGTTCCGCAGCGGCGCCACCTACAAGACCACCGCGGCTAACCGCAGCCCGCTGACCGACAGGGCAATACTGGCCAGGGTCCGCCCCGGAGACCTTTTGCTGGAAACAGGAGTATCGGACGGTATTTCCGCCGCCGGCCTTCTTGAAGCGGTAAAAGACGCGGAAATACTGCTGTCGGACCGGCAGACCGGTTTGCGGTACCGGGACCGCGGCTTCGCCAGGTTTTTCTACAACAGCGAGGACGGCGCGCTGTCGCTGAAAATTCCCGGTTTTTATTTCTGTACAGGAACCGGCACCGGAGAGATCCCCGCCGACGCGGGCAGCATCTCGCTTCTTAACCCGCTGGTCCAGGAAAAGTTCAAGGCCGTTAAGCTAATCCGCTTTGATATTTTTTCCGGCTCCCTCCCCCGCAAGGCGAATGTAATCAAATGCGCCAATGTGCTGAGCAATATCGGTTTTTCCCCGGAGCAGATGCGGGACGCCGTAGCCAACCTGGAAAAGAACCTGGCAGAGGACGGCTGGCTTTTCATAGCCCAGAACAACTCCCGGTACAAAGGCGGCGAAGCCTTCTTCGCCCTGCAAAAATCCGGCAACACACTTATCCTGCGCGAAGAGATCAACGAGCATGAACTGCTGCCGCATGTCCGGTCCCCCCTGTTCGCGGACCTGGTCCGCGAGGAGCGCTGAAGTTTTTATGCAGGAAAATGGCACGAACCTCTTTCATATTCTTTACCACCGCCTGCTCGGCGAGCGGCCGGACCTCGGTGCGCGGCAATTCATTAAGCACCTGAGCTGGATAGGCATCAGCTTCGCGCTGGCGAAGGTAATCTCTTCTCTGGTTAACATAGCCGCCGGCAGGATGCTGGGCCCGCAGGAATACGGGAAGATCAACGTCCTCGTCGCCGCGGGAGCGGCCATCTCCCCCTTCCTGGTGGCGGGCCTCGGAAACTCGGTAGTCAAATACGGCGTTATAAAGGAGGACAGGGACCGCGTGTTCACCACCGCCGGCGCCGTATTCCTCGGCCTGGTCCTTTTGATCGTCCCGGTCACACTGCTCTTCAGGGCCTCCCTCTGCCTATTTTTCGGCATCGACGCCAAAATGCTCTTCCTGGCGCTGGCCTACGCGGTAAGTACAACCAGTTTCCTAATGGCTTCCAGCATGCAGCAGGCCTCCGGGAGCTTTCCGGGGCGGGGATGGAGCGAAATAGCCTTCAGTGCACTGCTGGCCGCAGGCTTTTTCCTGGGAGTACATTTCCTGGGCAGGGTCTACCAGGCCATGGCCTACGCCTACATAGCGGCTTTCGGCGGCCTCGCGCTGTTCTGGCTCCTGCGCATCGGCCGGGCCACAACGTTCTCCCTGCTGAACAAAGAGCAATTCCTCCGGATGTCGGAATACGGGATCTATTCTTTCGGCGGGGGACTGGCCTCCTTCTTTATTTTCAATGTGCAGGGCCTTATCCTTAACGCCTGCCGCTCCCCGCGTGAAGTGGGGATATACGCCGCCTACTACACCGCGACTTTCGGCATCGCCGGCTACCTGGGTTACGCGGTCAACACCGTCCTGTTCCCGAAAGCTTCGGCCAGCACCAACAGGCGGCGCCTCTGGGAACTGGCCGCAAAAGGCTGGGCATACCTTGCGCCGGCCTCGGTGCTGCTGTTCATGGCCGCGGAAGCGGCCGTCCTTTCGCTTATGGGGAAACACCAGTATGGGATGGACGCACGGTTAATGTTCCTGTTCGCCTTATGCTCCACTCTCCTGCTGGCCCAAAGTTCGCTGTCGCAGATAATGGTCTCCGGCGGATTGAAAGCGTCCAGGCTGGCCCTGCTCCTGTCCTGGGGGGCGGGAACCCTGAATTTTACCAGCTGCCTGCTGCTCATCCCCCGGTGGGGGATCGCCGGAGCGGCACTGGCCTTTATCCTCACCTACTCACTGATACTATTGTGGATGTGGCGGGCCAGGGACTCCTACCTTGAGCCGGAAAACTAGAACCTTACTCCGCCCCCCAGCCTTGCATGCGCCAATACGCTTTTTTGGCGAAGGCCGGGATGCTGCCGGCAACCGCCTCTTTTAACGAACCGGCCAGCACCAGCCAGGCCAGTCTGAAGGATAAATAATCCCAGTACTTCCTGTTCCACAAGATAACCCTGAGTAGAGGCAGGTTGAAGCCAGCCAGAGCGCAGGCTGTTTTGAATTTCGGCAGGACGTCGGCGTAGCGCGGCTCATGCAGCATGTCGAGAGTGCCGGAGACAACATCTCTGTGTTTTCCCCAGTTCATCAGCCCGGCCAAACCATAGGACCCCCGCTTGAGCATATGGACGGAGAGGACTTCAGGGATGTAGCACATCCCGTGGCGCAAAGCCAGAACGGTGGAAAAGACGCGGTCCCCGCTCCACAGTAACTGCGGCAGCAGGCCCGTCTCATCTATGCACTTTTTCCGGAAAACAGCCCCGAAACCGGAAAGATAGATTATCCTTTCGCGCATCATAGCCACAAGCCTTTCCGGGGCAATGTAGCATTCCCCCCGGGCAAGCCTTCTCCTGTTGACCGCACTTTTGCCGGAATCCTCGAATATCGTGCGGGAATCGGAGCAGCAGTATGCGGCGGCGGAACAAGCCTCCAGCAGCTTCATGGATTTCTCCAACAAGCCGGGCAAAATAACGTCATCGGCGGCAAGAAAGAGTACATATTCACCGGTAACCCGGCCCAGGGCCAGCTCACAGGAAAACATCACACCCATGTTCTTTTCGTTTCGGATCAGACGGAGCGCGGGGTATTTACCCACAAAGCTTTCTATCACCGAAACGCTGTCGTCCGTGGACCCGTCATCCACTACGATAACCTCGTCGGGCAACCTGGTTTGGGAAAACAGGGATCCAAGGGCGGCGGAGATATTCCGGCCGTGGTTGTAATTTGGCATCACCACCGAGATGGAAGAGAAGCGCATACCGCCATTAATTTTATAATATTTACTGATATATGGGGCCATACTCAAAATGTTAACATTAAAACCAACTTTCGCAGCAATAATGGCTGGAGGCAAGGAATGGGGAAAATCTCACACGTCTGTGCGGTAACCGGCGGCGCAGGATTTATAGGCAGCCACCTTGTAGACCGTCTGCTCCGGGACGGGCACAAGGTGAGGGTGCTGGACAATTTTGCCACGGGCAGAATGCAAAACCTTGCCACGGCCGGGAAAAACAGGCGGCTCTCCGTCTATAAGACGGACATCGCGCAATTCCACAAAGTGCTGCCGCTGCTTAAAGGCGTGGACTGGGTATTCCACCTGGCGGCGCTGGCTGATATCGTCCCCTCTATACAGCGGCCGCTCGAATATCACCACTCCAACGTAAATGGCACGGCCTCCGTACTTGAGGCCGCGAGGCTCTGCGGAGTAAAACGTTTCATGTACACCGCGTCCTCCTCCTGCTACGGGCTCCCCGATGCTTTCCCCACCCCCGAAACCGCCCCCATCCGGCCGATGTATCCTTACGCCCTGACTAAATACCTGGGCGAACAGTACGTTATGCATTGGAACAAAACATACAAGATGCCCTGCCTGTCCCTGCGCCTCTTCAACGTCTACGGCCCGCGGGCGCGTACTTCCGGCACCTACGGCGCGGTATTCGGGGTTTTTCTCGCCCAAAAACTGGCCGGAAAGCCTTTTACAGTAGTGGGCTCCGGAAAACAGACCCGGGACTTCACCTTCGTCACAGACGTAGCGGACGCTTTCGTTAAAGCGGCGGCCTCCTCCGTTTCAGGCGAGATCTTCAACGTTGGCTCCGGTGGCACTTACAGCATCAACCGCCTGGTGAAGCTGCTGGAGGGCCCGGTCATACACCTTCCAAAGCGGCCCGGGGAGCCCGACTGCACTTTCGCGGATACCGCCAAAACATGTAAAATCCTCAAATGGCGCCCGAAGGTAAAGTTCGAACAAGGCGTCGAAATAATGCTCGATAACATTGCTTATTGGAAAAGCGCCCCGGTCTGGAACAAAGGCTCCATAGCCGCGGCCACCAGCGACTGGTTCAGGCACCTCGGCGCGGATGTGGCCGGAGTTAAACGTTGAACGACTCCGGGCGGCCCCGGACATCCCGAATGACAAACAACACCGGCGAACTAGAATCAATAGCCAGGCGCATAAGGCGCGCCGCGGTCCGGATGTCCCACGACGCCGATGTGCCCCACCTGGGGTCATCCCTCTCCTGCGTGGACATTCTGACGGCCCTTTACTGGGCTACGGCGCGCATAGACCCCGCAAAACCCGATGCCCCCGGACGCGACAGAATAATTCTTAGCAAAGGACACGCCGTTTCGAGCTTATACGCCGCTTTGTCATACCGCGGCTTCTTTCCCGAAACCACGCTGGCCTCTTTCGGCCGGCCCGGCGCCTGCCTTGCCGAGCATCCTTACCCGGGTTGCGTACCCGGCATCGAGGCCGCCACCGGCTCGCTCGGGCACGGCCTCTCGCTGGGCCTGGGAATGGCGCTGGCAGGCAAAACCCTGGGGCTCGATTACCGCACGTTCGTAGTGTTAAGTGACGGGGAATGCAACGAGGGGTCTGTCTGGGAAGCAGCAATGATGGCCCCTGCCCAGAAACTCGACAACCTGACCGCGATAATTGATTACAACCGCTGGCAAGCTACCGGCAGAAGCGAAGAGGTGCTGGCGCTGGCGCCGCTGGCTGAAAAATGGAAAGCTTTTGGCTGGCGCACGCAGGAAGTGGACGGGCACGATATGGCCGCGCTCCTGCGCGCCCTCAGAGCCCCTTCAGGCGGGGATGAAAAACCGTCCGTAATCGTGGCCAAGACCGTAAAGGGAAAGGGCGTTTCTTTCATGGAAGACAATAATAACTGGCATTACAGAGTGCCTAACGAAGAAGAATTGAAGAACGCGCTTAAAGAACTCGAATGAGAAACGCATTTGCCCGGGAAATAACCGCGCTGGCGGAAAAGAATGAAAAAATAGTCCTCTTGTCCGGGGACATCGGCAACAAGCTGTTCGACGACTACAAAAAAAAAGTACGCGGGCGATTTTTTAATTGCGGAGTCGCCGAGGCTAACATGATGAGCGTGGCCGCCGGAATGGCGATGTGCGGCCTGCGCCCCGTCACCTACACCATCGCGTCTTTTTCCACCACCAGGTGCCTGGAACAGATACGCATAGACATCGCTTACCACAACCTGCCGGTCATTATAGTAGGAGTGGGGGGCGGACTGTCCTATGCGGAAAACGGTGCGTCCCACCAGTCGTGCGAAGACATCGCTTTCCTGAGTGCTCTCCCCAATATGAAGATAATCTGCCCCGGAGACGCCATGGAAGCCACACTGGCGCTCAGAAAAGCCCTGGAACAGGATAGCCCCGTTTACCTGCGGCTGGGCAAGAAAGGCGAACCAGCCGTGCACCAGGCACCGCCGGATTTCGCGATAGGAAAGGCCATTATCGTCTCTAAAGGAAGCGAAGTCTGCCTTCTCGGTGTAGGGAACATGCTTCCTACGGCGGCGGCGGCGGCCAAAGCGCTTAAAGAACACGGCATCACCGCCGAAGTGGTCAGCCTGCACACAGCAAAACCGCTGGATGAAGAACTGCTGCGGGCCGCATTCTCCAGGTTTTCAATAGTAGCTACGATAGAAGAGCACAGCATCATGGGAGGCGTCGGCTCGGCCGTGGCCCAGTGGCTGGCGCAGGCCCCGGACCAAAAAGCCCGCCTGCTCGAGTTCGCGACCCCGGACAGGTTCTTCCATACCGCGGGCCGGCAGCAATATGCAAGGGACTGCTTCGGGCTTACAGCCGACAATATCTGCGGCGGGATACTCCGGGCGCTGAAACCCGGTAAAAATTAAAAGGTTCCTCCCCGCACGGAAGGAACGGAGCAAAGATATGAAGACCGAAGCTGCCATACTGATCGAAGCCGGCGCGCCGCCACAGGTAGTAGAGCTGGAAATACCCGTCCTTAAACCGGGCCAGGCCCTGGTTGAAATACTTTACAGCGGAGTCTGCCACACCCAGCTGCTTGAATGCCGGGGACTCAGGGGCGCGGACCCCTTCCTGCCGCATTGTCTCGGCCACGAGGGGAGCGGGATAGTCAGGGAAACCGGGGCAGGCGTAACCAAGGTAAAGACCGGGGACAAGGTGGTACTTTCCTGGATAAAGGGCTCCGGCGCGGACGTACCAGGCTCCGTATACGGATGGAACGGTAAAAAAGTTAATTCGGGGGCCATCGCCACTTTCAGCCGTTTCTCCGTTATAAGCGAAAACCGCCTTACGCCAGTTCCTGACGACGTCCCGATGCTGGAGGCCTCCCTGCTCGGCTGCGCGGTGGCCACAGGGTTGGGGACAGTCATCAACACCCTGGGCGCCCGGCCCGGGCAGAGCATCGCCATTTTCGGCGCAGGGGGTGTGGGCCTCTGCGCGGTGGCGGGAGCGCGCCTTAGCGGCTGTTTTCCTATAATCGCCATCGACATACTTAAAAACAAACTGGAAGCGGCAAAACAGTTCGGGGCCACCCACCTGATAGACGCCTCCTCCTGCGACCCGGTCAACGAGATCCGATCGATAGTAAAGACCGGCCTCGACATGGCGGTGGAAGCCACCGGGATACCGGTCGTTATCTCGCAGGCGCTGTCCTGCGTTCGCGCCCAGGGCGGCGCGGCAGCCGTGGTAGGCAATGTCCGCTACGGCGAGAAGGCGGCGATAGACCCGGTGCAGTTCAATATGGGCAAGAGCCTGCTCGGCACTTGGGGCGGCGCGTCCGTCCCGGAGCGGGACTACCCTCGTTATATGCGCATGATGGCGGCGGGAAAACTCAATCTCGCGTCCCTGATCTCCCGCAGTTACAAACTTGGCGAAATAAGCTCCGCGCTCGATGACCTGGAATCCGGCGCCGTCCTGCGGCCGCTGATAGACATGTCTCTGAAATAGACGGACGCCACCGCATGGCTGAAAAAAATATCATCGGCATAGATTTCGACAACACCATCGTCTGCTACGACCACGTTTTTGACGGAACGGTCAGGGAAAAATTTTCGATACCCGCCTCCGTCCCCGCCGACAAAGAAGCTATCAGGAACTACCTGCGCTCCGAAGGAGGGGAGGACGACTGGATACGGCTGCAGGGCTACATCTACGGCGAAGGGATAAGACTTTGCCGCCCTTTCCCCGGGGTCCTGGACTTCCTCAGGTCCTGTCGGCAGAAAGGGGTCAAAGCGCTGATAATCAGCCACAAAACTCCGCGGCCCTTCAAAGGCCCGGCCCACAATCTCCCCGAAGCGGCCAGGAACTGGCTCAGAGCCAATGGCTTTTACGAAACGGCAGACACAGGCATCAACCCCGCCGAAGTTAATTTCGTGCCGACCAAACAGGAAAAAATCGAGCTCATCGCCGCGAACAAGTGCGATTTTTTTATAGATGATCTTCCGGAATTCCTGCTGGAACCTGGGTTCCCGGAACGGACTCAAAGGATACTGTTCGATCCTCATAATACGGGGCGCCCGGACGCCCGCTACCAAAAGGCGATCTCGTGGGAACAAGTCGGAAACATTATATTCAACAGGTAAGCGGGACCTCCGCGTTCCTGAAAGCCGCGGAACGCCTTCTTTACGCGCACGGCTGCCGCGGCGCCCTGGGATTTTCTGCGCTTTCCGGCGGCTCCAATAACAAAGTTTATAAGGTCTCCGCCGGCGGAAAGACGTTCCTGCTCAAACATTATTTCCGCCACCGCGCGGACATAAGGAACCGCCTGGACACCGAATTCGCTTTCTGTAGTTTCGCGCACGCACACGCCCCGCGCGGCGTCCCCCTCCCCCTGGCCCGCGACAACCGGGCCCGCATAGCCCTGTACGAATACGCTGAAGGCACGAAAGTGCGCACCGGAGCCGTGACCCCGGCGCTGGTACGCCAGGCGCTGGAGTTTTATCGCGGGCTGAACGAATTCCGACGCGACAAAGCGGCGGAACGGTTGCCCGGCGCTTCCGAAGCCTGTTTCTCCATAGATGAACATTTGCGCCTGGTCTCCGCGCGGGTCCGGAGGCTGGCTTCACTGAAAGACCGCTCCCCCGCCGGCAGGAAAGCGGCGGCCTTCACCAAAAAAGAACTAGCCCCGCTCTGGGCTTCTGTCTCGCGGGAAATACTCGCCGCGGCAGCGGAGCGCGGCCTGGACTCCGGAAAAGAACTGGCCCCGGAAGAACGCCGTATCTCCCCGTCCGACTTCGGCTTCCATAACGCTATCCTCCAACCCGGCGGCCGCCTGAAATTCATCGATTTCGAGTACGCGGGCTGGGACGACCCCGCCAAAACGGTCAGCGACTTTTTCTGCCAGCCGGCCATACCGGTCTCCATGAAGCACTACCCGTGGTTCCTGAAAACGGTACTGCGCAGGATGAAAAACGCGAAGAAACACGCCCTACGCATACCTGTTCTTTTGCCCGCATATAGGGTAAAATGGTGCTGTATCATGCTGAATTGCTTCCTGCCGGCCGGGGCAAAAAGGCGTTCTTTCGCCTGCGGCCCGGAAAAACTGGCCGCGCAAAAAGAACTGCAGCTGGAAAAGGCCGTAAAGGCGCTGTCAGTAGTGGAAGCCGGGCTCAGGAACGGGAACCTCTTTCCGCGATAACTTATGGGCAAACGCAAAATAGCGGTCCTCGGGGCCGACTCTTTTTCAGGACAGGACCTGGTGGACCTCCTGCTCGACGACCCGGAGAACGAGGTCATCGGGATAAGCCGTTCTGCTGAAAAAAGCTCTCTGTTCCTCAGCTATAAGTTACGCAAAGACCTCTCCCGGTACCGCTACTTCAAACTGGACCTTAACCACGACATGCCGGCGCTGCTCGGATTACTGGATTCGGAAAAGCCTGACCACATGGTCAACTTTGCCGCACAAGGGGAAGTCGCGCCCAGTTGGGACCGCCCCGAAGACTGGCTCGAGACCAACTGCGTGGCACTAGCCCGCCTGGTCAACCACCTGCGCAAGCAGAACTATCTCCGCAGGTACCTGCATATTTCCTCTCCCGAAGCCTACGGGGATTTTACCGGCAAAATAGACGAGGCCGCCGCGCTTAACCCCAGCACACCCTACGCCGCATCGAAAGCCGCCGCTGATATGCTGCTTAAAGCCTATCATCGGCAGTTCAAATTCCCCCTTTTGACCGTCCGCTCCACAAACGTATATGGCGCGAGGCAGCAGCTTTTTAAGATAATCCCGCGCTCCGTCATCTGCCTGAAGACCGGAAAAAAGATCCAGCTGCACGGCGGAGGCAAGGCCATAAAATCCTATATCCACATACGCGATGTGTCGCGCGGCGAACGGGAGATATTGTTCAAAGGCCGGATCGGAGAGATTTACCATCTTTCTCCGGATTCTGGCATTTCTATCCGCGACCTGGTCGCGACGGTCTGCCGGCTGATGAGCAAATCTTTCGAAGATTCCACGGAGGCCGTCGCGGAAAGGCCCGGGCAGGACGCGGCTTACGTTATAGACTCGGCCAAAGCCCGGAAATATTTTTCATGGAAACCCGCGGTCCCGCTGGAAGCGGGTCTCAGGGAAACAATACGGTGGGTGGAGGAGAACTGGGAACTGATAAGGGACCTCCCCCTCCAGTACCTTCACAAGCAGTAAATAAAGCTGCGTGCCCGGGCGACAGAAAAGGAGGCCTTCTTAAATGTCTTACATAGACTTCATCTCTTCGCTGCACACCAGGACCAAGCGCGATTACCTCGCGCGCGTCAATGAGTATCCGAAGGCAAAAGCCATCGAGATAGCCAAAAAATACGACAGGAACTATTGGGATGGCGACCGCAAGTTCGGCTACGGCGGCTTCAAATACGACGGACGCTGGCGCAAGGTCGCGGACGCGATTGCCGCTCATTACAAGCTGAAAGCCGGCGACCGCGTGCTGGACGTCGGCTGCGGCAAGGCTTTCCTCCTCTACGACCTGACGCAGGCCGTGCCGGGCCTCGAAGTCTGCGGGCTGGACAGTTCCGACTATGCGATCCAGCACTCTAAAGAAGAGGTCCGGCCTTTCCTCATTAAGGGCGACGCAAGAAAACTCCCTTTCCCCGACAAAAGCTTCGACCTGGTGCTCTCGATAAACGTCATACACAACTTCTATTGCTACGACATGGTAACCGCCCTGAAGGAAACGGAACGGGTGGGAAAACGCGGCAAATACATAACGACGGAATCTTACAGGAACGAAGAGGAAAAAGTGAACCTGATGTATTGGGTCCTTACCGGGGAATGCTTCTTCACCCCCAAGGAATGGGAGTGGTTCTTCGGCCTCGCGGGGTATACCGGCGATCATTCCCTTATTTATTTTGAGTAGGAAACATGTCGACAGAAAGAAATTTTAACGCTGGCGAGCGGCCGGCAGAACTGCCGAAAACAGCCGTTTTTGGATGCGGCGGCTTTATTGGTTCATATTTTTTACCGTTTTACCGGCAGTTGCATCCGGATTGCGCGGGCGCGAGCCGCAACCCAAAAGGGCGGAATGAGTTTTTTTTAGACTTGGAATCCCCGGACATCTCCCGGATGAAACTGGCCGAAACCGGGCACAAGCAGGCGTTGCTGCTGGCCGGCGTTACCAATGTAGCGGCATGTGAAACACGCAAGGACTATTCCCGGAAGATAAACGTCACGGGCACGCTCGAACTTATCCGGCAACTGGCGGCAGAAGGCATAAAACCCATATTCGCATCCAGCGATTATATTTTCGACGGCGTATCAGGTGACTACACTGACGAAGCCCCCGCGAGCCCCACAACAGAATACGGCAGGGAAAAAGCGGAAGTCGAAGCCGAAATAAGCGGGCTAACCAATGGTTATTTCCTCACGGTACGACTTAGTAAGATCTTCGGCCTCAAGAAGAATGATGGGACGCTTTTGGATGAAATGGCGCAGACGCTGACTGAAGGAAAGAGTATGCGGGCAGCTTACGACCAGAAGTTCTGCCCTTTATTCGTGGGCGACCTGCTGAAAGTCGTGGCCGGGCTGCAGGCCGCCGGAACTTCCGGCGCGGTGAACGCCTGTTCCGCCGAGAAATGGTCCCGCTACGGGCTAGCCGCCAAACTTGCCGCGGAAATGGGCGTCCCGCCGGAAAGGGTGGAAAGGGTCTCCCTAGACGCCGTCCTGCCGGGCCGCCCGAAGGACACCTCGATGAGGCCGGAAAGGCTCTTGCGCGAAACCGGGCTCGCTTTTACACCGTTAGCTGACTACTTAAAAGCTGTGGCCGCGGCCTGGGCATGGAATTTATGAAAAAAAACGCCGGTTCTGAAAAAGAAAAGTGGCGCGGCGTAATGACACTGATGGGGAACGATTCCCTCCGGCTGGGACCGCGCCTGACCAGCTGGATACGCAAAAGTCCTGAAAAACTGGTCTTTTCATTAGCCCGGTACAAATTCGCGGCCAAGATGGGTTCCGCCGGCAGGGAGATCCTGGAATGGGGTTGCGGCGAAGGGACCGGGGCCCCTATCCTGAGCGAATTGGCCAAGGGCTATATGGGCATAGACGCCGAAAGCGAGGCAGTGTCTACCGCCCGCCGGCTTTGGACTTCAAAAAAACGCCGGTTCCTGGACTGGAATTTACTTGGGAACAGACTGGGCGATTTCGACACGATCGTAAGCCTGGGCTTGGTCGACAGTCTCCCTCCGCGGTCCTATGGCCTTTTTTTCCGGACCTTAGCCCTGAATCTCCGCCGTGATGGCATCGCTGTTGTCGGCGCGGCCAACAAAGCCGCTTTGCCGGCGCAGAGCCTCAAAAAAAAGATGCGGGAATTCTTTGAGAACGTCTTCCTGTTTGCCGTAGACGGGGAAACAGTGCACACAGGGGTGACTCCATCGACGCGTCAGGTCATCGCGCTCGCATGCAACAAAAGAAAATGAAACTTAAAAAAGAAAAACCCGACATCGCCGGCAGGAAGATAGAACTGGGAAAAATGCTTTCCTACCAGTACCTCCATACCCCCAGAAGGATGCTCTATCTGATAAGTTACTTTGAATTCGCGGCAAGACTGATAGGGGAGAGGAAAAGTGTGCTGGACGCGGGCTGCGGCGAAGGCCTCGGTACCTGGCTGCTGGCCCTCGAATGCGGGCGCGCCAGGGGAATCGACTCGAATGCGGAACTGGTAGACACCGCGCAGCGAAACTGGACCGCCCGGAACGTTTCTTTCGAATGCGCCGATCT
>MGVB01000028.1 GCA_001800275.1 Elusimicrobia bacterium RIFOXYA12_FULL_57_11
ACCTGAAAAATAAACTTAAAGAAGCCGGTGCGCTGTGCGCTAAAGACAGCGTGAGCACCATCCACGGCCTTATCTATACCCCCCTGGAAGACCAGGGGGGGCAGATAACCGGCTGGGAACGCCGGGACGCGCTGGAGCGCGACCTGATAATTGTGGATGAGGCGTCCATGGTGGACGGGCTTATCTGGCGGGACCTGTTGTCTTACAACATCCCCGTAATAGCGGTGGGGGACCATGGCCAGTTGCCGCCCATCTCCGGTAAGTTCAACCTTATGGAGCGCCCGGAGATTCTGCTGACGCAGATTCACCGGCAGGCAAAAGACAATCCTATAATTAAAGTTTCCGAGTATGCCCGCTCCACGGGACGGGTGCCTGTGAAGCAATACGGCGCCGGGGTGGTGAAATATCTGCGCGAGGACCCAGACGCGCAGGAAAAAACGGGGGAACTGCTTGAAGCTTACTCGCCGGACACTTTGATCCTGTGCGGTTATAATTCTACGCGTACCAGGATAAACCAGTTTATCCGCAACTCTTTGGGTTTTGAAACCGTTGCACCGGCCCGTAATGACAGGGTTATCTGCCTGCGCAACAATCACAAAAAAGCCGTCTGCAACGGCATGCTGGGTACTATACTGAACCTTGAGGCGGCCCAAAAGGACTGGTACAGGGCGGAGATAAAGATGGATGACAATGCCAGGCTTTACTCGGGGTTTATCTACGCGCCGCAGTTCGGGGCTAAAAGCGGGATTAACTTCACCAAAGACAGGCGGCTGGCCGCCATGGGCGACCTGTTCGACTTCGGCTACGCGCTTACCGTGCACAAAGCACAGGGCAGCCAGGCAAAAAAAGTGGTGATGTTCGAAGAGCGTTTCGCGCAGATGGACGACGAAATGTGGCGGCGCTGGCTGTATACCGGGGTTACCCGTGCCGAAGAGGAGCTCTACCTGTTCGGTTAGTTTACCTGGCCCGGCAGCGGCGCTGGTCCGGCGCAGAGATGTTTTACGGCCGCCGCGGCGCAGGCCATGCCGAAGGCTCCGGTCACAAAACCGGCCGTGCCCATCACCACGCTTTTTTTAGTGCAGCTCTGGAACTCGTTCTCGCCCTGGGGGCACAGGCAGCCCGCCTTGCAGTCCGTCTGCTCCAGCGCCTCGTGCGGCTTCAGCGGCAGTTCCAGTGTGCAGGCGGCCTGGATGCCGAAATCGCCTTTCTTCGGAAAATTGTATTTTTCGCGCAGTATCTGACGGACCGCTCTGGCCAGCGGGTCTATCTCAGTGCGGCCCAGGTCCATCACGCGTACCTGAGTGGGGTCCAGGCGCCCGCCGGAGCCGGTAGAGACGATAAGGGGGAGCTTAGTCGCGCGGCAGTAATTTATCAGGAAACATTTTGAGGTTACGTGGTCTATGGCATCTATAACAAAATCCGGCCGCTCCTTCATAAGGGCAGCGCAGGTGGTATCATTGAAGTAGTTGGCTATACCGTCCACGCGGGCCTCGGGGTTTATCAGGCGCAGGCGTTCGGCCAGGAGGGGGGCTTTGGGTTTGCCTATCATACCGCTCAGGGCCTGCAGTTGCCGGTTGAAATTCCGGATGCAGACAGTGTCAAAATCTATCAGCGTTATGCGGCCTACCGCCGCGCGCGCTACCGCCTCGGCGGCCCAGGAGCCAACCCCGCCGCACCCTATAACCATGACGTGGGAAGCTTTTAGCCTTGCAATAGCGTCTGGGCCCACAAGCCGCGCCATTCTGTCAAAACGGCGTTCAGGGTCTTCCATCTGCGCAAACGGGTTTTCCGGGACGGTCATTGCTGTTATTGTATTTATTAAACAGCCGCCGCGCATAGGCCTTTACCGGGCTGCGCATGGGCCCAAAGGTCTTTGACGCAAACCAGGGCGTGTACGAATTGCGCAAATATACGGACGTTATACTGGGGTCTGAAGAGACCGAGCCTAACACGGGTCAGGATTATGTGCGCTTTCTGGGCGCGCTTGCGGACGCGTTGCTGGCCGGCGGCGACATGCAGTTCGCCAAAGATTCACGGCGCAAAACTCTTAAGTTCGCCGACCCGGACGCCCGGGACCTGGGGCATTTCGCGCAGATAGTGGACGCCGACGCCAAGGACCCGGTTGTGCGGGCCGCGGCGCTTAATGATTACATCCGCACGGAAGTAGTGATTGCCAGTGAATTTACCGGGGGGTTCCAGGACGCCTCGGGCCTTGCCGCCTACCTGCCGGTCGTTTACATGGATGAGGATAACTATGACCAGATGTCCTTTGCCGCGGCTTCTTACTGGACCACGCTTATCCGTAAAATGAAGTCCACTCCAGCGGATAATGACTACTGGGACGACTATCCGGAGGATTAAGGTTCCCATTATCCCGCGACTGCGTGCCCCGGTATTTTCTACAATGTACTGATGGTAAACATAAGCGAGTTATTCCACCCTTGGATGGCCGTTTTTTATCCCGCGCTTTTTTTGTGCGTGGGGCTCCTTTATTATTTTGACCGGGCCTCCCGTAAAAGAATGGGCACTTCCGCTTTGCTGGCGGTAATCTCCATGGCGGGAATAGTGGTTGCCGGCATGCTGGGCGCGGGTGCCGGGGCCGGCGGCCTTGTTAAAATTGGTTATATTATTTCCCAGCTGCTGGCGGTTATTGCCGCCGCGAATGTGGCCGGCACGCTTACTTTTTCCGTGGTTCTGCCCAAACTCAGGGTCAGTGTCCCCAAGATCCTCCAGGACCTTATTCTTGCCGGCGCTTATGTGGCGGCTGGCCTCGCGGTACTTTCGGCTTCGGGAGCCGACCTCAGCGGGATACTCGCCACTTCAGCCGTGGTTACCGCCGTTGTTGCTTTTTCGCTGCAGGATACCCTGGGCAACGTCATAGGCGGCATGGTGCTGCACCTGGAGGACACTTTCGTTCCCGGGGACAGGATACGCATTGATGAGAACGAGGGGGTAGTGCGTGAAATCCGCTGGCGCCAGACCACGCTGGAGACTTTGTCGGGGGACCTGATAATAATCCCTAATATCGTGCTGATGAAAGGTTCGGTGGTGGTGCTTGGGCGTGCGGCCGGCAATAAACGCTTCCGCACGGTGTCTTTCAATGTTTATTACGACAAGCAGCCCGGGGAAGTTATAGGGCCCGTGGAGCAGGCCTTGCGGGACGACCCTCCCCCCGGGGTGGCCGCCGAACCGGCGCCCGACTGCATTATAAAGGATTTTCAGCCTGGCAGCGTATTGTATGAGGCCCGCTATTGGCTGACCGATTTTTCCGCTCCCGGTGGTGTGGACGCCCGGGTGCGCGCCAGGGTGTTTTACGCGCTCTCACGCGCAGGCATAAAGCTTTCAGTGCACGGCAGGACCATGGTGTTGGCCCAGGCCGCGGAGGAAGTGGCGGAGAAAAGCAGGAAGGAGGAGCAGGAAAGGCGCCTGGCCGCCCTTAACGGGGTGTACGTGTTCCAGGTGCTGACCGAAAAGGAAAAGGAAATACTTGCCGGCCGCCTTAAGTCCACGCCATTTGCCAGCGGTGAGATCATGACCCGGCAGGGTTCGGTGGCCGACTGGCTTTACATAATTTACCAGGGGGCGGCGGAAGTCCGCCTGTATCGCGAAGGCAACATGGATTACCGGGCGGTAAAGACGCTTGGTCCCGGTGATTTCCTTGGTGAAGCCGGGCTACTTACCGGGGAGCCGCGCTCCGCCACTGCCGTAGCCGCAGGGGAGGTGCGCTGCTACAGGCTTGACCGGGAGGGCTTTGCCGGAGTGCTGGCCAGCCGCCCGGAAATAGCGGAATCCATAGCCGCGTTGCTGGCCAGTAGGCGGATAGAACTTACTGAGGCCAGGGAAATAATGGCCGGGGCCGGGGCAGTGAAAGGCCTTAAAACGGAACAGCAGGATCTGCTCTCTAAAATAAGAAATTTCTTTAAATTGTAATGTTTTATTTTCCGGTTTTCCGGTCTGTGGATGGCAGTGTGCCTGGTCTATTTTGTATATAATATTCTTGCAAGCAGGCTGTCCGGGATATGGCTGTTGATATTTCAATGTTTAAACCGGTTAGGGAGGTAATTTTAATGAGAATTATACTTGCAACTGTTTTGCTGTCTTTGCTTGCAGGACCGGCTTTTTACGCGGATCCTGCCGCCGCTCAAACGCCGCCAGCTGATAAACAGGGGGCGTCACCCGGCAGGCGCGCCGGATCGATGTCTGGCCGCGCTTTGCCTAAAGATAAACTGCTGGAAATAGACAGAGTACAAAAAGAAATTGCCGATGTTAACTCAATGCACTGGGCCTGGCGTATAAAAAATACTGGTGATATAACCTATGATAAACTTGTGGTGAATTCAGCGAACTGGACAGCCATGCCCGAGACTAAAGCTATGCTGTTGGGCAAGATCAAGGATATCCTTGATGCCGGAACTGCGCGGGCCCTTACCGCGGAAGAGCAGGAAAGATTCGAGAAAGGTAAAGCAAAGGCTCGTTCTATACTTCAGGCAGGCAAGCCCGATACCCCGGCCATGGCAGCCCGCCGGGCGAAAATGGAACGGGTGGATGAGATAAATAGTACTGTGTTCGATATAGAAGCCCGGTATTGGGCCTCGCGCATCAAGAACAGCAAGGATATTACCTACGAGCAGATGGAAAAGGATTCCCGGCGGTGGTTTGCCTCCCCTGGCGCTAAAACGGCGCTCCTGGCCAAGGTAAAAGAACTCCTGGACAGCGGTGATGTTATCCCGCTTGATGAGCCGGAAAAAGCAAAAATGGCCGAAGCCAAAGTGCGGGCAAGGGAAATACTCAAACAGTCAAAATAGAAGGGATACCGGCCGTGCCTGAGACCGGTCCCGGCAGGGGGCCGGTCTCAGGCGTTTTATGCCGGCAATCCCGGCCGGGGCTCAGGGGTTTCTTTTTCCGCGGCTGAAATGAACATCCACGCCGAAGTGTAGAGCACTACCGCGCATACCACCCATTTCATGACCGTCAGTGGCAGTGCTTTTACCACGAAGGCCGCCAGTATGACGCCCCCCGCGCCGCCCAGGGTCTGGGCAAGGGCGGCTTTGCGGTCATACGCGCCTTCCTTTATAAAGCGGTAGCTGCCGGCCAGCATCAGCATGGCGGTGGCGGTCATCATTATAGGGAAAGCTGTGCGCGGGTGCATACCCAGCGCGTAGACCATGGCCATACAGGGAGCGTAGAAACCGATGCCTATGGTCTGCAGTGCCCCGAAAATAAAGCTCATAACTACTATAAAAACAAGTTTTCCGCCGGCCAACCCCAGGGCTTCCCCACCCAGCGGCATCAGCCCGAGCAGGCCTGCCAGGATAGTTAGCGCTACAACCAGAAGCCCTATTCCCATCCCCAGCTGTATGCGGCGGCGCGGCATTCTGGCCACTGCGCCGGCGCCAAGTACAGCCCCCAGCGGCGCGGCTGCCGACATGGAGACCAGGGTTAAGGGGTCCACCTGCACGGCGGATAAAAAAATAAAAGCCTGCATTACGGTGTTGATAGTATTGCCCGCGTTCATGGTGCCGGGTATCAGGCGGTCGTCTACGAGCCGGAAAAATTTAAAAAGCGCGGTTTGCTGGGCAAAGCTGCCTATGCCCAGCGTGTCGAAAAAGTTGGTGATGAACCCTATGGCCGTCAGTCCGGGGCCGGACTTGCGGGAAAAAGAGGCGCGGTTTCTGGCCAGGTCCGTAAAATATACCCGGCCAAAGGCCACTGTGGCCAGCCCCAGCACGCTTTTAAGTATGAACGCCATCAGGGCCTGATGGTCCGTTCAAAAAGGTCGCCGCTGAATTTGCGCACTACTACGCGGTACGACACACCGGTCTCGTCGCTGCCCCAGAGGGATTCCACTGTTTTTATTTTCTCGCCGCCAAGCCAGGCGGAGAATTCCGGCAGGGGCAGCACCTGCAGCACCGCGTCAACCGCCACCGGCCTGCGTTCGCCGGGGGTTATTCCCACGAACAGGTTGGCTTGTTCAGGAGAGCGTACAAAATAGATGTCTTGCGCGTGGGAGGGGTACTGCATAACCTTAGCTTCCCAGAGGTTCCTCAGGGTTTGCAGGTTCTTAAAATACTCCTGGGCGGAGATGCCGGCCTCGCCAATGAATTTGCGCAGGAACATCTGTTCCACGCGGCGCAGTACCCGCGCCTCGGTCAACATGGCCACAATTACCGGGTTTTTTTGCTCTTTGAGGAAGGAGTCTTCAACGGTTACCATGTCCTTGCCGCCGGGAACGTAGCCCCAGGGTTTGCCTTCCAGCAGGGTGAAAAGAAAATAGTTCTTAAGACGCACCGCGGTGTGGGCGTGCCCGGTATAGGTTACCAGTATTTTTTTGCCGGCGGCCTTAAGGCCGGCCTGCACATCGGGCTCCGGCTTGAACTGGTTTTTGAACGTAAGTACCGGCACGTTCTTTGCGGCCAGAAAATCTATGGCGGGGAAAGTCTCTTTTTCCCGGGAGAAAGCGCCTATCCCGCGCGCGGCCAGCACGTCCTTTACAATGCGTATGCCGGCGGTTATCTCCGGCTGGGTGCCGTGGGATTCGCCGAGGATCACCCCGTTATAAGTGCCGCCGGCCAGGCCCAGCACCACTTCGCCGGACATGGCGGCCAGGTCCATGGCGGGTTGAAGTTCCAGGTAGTGGAAGATTCCCAGCCATTCGTCCAGCTGGGCGGAAATGCCGTTTTTGTTGTTGAACGGAGCGTTAAGTCTTACGGGTTTGGCGGGGGAGATTTGCGGCCGGGAAACCGCTGCACCGCCGCTGATGCCGGATAGCGCTTTAAAGAAAACCGCGTCGCCGGAAAGCTGCGTTGCCTGCGCCGGGGCCAGGCAGACCGCGCTGAGTAAACAAAGTAAGGGGTAAAATTTTACATTCACATTGTTCTCCCTGCTGCGCAAGAATAACGGTAAACCCGCCAGCTCAGATGAAATGATATTATAAACGTGCCATAATTTTAAGGCTCAAAAGGCCTCTCATCTTTCAGTCTTTTGGCCCAGAGGGTTGGCGGCGGTTAAAGGCGTGAAAGCCGAGATCCTGGGCTCGGCCTAAACGCTGGCGATGAACCTTGGTCTTCTTATCAGCGGTGAAGATCTCTCGGTCGGATTTGCCGCGCAGAATATGGGTAAGGGGTTGAAATTCAACAGGGAAAGTTCTCCGCTGCCGGTAAATATAAAGATTGGTGTTTCAATGCCTTACCGGGCCAACTGGGAGTGAGCGGCCGATATTAATTTCTCGAAAGACGGGACACCCTTTACAGGGCAAAGATTTAATTTTTTGTTCCAGTCCGGGCTAAAGGCGTAAGTATTTCGGGGGATTGGCCGATTTTTATATAGGTGTTTACCGGGACATTCTTAAAAACCGAAACCGAGCCGGCTTTGTCTCCCCAACGCACTTCCAGGGCGTCTATCTTTTTAGCCCTGCCCAGCCCGAAATGCAGTGTTAGTGAATTCGCCTGGCCGGCGTTGCCCGTGCCGCTCAGCACTTCGCGCACTTGCCGGGTTTTCCCGGTTTTAAGCGTTACGCGCGCTCCTATGGCGTTCTTGTTGGCGCCTCCCGTGCCCTTGCCTTCAAGGATTACCGCCAGCCAGTTGTTTTTATTAACCGTCTCATTTTTAAAAAGAGCGCCGGCCGGGAAATCGCCTATGCGCTTATCCTTCGGCATGCGCATCCAGGATTTTCCCGCCAGTATGTCCGTGTAGCCGTCGCCGTCGTAGTCCGCCAGCGAGATCCCGGCGGAGCTTTCCCAGTTAAAGCCGGCTTCCTGCGTGACATCCTCGAACTTGCCCGGTTTCAACTGCCGGTAAAGACGCAGATATTGGCCGTCAGGATAATCGCCGCTGGAAACAAGCAGGTCCAGGCGGCCGTCATTGTCGAAATCAAGCCAGGTCACCCGCATATCGCCCTGGTTCCAGCTCTTTGTGCTCTGGTGTACACGGTGGAGCAACTCGGCGTCACGTCGGAAAGCGAAGCCGCTCTTTTCGCCCAGGTTTTCCAGCAGGCTGGAACGATCGGACGCCTCCCCGGCCCAGCCGTGGGTGATTTCGCCCAGGAAGACGTCCATGTCGCCGTCGTTGTCATAATCGGCGCAGGCGGCGGAAAAGGTGTTGCCGTGCGAGCGCCATTCGCCTTCCGGTTCGCGCTTTGTGCCGGGGGGGTAGCGGCCGTGGCGTATTTCGTCGCCGTCGAAGCCGGTGGCTGGCGCCACGTCGGTAAAAGTCCCGTCGCCGTTGTTCTTCCACAGGCGGTTGGCCTGGCGCCCGTAAACCGAAACCAGTATGTCCTGCAAGCCGTCGTTGTTCCAGTCGCAATGTGAAACCCCGTATACGGGACGGCTTGAGTCGGGCCTGCCCTCGGTGGGCTGCGTCAGCAGGCCCGCGGCCTCGGTAACTTCCGCAAACCTGCCGTCGCCCAGGCCGCGGTAGAGGCGGCTGGGATAGCTTATGTAGGAAATCCCGTACTCCTTGTACCAGTTGCCAACGAACAAGTCCAGGTTGCCGTCGTTGTCATAGTCGAAAAAAGCCGCCGAGGCCGCGGTCTCGGGGGGCAGATTTACGCCTGAATTGCTGAGTATCGTGAACCTGCCGGCTCCGTCGTTTAAAAGTATTTCAGAGCGCAGCCCGTGGTCCGGCTTGTCGAAAATTATATTGCCGTCCGCGTCTTTAAGCGGAATTTCCGAGCCGGTCCCGGTTTTGGGCTTTTCGAATTCGCAGTACATGCCGCTGAAGATGTCGGCGTCGCCATCGTTGTCCACATCGCCGAAAATCTGGAAGGAGCCGACCCTGGACCCTGTGCTGATGCCGGGCTGGCGGTTAATGCCCGATTCTTCCGTGAAGTTAACAAAACCGTGCCCGCCGTCTTTTTCCACATTCAAGAAAACCTCTAGCGCGGGGCCATTCCTGTTGCCGGTAATAACGGCGTCGGGCCGGTTATCTCTGTTTATGTCCGTCCAGGTTACGTTCTGGGCGCTGGCCCCCGTCAGACCGGCCGCCGAGGAGATATCCACAAAACATGAAACTGTCGAAGCCTTAGCGGCCCCGGAGGCCGCGGTACCTGCAAAAAGAAGGATAGATATTAAAAAAGGCGCGGTTTTAATGTTCATGGCTTGAATTGTACAAAATCGGGTAAATAAAAAATTTGGCTGATAAACGCCTAACCTTTAATTTTTCGCAAAAATAAGGTATTATATATACGACAAAGCATCAGGGCTACGCTTTTGGTGCAAAAATTAGTAAAAAGGAACGCAATAAACAAATGCCTAAAGGAAAAGTGAAGTGGTTTAACGATCAGAAAGGTTACGGATTCATTACCCCGGACGACGGCGGCAAGGATCTTTTTGTACATCACCAGGATGTCAAAGGTGAAGGTTTTAAGACGCTCGCCGAGGGTCAGGACGTTGAGTTCGAAGTGACCGAAAGCGATAAAGGCCCTAAAGCCACTAACGTTACCAAAAAGTAAGCCCACTAACGTGGCAATTTAAAAGCCCGCTTGACAGCGGGCTTTTTTATAAGCAAGGAGTCCTATCATGCTCAGCGATGACCGGCTGGTTTATTCTACGGGCCCGCAAGGGCGCATTACCTGTGCTGATTGCAGCAAAACTCCCTGTGAGTGCCCGGAAGGTCTTGCCGGGGCGCCAAAAAAACGCACGCAGACCGAACCCGTACGGGTTTCCTTCCGCAAGACCGGCAAAGGCAGCGGGGTAACGCTGGTGGAAAAATTACCCATGCATCCCGCCGGAAAAGACGAGCTTCTTAGTAAATTGAAAAAACGCCTTGGCGTGGGTGGCACGGTAAAACTCGGGACTCTCGAAATACAAGGGGAGCACCGGGAGTTCGTGAAAAAAGAACTTGAAGCTTCAGGCTATAGAGTGAAAACCATCTAGGCCTGTAGGGTCCCCTGGCCCTGCCCTTAATGCCCTCGCGGTCCCTCCTGTTGCGCGGTATACTTTTTATATGCCTTCGAGCAGGAGGTTTAATGAAGAAGTTTGCCCCGCTTTTATTTTCCCTGTTATTCGCTGTCCCGTGCTTCTGTTTCGCTGCCGCGCCAAAAGCGGCCCCTGGCAATATTTCCCTTGATTTTGTGATGGTGGCCATGGCCGACAATATGGACGGCACCGGGGTTTGGCTTGTGGAATGGCTGCGCGCCAAAAACGCCGTGGTTAAGTTTGACGCCGCGCTCACCGCGCCCAGCGCGTGGCGCGTTGAGGGCGCCGGCAAAGAGAAGCGCCCGATTATCCTGATAAATGAAAATATAAGAGGCCGTACCAACGGTTATAAATATTATGCCGCGCTTATAGGGCGTGAAGCCGCGGAGCTTGTGCATATAGGCGTGCCGGAGTCGGCTGAAAAAAGATACATGATAAACGCCTGCGCCGCAGAGGTCTATTTTGAACTGTTCGGCACCAGGGCGGAGTTGCCTGTGTTCAGCGGTGTAAGGGATGAGGCGCTGGCGGAGCAGGTTAATACCTGGGTGGAGAATGGCCCGGATTCGGGTCCCTCGGCCATAGCGCGGCAGACCGGGATAAAACTCCTGAAAAACCTGATAAGCGAAACGGAACTCGCGCTGGCCCAGGCGCAGCAGGACGGTGTTGACGCGGCGCCATTTGAGCGCAGGCTTGCCGGGTTTGAAAATTCCAAAAACTATTATGAAAACGAGTTCAAGGGTAAAGAAACGTATTGGTGGACGCTGTTCCAGCCGCAATAACCCTTATTCGCCGCCGGCGGGCGCGGTTTTCTGCCCGTCAAAAGAACGTCTTTTCAACCGGAAAGTGAAAAACAGTACGGCCAATAACAGTGCCGCGCGGGTGGCTGTTCGTGCGGCGGCAGCGCCCGTTCTCCGGGCGCCGAGGTCGTTTTAATTGTGCACCAGGAAGTCGTTGGCTATAAAAGTGTGCGGCGGCCCGGTTTCAATGTTGTAGACTATCCCCACTTTACCTGATTTCACGCTTTTGACCTTTGTCCAGGAGCGGCGGCCGTTTTTCAGTACGGCTACCTCGTCTTCCGGCTTGAGTTTTTGCGCCTCGGTGAAGCCTTTCCAGGTGAGCAGCGGGTGATAACTGGTGGTTACCAGTTTGCCGCGCTCCGTAACCAGAGTCAATAACAGAGTTTTTTTGCTGTAGGTATCGCGCACAGTGCTCTGCACCAGGTTCTCCCCAGAAAAAGCCAGTATCCTGTCCCCGGGTTTTATTTCCTCGATTGGGATATCCCCGGAGGTGGCCGATACCATTGTTCCCGCCGGGAACCCCCCGGTGCCTATAAACGCGCTCCCGGCCGGCAACGCGCAAAGTAAAACCACTAAAACGGCAATTGCATGTCTCATGATAAACCCCGGAGTTAGTGTATGTTAACATGGTGTAGTGTATATCTTTTGCGCTTCAAAGTCATCAGAGCGTTATTGAATGCGCCAGCAGGGGCCTTTACTTTATATGCGCGCCGGAAAATGCTAAAATATGTTCTCGGCAGTTCCCGGTTGGCTTGATTTTCCTTGTCCTGTCAGTTCCCGGCAAATTTTACTGCTAGAAAAACCCGCAAACGGGCCGTGCTTCTATGATAACCATCAGGAATATCTCCAAATCGTTTTCTTCTCAGACCCTTTTCGAGGACGCCTCCCTGCAGATAAATGAGGGGGAGCGTTTCGCGCTGGTGGGCCCTAACGGCTCTGGCAAATCCACCCTTTTTAAAATGATGCTGCGCGAGGAAGACGTCGACGACGGGGAAATACAGTTCAAAAAAGGCGTGGTGGTGGGATATCTGCCGCAGGAGAACGCCCCCACCTCCGAGCGCTCCGTAGTGGAGGAAACCCTGGACGGGGTGGAGGATTACGACGGCCGCATAGAGGCCGAAGCAAAGGCCATACTGATGGGCCTGGGCTTTAAGGTCTCCGATTTTAACCGTGTGGTAAATACCCTGAGCGGCGGCTGGTCCATGCGCGTGGCCATGGCAAGGCTCCTCATAAAAAAGCCGGACCTGCTGCTCCTGGACGAACCCACCAACCACCTGGACCTGGACTCGCTCCTGTGGTTGCAGGACTACCTGGCCGGCTATCAGGGCGCCATTTTCGTTATTTCGCACGACCGCGCTTTTGTGAACACCGTCTGCAACGCCATAATTTCGGTGCAGGAAAAGACCCTGCGCGCCTACTACGGAAATTACGAGAATTTTGTGGCCCAGCGCCAGGCGGAGAAAGAAAAGATCTATTCGGCCTGGCGCCTGCAGCAGGAAGAAATAGCGCAGATGGAAGACTTCATCGCCCGCAACCGCGCGCGCGTTTCCACCGCTTCCCGCGTGCAGAGCATGATAAAGCGCCTGGATAAACTGGAGCGCATAGAACTGATAGCGGAAACCAAGACCGTAAAAATGCGCTTTCCGCAGCCCAACCGCACCGGCACCAAGGTGCTGGAGCTCAGGAATATCAGCAAGGTCTACAATGTGCCGGAGCATGACCCCATACGGGTTTACGAAGGTTTCGATTTCGAACTGCAGCGCGGCCAGAAGATGGCTTTTGTCGGCCATAACGGCGCCGGCAAATCCACCCTGCTTAAAATGCTCGCAGGCGTGATAGAGCCCGATTCCGGCGAGCGCAAGCTGGGCCTGAACGTTAAAACAGGCTATTTCTCCCAGCACCGCGAAGGCATACTGGACCCCCGCAAGACCGTATTGCAGGAAGCCATGGACAACGACCGCATGAACCCCGAGCTTACGGTAAGGACCGTGCTGGGGACTTTCCTCTTCCCCGGCGATAATGTGCATAAAAAGACCGTGGTGCTCTCCGGCGGTGAAAAAAGCCGCCTGATGCTGGTGAAGCTGCTGATGGACCCGCCCAACGTCATCCTGATGGACGAGCCCACCACCCACCTGGACATGGCCAGCGTGGACGCCCTGGTAGCCGCCCTCAAAGAATTCGAAGGCACCCTCTGCTTTATCAGCCATGACATCTACTTCATCAACGCCCTGGCCGATTCCGTGGTTCACATAGAACAGGGCAAGACCACCGTCTACCCAGGGAACTACGATTATTTCCGCCACCGCCAGGACCAACTGCAGGCCGAAGCAGCCGGCGCCAGGAAAAAACCCGAACCCGCCGCCGCCCCCAAAGCCGACAGCGTGGACTGGGAAGAAAAAAAGCGCCAGGAAGCCGAAAGCCGCAAAAAAACGCGCCGCGCCGAAACCCTTAAAAAAGAAATAGCCTACTCGCGAAAAACCGTGGAAAGCCTTGCCTCCAAAATGTCCGCTCCCGAAATCCACTCTGATTATAAGCAGGTAAAAGACCTGGGCGACAAAATGGCCGCCCTGGAGGCCAAAATCGCCGCCTACGAAGAAGAGCTAAAAGCCCTGGAAGCCAACGCCGGCACCGTCAGTCAGTGAAAATTGAGCAAGGATGGGCGGGGTATTACCCTGCTCACCCGTTGCGGAAAGGGGGCCCCGCCATCAAGGTAAGGCGGGGGGAAACCACGCAAGGGTTTCCTCGGCCCGGGCGAGCAGGGGAAGCATCCCGGTCACCCGCTGGGGACTTATAAGAATATGACTGAAAAAATTTCCGTTTTAAGCAAGGAGCACCAACACCAAATGCAACAAGACAAACTCAAGCGCCGGACAGACCTGCGCAATATCGCCATCATAGCCCACGTCGACCACGGCAAAACCACCCTGGTAGACGCCATGCTCAAACAGACCGGCGCCTTCCACGACAAAAGCGGCGAAGAAGCTATCTGCATAATGGATTCCAACGACCTCGAAAAAGAGCGCGGCATCACCATCCTTTCCAAGAACACCTCCGTCCGCTACAAAGACACCACCATTCACATAGTAGACACTCCCGGTCACGCCGACTTCGGAAGCGAAGTGGAACGTGTACTCCGCATGGTGGACGGCGTGCTGCTGCTTGTGGACGCCCTCGACGGCCCCATGCCCCAGACCCGCTTCGTCCTGAAAAAATCCCTTGCCCTGGGCCTGCGTCCCATAGTTGTAGTAAACAAGATTGACCGCACCAATTGCGATCCCCATGGCACGCTGGACAAAGTGTTCGCGCTGTTTATGGAACTGGGCGCCTCGGACGCCCAACTGGACTTCCCCGTAGTATACGCCGTTGGCCGCGACGGCTGGGCCTCGCCCGACCATAAAGAGAAGAGGGAAGACCTGTCTTACCTTTTCGAGACCATCATAAAGAATGTCCCCGGCCCGTTGGACCTGGACGACTCTCCGCTCAGGCTGCTGGTCACTATCCTGGACTACAGCTCCTACACCGGCCGCATCGGCATCGGGCGCATTGTGCAGGGAAAGATCCTTTCCGGCCAGCAGGTTTCCGTGGCGTCCGAGAAAACCCCTGCCGTGACCCGCAAGGTCATGCAGCTGATGGGCTACAAGGGCCTGGAGCGGATAGTCATTAAAGAAGCCCGCTCCGGTGATATAGTGGCCATAGCCGGGCTTGAGGGAATAGAGGTGGGAGACACCGTGTCCTCCGTGGAATTCCCCGGGGTCCTGCCCGGGCTCGATATAGAACTGCCCACCCTGTTTATGGAATTTTACGCCAACGACGGACCCTTTTCCGGCCGCGAGGGTAAATTTGTGACCGCCACGCAGATACGCGACCGCCTGCTGCGCGAGCAGCAGACCAATGTGGGCCTGAAGATAGAGGAACTCCCCAACGGGGCAGGCTTTAAAGTGGCCGGCCGCGGCGAACTGCACCTCTCCGTGCTGATAGAAACCATGCGCCGCGAAGGCTACGAACTCTGCGTTTCCAAGATGGTGGTTATAACGCATGAAGAGAACGGCGTATCGGTGGAACCGGTTGAATCGCTTATCCTGGACGCCCCGGCGGAATACCAGGGCGCGGTAATGAACGGGCTCGGCGCCCGCGGCGCGCAGATGAAGAACATGGTGATAGGCGAAGACGGCCGCGTGCGTTTCGAATACGTAATTTCCTCGCGCGCGCTCATCGGCTTCAAATCAGAGTTTATGTCGTTCACCAGGGGCTCGGGCCTTATGCACCACAGCTTCCACGGCTTCCTGCCCGAGGGCAAGTTCCAGCCGCCCAAGCGTAACGGCGTGTTTATAGCCAAGGAAACCGGCACCACCGCCGGCTACTCTATAAACGGCCTGCAGGACCACGGCGTAATGTTCATCAGCCCCAACCAGGAAGTTTACGCCGGCCAGATAGTGGGAGAACATTGCCGCGGCAACGACCTGGTAACCAATCCCTGCAAGGAAAAGAAGCAGACCAATATGCGCTCTTCCACCTCGGATATGTCCATAATGCTTATCCCGCCGCGCGTGATGAGCCTGGAGCAGGCTATAGAGTACGTGGAAGAGGACGAGGTGGTTGAGGTGACGCCCAAGAGCCTGCGGCTGCGCAAGAAAGTGCTGGACCACAGCAACCGCAAGCGCAGCGAAAAGACGGATGACTGACAGGGAGGTTCAGTGACCAGGCAAAACAGGTTTTTACCGCTGGCAGTTCTTTTTCTGGCCTTTGCCGGCTGTTCGGGCGCTCATCGCCATGACGGCTCGGCCGTATACCTCGATAAGGCCCGCCTGGAGGTTATGGAGTTCGCTTCCGCGCCGGCTCCCGGCTCGCCGGTGGACCGCGCTGATTTTATAGAACTGCGCAACTGGCAGGCAAAACGCACCGTGGACCAATGCGCCAGGGCGGAGGCCGAGGGCGAGGCTTATTTTGAGCAGTT
This sequence comes from Elusimicrobia bacterium RIFOXYA12_FULL_57_11, assembly GCA_001800275.1. Taxonomy (GTDB): domain Bacteria; phylum Elusimicrobiota; class Elusimicrobia; order Elusimicrobiales; family UBA9959; genus UBA9959. Next base: position 15,666 of record MGVB01000028.1, read on the forward strand.
TTTCGGGCGGCTGAAACCTTTCACCGGCCCGCTGCCCAAAGAGAGCAAGGTCTTTCTTTTGCGGGTGCGTGAAGACGCCAGTACTGCCATTACTATTTTGAAAAACAAGAACGTCCGCCCGCGGCCTTTCCTCGTAGATCCCGCGCTCGCTCCATGCCTGGGACGGATAAACGGACTTGCCTACCCCAGCGGGCACGCCACTCTGGCGCGGCTTTATGCCCTGATGCTTACGGAGATAGCGCCGCTGCGCCGTTCCGAATTTATGGCCCGCGGCGACGAGGCCGCCCTTAACCGCGTGATAAGCGGCGTGCATCACCCGTCCGATATAGAAGCCGGCAAGCGCTTGGGGGACCTGCTCTTCGGCAGGTTTATGGACAACGCACAATTCCGCGCCAATCTGGAAAAGCTGCGTTTTTATGCCGCGAAGTAGCGCCAAAGCGCCGGAGTCAGCGTCGCTCAGGTTAATATGACACATCCCGCAGGGGAAGACGGTGGAATACGCGAACTTGTCCGCGTGGCTTACCCGCTTATCCTCTCTACCGCTTCGCATACCATCATGCAGTTCACGAACCGGGTGTTCCTGGCGCATTACAGCCCCGACGCCCTGGCGGCCTGCGTGCCCGCCGGCATCTTAAGTTTTTCTTTTTTGTGCTT
>MGVB01000029.1:0-111 GCA_001800275.1 Elusimicrobia bacterium RIFOXYA12_FULL_57_11
CGCGCCCACAAACACGCTTTCGCGGGACCACTTCGAGAACTTAGCCGAAGAGCGCGGGTCTATAAACTCGTTGGTGGATTGGCGGTAATCCTTCTTGCCTACACGCTTACC
>MGVB01000029.1:119-6071 GCA_001800275.1 Elusimicrobia bacterium RIFOXYA12_FULL_57_11
AGCCGATATCGCCGTTGAGCAGCGGGTATTCCCCGTCGTCAGACACCAGCGCCACAAATTCGGTCTCGCGCTTGAAGTCCGGGAAGGTCAGCGTCTTGGCCAGCGCCAGCAATTCACCCAGGTCGCCCGCCATGTCCTCCAGTATCTTTATCTGCGCGTCTATCTCTTTCTTCGACGGCAGCTTGGTCCAGCCGCCCACTATGGCGGTGATCGGATGGATATGGCGCCCTACCAGGATGTCGCAGACGTCATTGACGGCCTTTTTCAGGCGCAGGATCTGGCGCACGGTCTTATTATGCGAGGCGACCAGCGGAATGAAGGACGGCACACCCAGCACGTCGGGGGCGACCAGCAGGTACGCGTGCAGAATATGGCTGTCCAGGAACTCATAATCGAGCAGCAGCTTGCGGAGCTTTACAGTCTGCTCGGTGGGCACTACGCCCAGCGCGTCTTCCGCCGCCTGTATGGAAGCCAGCGAATGGCCGCAGGAGCAGATGCCGCAGATGCGGGAGGTTATATGCTGGGCCTCAAAGATGGAGCGCCCGCGCAGCATGCCCTCAAAAAGGCGCGGGGTTTCCACCACGTGGAACTCGCATTTTTCTATCTTCCCCTCTTTAACGTTCACCACTATGTTACCGTGGCCTTCCACGCGGGTGACGTATTCGACTTTAATGTTCAGATTTTTGTTATCGGTGGTCATTTGGCGTCAGCCTCCTTACACTTGTTGTACATGTCGAACTTGGCCTTTATAAGTTCGGGCTTCAGGTTGTATTTGCCTATAACGTCATTGGCGTTCTTGGCGGGATTGGACACCTCGCCGCGGCAGCCGTAGCAGATATTGCCGTTGTTCACGCACCAGGAATTGCAGCCGGCCTTGGTCCAGGGGCCCAGGCAGGCCAGGCCGCGCTCGTACATACACACGTTCTCATTAAGCTTGCACTCGGAGCAGACGGGGTTATCAGGGACGGTGTAGGGCAGGCCGCGCAGGGCGTGCTTGAGCACCTCCACCAGCTCCGGCGCGTAGATGGGGCAGCCGTTTATGGAATAGTCGACTTTCACCACCTGGTGCACGGCCTTGGTGGCCGTGCTGGCGAACAGTTTATAATCCTTGCCGTAGACGCTAGCCCGTATCTCGTCGATCTGGAAGGAGTTCTTCATGCCGTTAACGCCGCCGGTGCAGGCGCAGGCGCCGTAGGCTATGAGCACCTTGGCGCGGGCGCGTATCTTTTTAAGGCGCTCTTCCGCGTGCGGGTCGCCTATCGAACCTTCTATAAAGACGACGTCGTAGTCGCCGTCCCATTTCTCGCTGATAGCCTCGCGGAACTCCACCACGTCTATGGCGCCGAGGATATCCAGCAGGCTTTCGCCGAGGTTGGTGATCTGCAACTGGCAGCCTTCACAGGAGGCGAAGTCAAAGAAAGCCACTTTAGGCTTGGCGGCGGTAGTTACGGGTTTATTCTCTGTTTTCATCATTATTCTCCGTATTAAAGCTTCTTCGATTCCTTCACCTCTTCATAGGTGAAGGTGGGGCCGTCTTTGCAGCAGTAATAATTTTTGGGGTGGTCTATCTGGCAGTGGCCGCATTTCCCCATGCCGCATTTCATGTGCCGCTCCAGCGACAGTATTATCTGACGCTCCGGCAGGCGCTTCTTAAGGAGTTCGGCTATTACGAACTTGTACATTATAGGCGGGCCCACTACCACGGCGAACGTCTTCTCGGGATTAATGGTCACTCCGGGAATGAGGCTGGTGATAAGGCCCACGTTGCCCTTCCAGTCCGGGGCCGTGCGGTCCACGGTGCAGGAAAAGTTAACGTCAAGGCGCTTCTGCCACCCGGCTATTTCCGAGCCGAACAGCATATCTGTAGGGGTCTTGCAGCCCAGCAATATGTCCACCTTACCGAATTCGCGCCGGTTGTCGATGACGTAATTGATCAGCGAGCGCAACGGCGCTATGCCCAGCCCGCCGGCCACGAACAGCAAGTCGTTGCCGGTCATCAGCTTCACCGGGAAAGGTTTACCGAACGGCCCGCGTATGCCCAGCCAGTCGCCCACGCCCATACCCTGCATATGTTTCGTCAGGCGGCCGGCGGCGCGCACGGTCAGTTCGAAAGAGCCGCGCCTGGTGGGGCTGGAACACACGGAAATAGGCGCCTCGCCTATACCGTACAACTCCACCTGCACGAACTGCCCGGGCTCGTGGTCCAGGTCGCCGTCCTCGAGCTTTATGTCGAACCACTTTTCCGTGGCCGTCATCTGCTTTGCGGCAATTATCTGCCCCTTGCGTAGCTTCCAGTTGGAATTTTGTATCTCGGTCATGATGTCCCCTTATTTGTGCTCGGCGACCAGGGCCTTAAGGGTGTCCTTAAGGCTGATCTTGGCCATGCAGGTACGCGTGCAGCGACCGCAGCCGGTGCAGAAGGATCTGTAGAACTTATCCAGCGGGTACTTGAACTTGCGGTAGAAGCGGTGACGCTGGCGGTTGGCGCGCTCTTCGCGGAAGTTCTCCCCGCCGGCCACCGCGGCAAAAGTCTCGAACTGGCAGGAATCCCAGGTCCGCGTGCGGAAGCCGGTCTTCATGTCCAGGTTGATGGTGTCGGCCATGTCAAAACAGTAGCAGGTGGGGCAGACATTGGTGCAGTTGCCGCAGCTTACGCAGCGCGCGCCCAGCTCGTGCCAGATTTTGCTCTCCATCGCCCTGGCGAACACTTCGGGCAGCTTCTTCGGATCGGCGCCGGGCTCGGTGGCGAAGGCCTGCTTCTTGCCCTCACGCACCTTGTCCAGGGCCGCCATGTCGGCCGCGGCCGCCTTGGCCAGGCCCATGTTTTCCACCAGTTCCTCGCCCTTCTGGGTGTTCACATGTATTATGAACCTGTCGCCCAGGTCGGTAAAGAACAGGTCGTAGCCGCCGTTGGGATTATGGTTGCCCACCATCGCGCAGCCGGCGTTGCCGTCGCAGTACTTCAGGCACTCCAGGCCTATTATAAAAATCTTCTCCTTGCGGAGTATGTAGTTATAGTCCCGGGGCTTTTCGGAGAACACCATGTTCAGGCACTGTATGCCGGCCAGGTCGCAGGTGTGCACGGCAAAAATGGCAAGTTCCGGGGCGTCCAGCACCGCTCTGTCGGCGGGCTTGCCGCCGGTCAGATCGAAGTCCAGCAGCTTTTCGCGCTGGGGCATGAAGTATTTTTTGGGAGGCAGTATGGTAGGGATATAGCTGAGCGCTATTTCACCGGCCGAGGCAACTTCCTCGAAAGCGAAATTATCGTGCCCTTTAGCTACGGGGGCGTAAACTTTCATCTTTTTGGCGAGCTTCTTTACGAACCCGTCCAGTTCGTCTTTTTTCAGTATATGGTAGTTCACCGGGTAACCTCCGTTGTCAAATTAACATTGGCTGTGCTTATATTATAGTTAACTTCGCGCGGTTAACACTCCTTAAATATTCCGGCGCCAGTCCGCCCGCCGCCACTTAATATAAGCCAGGCTAATACTACCGCGCCGCCTGGCGGCATTTTTACGCTTAACAGGACACGGGCGCGCCCCGCGCCCGAACTTTGCCGGGTAATAAGAAGATTTAATACCCGCACTCAGACGCGCCCTTTGCGGCGCGGCCGGTGCGCGCTTAATTTAGTAAAATAAAGACGCGATGCACCAAAACCGACAGAACGCCAGGCACGGACCGGACCAGGGATATGACCTTGTATTCCTGAGGCACGGCCACGCGCTCAGCACCGGCGAAGCCGGGGTCCTGCGCGACTGCGACCGCCCGCTCTCGGAACGCGGCGCGGCGCAAGCCAGGAAGACCGCCATCCGCCTGAAACAGGCAGGATTTTTGCCAGAACTTATTATAGCCAGCCCCTTCAGCCGCGCCGCCACGACCGCGGATATAGCGGCGGAAATTTTTCCCGGCGCGCGCAGGCTGGGCTCGGCCGCCCTCAGCGACGGGGACGCCGCCGGCGTTCTTAAACTGCTGGCCGGCGCGGCCCTGCGCCCGGGAGCGGGCTTGCTGCTGGTGGGACACCAGCCGCTCCTGGGTTTCCTGGCGGGCCGCGTAATGATACGCGAAGCTTTTCCGCTTGCCCCCGCGGGCTTCGTCCGCATAAATACCAACAGCGACGGCTTTGCCCCGGACCCCGCCGCCACCTTGACGGAATTCTACACCCCCGCGGGGAATATTTTCTGAAGACGGCCCTTTTCATAATTCTCACCTGCGCCGCCACGGCGTTAGCCACGCAAAGGCCTCTGGACGTGCGCCTTTATTCCCTTCACAAGGCCGCCGCCGTGGACCTTGAACCCGGCGGAGGCCAGGTGTTCGCCGGGGAACGCGTGCTGGCAGGCCGGGCCAGGATAACCGCCAAGGGCGCAGTAGTCAGCATGGACGGCGGCCTGAAGACCGCCGCGGCAAAGCACATCACTATCTCCGCTTATGGCACGGGCATCTGGCTTTCCGGCAAAGGCCTGCCGCGCCGCCTTTACCGCGGCAAACTTGTCTTCTCGGCCGAACGGGGCCGCCTGAAAATAATAAACACGGTTGAACTGGAGATCTACCTGGCCGGGGTCGTTTCCGGGGAAGCGGGAGACCTTTCACAATCCGAAGCCTATAAAGCCCAGGCCGTGGCCGCCCGCACTTATACGGTAACACATATGAACAACCACTCCCGGGAAGGCTACAACATGTGCGACTCCACGCATTGCCAGCTTTACACGGGGCTTGGCACCATCAGCGCCAAGGCCAGGGAAGCCTCCGACGCCACTCGCGGAGAACTGCTTTTTTATAAAGGCCGGCCGGCGTCCACTTTCTACCATTCCGCCTGCGGGGGCCGCACCGAAACCATGACCCATGTATGGCCTTATGAGCATAAACCGTATCTCATCTCCGTGCGCGACGGCCCCCCCGGCGCCCCTTACTGCGCCCCGGCCACCGGCTTTTTCTGGAAAACCAAGATATATTTTACCGGCCTTACGCGGCTGGCCAGGGCCGCGGGCTGGATAACAGCCGGCGAAGAAGCGCGCGGGCTGCGCATAAGCGCCTGGGGAACCTCGGGCAGGGCCGCGGAACTCGAGCTCTACACCCGCTCAAGGCGCGTTACGCTGTCCGCTACCGACTTCTACCATGGCATCGGGCGCAGGGCGGGCTGGAAGGCGATACGCAGTTCTTTTTATAAAATATACCAGAACAAGGACCATGTACTGCTGGAAGGCAAGGGCAGCGGGCATGGCGTAGGCATGTGCCAGTGGGGAGCCGAGGGCATGGGGCGCAAAGGTTATAATTACCGGGAAATACTGCAGCACTACTATCCGGGCACGGAGATTTACAATGACTGAATTTCAGGCGGCGGTACTGGGGTTGCTGCAGGGAGCCGGGGAATTCCTCCCGATTTCAAGCTCCGCGCACCTGGCGCTTGCGCCGCGCGTGTTCGGCTGGGCCGACCAGGGGCTGGCTTACGACGTGATGCTGCATTTGGGAACGCTCCTGGCCGTATTTATTTACTTCGCCAAAGACTGGCTGAAGATCTTCTCCGACGCGGTAACGCGGCCGCGGCAGAAGGAAGGCCGCACGCTCTGGCTCCTGGCCGCGGCCTCCATGCCGGCGGGAATAGCGGGCCTGCTGCTTAACGACCTTACGGCCACCGTGTTCAGGGACCCGCGCTGGATAGCTTTCAACCTTATATTTTTTTCCTTATTCATATACCTGGCCGACAGGCGCCCGCGCCAGGCCCTGGCTGAAACCGATTTCACGCTTAAAGACGCGCTGCTTATAGGCCTGGCGCAGACGCTGGCCCTTATGCCGGGCGCATCGCGCTCCGGCATGACCATAATGGCGGCGCTGCTGCTTGGCTATTCACGCCCGGCGGCGGCGCGCCTTTCTTTCTTAATAGGAACCCCTATAATACTGGGGGCGGGCCTGCTGGAAGGCATGAAACTGAACGCCGCCGACCTGAACGCGGCTTTT
>MGVB01000029.1:6109-16322 GCA_001800275.1 Elusimicrobia bacterium RIFOXYA12_FULL_57_11
GGCTATAGGTTTCCTGCTGGCCTGGCTCAAAAAAAGAAGCCTTGCCCCCTTCATCGCGTACAGGGCAGGCCTGGGCACCGCTATATTCTGGATGTTCTGGAAATAACCCTACGCAGGCTCCGGCACGGCCGGAGCCACATACCCCGGGCAGAATTTTCTTATTACACAGCGGGCGCAAGCGCCCTTGCGCGACATATCCAGCGCCAGCATTTTATCGCCGGCGGCGCGGATAAGGTCCAGCGTGGCGCCGGCTGAGGAAGAGTCGTAAGGCACCGAAATTTTTTCCGGCCCGGAAAGCACCAGGTAGCCGATGGAAACCACTTTCAGGTTCAGCGCGCGCTCCACGCCCGCGGCGTAAATGGCCAGCTGCAGGCTGCCGGCGACATCCTCTGTTTTCCGGCCCTCAAACGCCATTTTATAGTCAAGAAGTTCCACCGTCCCCGCCCCCACGCGGTCTATCCTGTCTATGGTCCCCTTCACCCGCCATTTTTCGAAAGGAAATTCGAATTGTTTTTCCCAGTAAAGGATATCCGCCTTGTGGTTTTGGTGATACATCCACCAGTTCTCCAGCACCGTGGCGCCGCGCCGGTAAAACTCCATGCTTTCCTGCGGGCTTACATACCCCTGGTGCAGCCAGGCGTCTTCGTAATGGGCCAGCAGGTCGCTGAGGTCGCGGCCACCGGCGTGATACCGGGCCAGCGCGCGGTGCACCGAAAGTCCCAGCGAGGAAAACGGCGTTTGCGGCGCGAACTTACGCTCCACGTAAATATAGCGGTAGAGGAACGGGCAGTCCAGGTAGGCGCGTATCTTGCTGTAGTTCAGTTCCAGCGGGTCGAATATCATTTTTTAAACCGCAGGAAATCCACAAAAGAGTCGCCGTATTTTTCCCGGCGGAACAGTTCCAGCCCGGCCGGCGCCTTAACCTCTTCCTTTACGTGGTGCTGCACCACCAGTTGGGCGTTGGGCGTGGTTATGCGGGCCTCGGCCAGCATTTCCAGCGTCCGCACGCTGTAAAAGAGCGGCAGGTTCTCCGAGGTACGATAGGGCGGGCCCATGAACACTATGTCGTACCCTTTGTAATCGGAAAAGTGCTCCAGCCATTTAACTCCGGAAAGCACGTCCCCCTTGAAGGCCCTGGCCTGCAGGGAAAAACCCAGCGCGGCGATATTTTTTTCTATGACCTTCATGCACTGGCCATCGTGCTCCACGAATACCGCCTTGGCGGCGCCCCGGGACATGGCTTCCAGACCAACGGCGCCCGTCCCGGCGTAAAGGTCCAGGAAAACGGCCCCGGTGATATACGGACGCAGGATGTCGAACAGGGATTGCCGTATCCGCGCGGATACGGGCTTCACGAATTTATCTTTCGGGATAGTGAATATTTTCCGGCCTTTTTTAGTACCGGCGATAACACGCATCATAATTTAATCCAGCCGACAGCGGACTTCAGCCGCAACATTTACTTAACAGTAAAAAATGTATAATACATTATAGTAAATATGGAAAACCCCGATGTGCTTGTTGTAGACGACGACCCCATGGTGGGTGAACTGTCCCGCGACCTGCTTACGGACGGCGGGTATAAAGTGATGCTCCTGCAGGATTCGATGGAGGCCATCGCCACGATAAAAGCCCATATGCCGCGCCTGGTGGTGACCGACATCATGATGCCGGGCGTCAGCGGCATGGACATCTGTAAAGCCGTAAAAGCCGACGCTTCTCTGCGGCACATCAAGATAATAGTGGTTTCCGGGAAATCCTACCAGGTGGAAAAACAGAGGGCCTTCCAGTTCGGCGCCGATTTCTTTCTGCAAAAACCCTACAACGTAGATACTTTTTTCCAGACCGTAAAAAGCATTCTGGACGGCACCCCGGCCTCTCCCTCACAGGTCCCCAGCGCCCCGGCACCCGAAATTATCCGGGAGGACTTGTCCCCCAAGGCCAGCGATCTTGAAGCCGGACAACTGCGTCTTACGGTATGGGGAGCGCGCGGCCTGGCGCCGCAGCTTCCCACCTCGCCCTCGCGTTATGGCCGCCAGACCTCTTGCGTCTCTGTTGAAACCAAAGACCACATTTTTATTTTCGACGCCGGCACCGGCATAGTGGAACTGGGCAAAGAGATTTCCGAAAAAAAGCGCTATTACAAGGACATCTGGATCTGCCTGACCCATTACCACCTTGACCACATAATAGGGCTTGGCAGTTTTATGCCCATTTACGACCCTAATTTTTCCATACACCTGGTAGGCGCCAACGACCCGGAACGCAGCCTTAAAGAAGTGGCGCAGGCTACTTTCTACAGTTCCTACTCGCTTACCAAGAACCCGCCCAAGGCCAAGATCGACGTGTACGAAATACTTGAAGACAATTACGAGCTTCTGCCCGGGGTGAAACTCTCCTCCATTTACGCCAATCACCCCACCAACACCATGGTTTACCTGCTGGAAACGCTGGGCAAGAAAATAGCTTACGCGCCCGACAGTGAGATCTGGGGCGACGCCACGGCTTTCCAGGACTACGACGAAAAGCTGGGCGGTTTTGTGCGCGGCGCGGATATCCTGCTGCACGACGCCGCCTACACCGACCACGATTACGAGACCCATAAGCTGCAGGGCCATTCCGGGCTGTCCATAACGGTGGATTTTGCCGCCGAGAAGGCCCAGGCCAGGGACCTCATACTGTTCCACGCCAGGCCGGAGTATACGGACGAGGAGCTTGACGCCATGCTGGCTGCCGCCAAAGAAAGGATACAAAGCAAGGGCTACGCTCTTAACTGCCACCTTCCCGCCGAAAAACAGGCTTTCCTGCTGCAAGGCCAGCAATAACCGGCCCCGCTCTGCCGCCTGAAATAAAAATCCCGGAACGAATTCCGGGATCTTTATTTTACACGGCGGGACCGCCGGTCAGCTGTGGCCGTGGGTGATATTGACCGCCCGCTCGGGAATAACCCCGAACCGTTCCTCATAGCGCTTTATGTTCTCGAGCAGGGCCGCAAGGAAACGCTTGGTATGAACAGGGCTTGAAATAACACGCGCGCGCAGCTTTGCCTTGGCCTGGTTGGGCTGCAGGAATAGGAAATCGAAAATAAATTCGGTCTCGCTGTGCGTAACGCCGGCAAGGTTGGCGTACAGGCCCTGCGCCGTAATATCGTCCATCTGCACTTCCAGTTGAATCGCTTTGTTGGGATCCTGCTTGTTTTCAGCCATACGGTCTCCTTAAATTTCCCGCGCCGCGCGGCCTTTTTCCGGCCGATGATTATGAGTATAATATATTTAAAACCCCCGTTAACAGGGCAGCAGCACCGGAATTTTATGAAACGATATCTATCAGCAACCGTAGCGCTCTTGTTGTGCGCGGCGGCGCACGCCGAAACGGACTTGAAATGCGAACCCTTTACGCCAAGGGTGCGCGCCATAAAGATCTCCCGCATGCAGCCGGCGCGCCGGGAAAAAACCTGGCTGGAAGGTTCGCCTAAAAGCGTGACTTCCGTCACCTGCGATATCCGCGGCATGAAAACAGGGGAATCAGAATACGACGGGAAAGCCCTGCGTTTAAAGACCGCCTTCACCTATAAAGAAGGAGACGAAGCCAAAACCCTGTGTGAAAACCTGATGTCCGAACAGAAACTCACCAGCACTTTCAGCGGGGAAGCCCGCTCTTCCCTGGACGAATTCTGCCGGCGCAACCGCAAAAAGGATTTCGGGGTAGCGCTGGTCCACGACCTGTCCCCCTCAGGCGCCGGCACGCAGCCCCGGGGACAGGAAAGTTTCCGGCAGCCCATACGCCAGATCTTCCGCCTGTACAACACCAGGGGCTTTGTAACCGAGGAGTTCGCCTTTGACCCGCTGCTGAACCTGGAAACTCGCACCGTGTACGCCTACGACAAGGCGAACAACCTTACCGAAACCACCGTGCTGGACTTCGATGACCGGCAGCTCAGCCGCGAAACGCTTACCCGCGATAAAAAAACAGCCTCCCGCACTCGCAGCGTCTACGGCGAGAGCAACGAACTGCGCAAAAAAACGGTTTACGAGGACAGGGAAGACGGCACTTTGCGGCGCGAGACGCGCTCCTCCTACGATGCCGGCGAGCAGGTCATCACACGCTCCGAGATCTATTGCAACGCCAAAGGCCGCTACGAGAAGGAGCTCCTTTATGACGGCGACGCCCCGGAACCCGGCCATGAGCTGACTTACGCGTACACTGTAGACGCTAAGGGCAACTGGACGCAGGAACGGCGCAACAGAACGATTCTCTACAACGGCAACCGCATCCCCGACACCCAGGCCGCCCCCGAAATAACCAACCGGGAGCTGCAGTACTACTAAAAACGAAGCCGGCCCCCCCTTTTCAGAGAGGGCCGGCCGCATGAATTTCGCGCCCGCTTACTTGGCCGGCTGCGACTTCCTTACATTCACCGCTTTAGGCCCCTTTTCAGAATCCTCGGTGTCGAACTCGACTTCCTGGTTCTCAGCCAGGGTTTTAAAACCTTCCCCCGTTATGGAAGCGTGATGGACGAACAGGTCCTTTGAACCGTCATCAGGGATAATGAAGCCGAATCCCTTCTTGTCATTGAACCACTTTACTTTACCTTTTGCCATTTCCAGATTACCTCTCTTTAAAGTACCGTACCGCCGGCCATTTCCGGCCGCTGAACACATTATATATATTTTCCCTTCTTTATTCGTCGCTCCATTTAATAAAGAGCGGCATCAGCGCGTTCACGGCGTCGGGGTGCCTGCCTATCACCCGCACCGAAAAGTCGTGGCGCCCGCTTTTGGAGCACTGGATCTCGCCCGCATAGACGTAGGAATCGCCCATGCGGGACTCCTGCTTCATGGAAACGGAGCGGCCTTCCTTGAATACGGATTCCCCGCCGGCCGTACCCACATGCAGCTGCACGTCCACATCTTCGGGCGCAAGGGCTCCCAGCCAGACCACGGCGCGCACCGGCAGCCTGGCGCCGGCGTGCAGTTCCATCTCCGGCTTGAACTGGTCGGTAACCACCTTCACCTGGTCCCAGTTCTCGGCCAGCTTCCTGCGCCAGCCGGTAAATTCCGCTACGCGGGAATTATCCGCCATTTTCCCGCCTGCGCGGTGGGCGTGCATATAGAACTTGTCGTAGTACTCGCGCAGCATGCGGTTGGTGTTGAAATGCGGCACCAGCTTCTGTACGCAGGCCTTCATCATGGCTATCCAGTGGTGCGGCAGACCGTCGTCCGCCCGGGCGTAGTAAAGGGGCGCTATGACCTTTTTTATAAGGTTATAGATGGACTCGGCCTCCACGTAATCCCGTTCCTCGTCGGTATTATAGGCCTCGGAGCCGCCTATGGCCCAGCCGACGTCGGGGGAATAGCCTTCCACCCACCAGCCGTCCAGCACCGAAAGGTTCATAACGCCGTTGGCGGCGGCCTTCATGCCGCTGGTGCCGGAAGCCTCCAGCGGCCGGATGGGATTGTTCATCCAGACGTCCACGCCCTGCACCATGTAGCGGGCCACGTTCATGTTGTAATCTTCAACGAAGATTATGCGGTTCTTGAAACGCGGGTCCATGGACAGTTTGGCCACGGCCTTTATGAATTCTTTGCCGTGGGTGTCGGCCTGGTGGGCCTTGCCCGCGAACACGAACTGCACCGGCATTTTCTCGTCGGTCACCAGCTCCAGCAGGCGCTCCAGGTCGCGCATGAACAGCGTGGCGCGCTTGTAAGTGGCGAACCGCCGCGCGAACCCTATGGTAAGGTAGTCTGGGTTGAGCACCTTTTCGGCCGCGGCCAGCACGGTAGGGTCGGCGGCCAGGCGCTGATGCTGGCGTTTAAGGCGTTCCCGCACCAGTTTTACCAGCTTCTGCTTGCGTATCATGTGCGTGTCCCAGAATTCCCGGTCGTCCATATCGCCCACGCGGCCGAAATCGCAGGAATCCGGCACCCCGTTGCCGCCGCCGGCCAGGTATTTGCTGTAAAGCTGGTGGTGTTCGTGGCTTATCCAGGAACAGGTATGCACCCCGTTGGTAATACCTTCTATGGGGACCTCGTACAGCGGCAGCTGCGGCCAGAGCTTGTGCCACATCTCGCGGGACACGTCGCGGTGCAGGAGGCTCACCCCGTTAAGGAAAGCGCACAGCCGCATGGCCACCACGGTCATGCAGAAACTCATGGAGGTGAGCTCTTCCTTACCTATCTCCAGGAACTCGGGGAAGGTGAGGCCCAGCTCACGCGAATAGGCCTCCAGGTATTTGCGCACCATTTCGAAATCAAAATTCTCGTTGCCGGCCATTACCGGCGTGTGCGTAGTGAACACGGAAGAACACCAGACCACTTCCCTGGCCTCAGCGTAAGACAGGCCCCGGCCGCGCATAAGGTGGCGTATGCGCTCGAACAGCAAAAACGCGCTGTGCCCCTCGTTAATATGGAACACCGAAGGGGTGATCCCCATGGCTTCCAGGGCGCGGGCGCCGCCGATACCCAGCACTATTTCCTGGCGGATGCGGTTTTCCCTGTCGCCGCCGTAAAGCTGTTCCGTTATGATCCTGGCCTGCGGGGAATTTTCCGGGAGGTCGGTGTCCAGCAGGAAAAGGGAGGTCCGGCCTACCGGGACCTTCCAAACCCCCACCTTTACCTTTTCACCCGCCAGGTCCACCTCTACGCGCAGCGGGTTGCCGCCGGCGTCCTTCACTATCTGCACCGGCATGTTATACCAGTCATTCTCCGGGTAGCGCTCCACCTGCCAGTTATCGCGGTTCAGCACCTGCTGCACATAGCCTTTTTTGTAGAGCAGCCCTACTCCCACCAGGGGGATGCCAAGGTCGGAAGAGGACTTAAGGTGGTCGCCGCTCAGCATGCCCAGGCCGCCCGAGTAAATGGGCAGCCCCTCGCCTATACCGTATTCCATCGAGAAATACGCGATGTGGATACCCTTATCCTGCTCCTGGCTGTTTTTGGCGAACCAGGTATCCTTATACGCTATATAATCCTCGAACTTGTTTTTAATTTCCGAAAGTTTGCCAAGGAAATTCTTATCGCGGCTTAACGCCTCAAGCCTTTCGGGGGCCAGGGTGCCCAGTATCCATTTAGGGTTGCGGTGGGAGCGATGCCACAGCTCCTCGTCTATCCCCACGAACATCATTATGGCGTCCCAGTTCCAGGTGAACCACATATTAGTGGAAAGCTCATCCAGGGCCTTGAGGTTCTCCGGCAGGTTGGGAATAACGTTAAAAGATTTTATTTTCATTTGTTTCTCCACCGGCATAATACGCCGACTTTATAATTCTATTAAATTATCGCCCCGCTGAAAAAGGAACTCGTAAAAATTCAATTGAAATGGGGCGCATTTTTTTATAGTATATTCACAGTTCTTTGTAAGCTTTGTGGAGTTTAACCGCGAAATTGGGCGTGTAGCTCAGTTGGGAGAGCGCCTGCATGGCATGCAGGAGGTCGCAGGTTCGATCCCTGTCACGTCCACCAATTTAAAAAGCCCCGGCACCGGGGCTTTTTAAATTATAATATCCCCTCAATAATTATGGACAACCGCCTTACCATATTCCATCTCGACGACGGCCGGGAGCTGCGCGGCGGCCAGCGCCAGCTGCTTTACCTGGTAAAAGAGCTCAACTTCCTTGGCCATCGCAACACGGTAGTCTGCCGGCAGGGCTCCCCGCTGCACAAGGCCGCGCAGCGCAAAAATTTCGATATCATTACCCTGCCGTACCTGCTGGAATGGGACCCGGTTTCCGCCGCATTGCTGCGGCGCACGCTCAAAGCCCACATCAAGGCCGGCGCCCGCCCCCCGCTGCTGCACTCCCACACTTCCCATTCCGCGGCCGTTTCCTGGCTGGCGTCCGCGGGCCTCGACTGCGTGCGCATAGCGCACCGCCGGGTGGATTTTATTCCCGGTTATTTCACGGCCCGTTTAAAATACGCCAAAGCCCACAGCGTCATAGCCATTTCCGAGGCCATACGGGACATACTCCTGAAGGCCGCGGTGCCGGACGAGAAGATAGCGGTAATCAACAGTACCATAGACCTGGACGACACACCCTGGAAGCAGGGCGAGCTGCCCGCCTACCGCGCCGCAGCACGCAAAGAACTGGAGACCGAGCTCGCCATCGGGCCGGACTCCTTCTGGGCCGGTTCGCTTATGGCGCTTGTGCCGCATAAAGACCCGGAGAACATGGTGCGCGCCGCGGCCCTGGTGCTCAAAGAAGCTCCGCAGGCTCTTTTCCTGCTGGCCGGCGAAGGCCCGCTGGCGCAGAAAACTGAGCACCTCGCCCGCATGCTGAAGATACAAGACCGCTTCAGGCTTATAGGGCAGCGCAACGCCCCCTATAAGGTCCTGGCCGCTTTGGACATGTTCATACTGCCTTCCGCCGAAGAAGGCATGGGCAGCGTACTGGTGGAAGCCATGAACGCCGCCCTGCCGATAGTAGCCACCACCGCCGGCGGCATTGGCGAGGTTATTGAGGACGGCGCCAACGGGCTTACCGTACCCCCGCGCGACCCCGAAGCACTGGCCAAAGCCCAGCTGCGCCTTATAAACGACAACGGCCTGCGCCTGCGCCTGGCGCAGGAAGCCCACCGCCGCCGCGAAGATTTTTCCTCCCCCCGCATGGCGCAGCTTACCCTGAAATGCTATGAAACAGCCCTTGAGAATTTTAAACTTAATAGACATTCCCTGGAATAGCGGGCTGGCCGCTTACGCTTTCGACCAGGCCGCCGCCCTGAAGGGCGCCGGTCACGAAGTTATTTTCGCCTGCCCGGAAGGCAGCGCCGCAATGGACTTCGCGGTGCGCGGCAAATTCCGGACGCATGCCATCCCCGGGCGCAAAGACCTGCTGGGTTTGCCGGCGGCCGTAAAAAGCCTGCGCACCCTGGCGCACAAAGAAAAAGTTAACGTGGTCTGCGCGCATACCGGCCGCACCCAGACCCTGGCCTGGCTGCTGCGCCTTAAGCTCCCAAAGCTTGCGGTGGTCCGTGTTAAGGCGGACGCGCGGCCGCCGTCTTTGGGATTCACCTTCTCCGCAGTATCAAAAGTAATTTCAGCTTCGGGCTACATTGAAGACCGCTACCTTGCCGCCGGCCTGGACCCGGCCCGCTCGGCGTTAATACGCCAGGCGATAGCCCTGCCGGCCTTCGAACACCCGCCCTCCCCCCCGCCCTGGACCATAGGGATGCTGGGCAGGCTTGACCCCGTAAAAGGACATAAATGTTTTCTGAAAGCCGCGGCGGAAGTGCTGCGCAGGGGCGTACCGGCGCAGTTCCATATTGCCGGCTACGAGGCCAACCTTACCTACAAACAGCTTGAAAAATACGCGGCCGGCCTGGGCATAACCAGCAACGTTGTTTTTCACGGCAGGGTGGAGGACAGCTTCGCTTTCATGAAAAACTGCAGCATAGGCGTTATAGCGTCGCTGGGCAGCGAGGCGGTTTCGCGCGCGGCGCTGGAATGGCTGGCCTGCGGCAGGCCCCTGGTGTCCACCACGGCCGGCAGCCTGCCCGAATTCGCGCGCAAAGACTTCCTTGTGCCGCCGGGCGACCACCTGGCCCTGGCCGACAAATTATGCGCGCTGACGGCCGCCCAGGAAAAACTTGCCTACGCCGGAGGCGAGAACCGTTCTACGGCGGAAAAAGATTTTAACCCCGCGGACTTCGCCGCCGCCACGGCCTGGCTGTTCGAAACCGTATGCCGGAAGGCCTAGGCGCGGCAGGGCCCTTTGCCCTGAAACACGGCCGGCGCATTGCCTACAATCTGTATATGTTAAATTTCCCGAAAACACCATTGCTGGCCTCCTTGCTGACCGCGGCTTTACTTGGCGCCGCCGCGGCCTCGGATATGGAAAATGCCGCCATCTTCCCGGGTTTGCCGTACCCCGTTGAAATAAACCTTCCCGCCCGGGGCGAGCCAGGGGCCCGGCTGTATGAAACCGGTTTCAGCGCCCCCACCACCTGGGATTATGACACACTGCTCCTGCAGGGCGAAATGCCCGACCCGGCGGTACGCATAGACGTGGAGGTCAAATCCAGGGTTTTTTTTATGCCCGATGCCAGTTACAGGCAGACCGCCTTCCGCCGCTTTCCCAACGGCCGCTTCTGGGCGAAGTATAAACTGGACTTGGCAAGCCGCCAGCCCGTTAACCTTGTAGTGGTGAACCTCGGCCTGAAAGCCGCCACAAAACTTATCCTTTACGGCAGCGAACTGCAGAAGGCCGCCGCCATGCGGG
>MGVB01000030.1:0-15193 GCA_001800275.1 Elusimicrobia bacterium RIFOXYA12_FULL_57_11
TCCTTCCGCGAAGGCCCGCCGAACCCATACCCCCGCCGTCCCTCCGGCGGTTCCCCGGCGGATTTTTCTTGTGGCTATTTGCTCTTTAGGATTATGTAGCCGCCGTGGCCGAAGGACTTGGTACTCACTGCCATGGCGTTCAGCACTTGGGTGTCGTCTGCCCAGTAGGGTTCGTACCATTGCCTGTCCACGTCTAGGATCAGGATGCGTCGCTTATCCTTGTCATAGGCGCCTACCGGGGAGGTGTGGGCATAAGGGCCACCGGGTGCGCCCGTAATGATGTCCTGGGCGAAGTGCAGTAACATTATGTCTTTCCGTACGCGTTCATTGGACTCGAGGGCCTCCCTGAAAGACTGCAGTGCCTGTGGGGTCTGCGTTGAGGCGGTAGTAATGCTAACTTCCCAATTGCCCGGGGAATATGACTCCAAGGCCTCTCTGGCTGCCTGCGCTAGCTGAAGTAGTGTGACGCCATGCCTTTTTGCTGAGCCTTTCTCGCTAACAAGGCCCTTCCAGTCAAACCCTTTTACCTTGTCAGGGAGTGACTGCGGCGAAATGTTCTCTTCCTCATCCCCTCTTTCCCGACCTGCATTTAACAGCGCATTAAGTGCCATAGCTACGGAAGCGGCAGAGCAGGCGTAGCCGTTATGCTGTGGCACATAGAAAGGAGAAAGGGCCCAATAGTCATAGGCGGTGTTTTCTGGATTCCTAAAGTATGTGTTGTCCGCAGAAAGAGTTGTTGCAGTGGCCCCGTTTACGGCTGAATATTTAGGGGTAGCGGCAGAAACTAGCTGCACTGCGGTCAGGAAAAAGAGAATGAAAATTTTCATATTGTAAATAATAGCAAACCTGCCTCATTTTATGCCGGAGGGGGGGTGAGGGTGTAAGTTGATTGTTTTTTTGATCCGCTGGAGAGCCTGGCGGCTTTTGATCCGGAAGGGTGTTTGCGGGGAAAGCGGAGAAAGGGCTTGATGCGGGGCTTAAAACTTTGAATAATATGTATTAACGTCCCGGAAAGTGTTTTGGGACTGGGAGAGAAATGACTACTAAAATTAATCTTGTGCTTTCATTGTCGCTGAATGTAATGCTTACCCTCGTTATATTGGGGAATAATAAGAAGCCGGTGGCCCTGGCTGATTTCAGGGATGCCGTTTCCGATACCCCCGCTGCCGAACCTTTAATGGAGACCGCCCCCGCTGTGGTTATGCCGCCTCTCGCGGCCGAAACCCCCCTGGTGGAGGCAGCCCGCGCTGCGGCTGTGACGGAAGAGCCTGCCCCGCCCCAGGCGGTTATAGTGGGTAATGACTGGGCTGCTTACAAACAGGAAATGCTGGACGATAAAGACGTTCTGGTAAGCAATATCTTCCGTTTGGAAAGGAACGCCACAAGGGCCATGAACGCTTCCGTAAACAGATTGCAGGCCACCGGGAAAGAAGTGCTTTTCTCCTGTCTTATGCCGGCAACGGGCGGCGGCACATTCTATTTGATTCGCCTGGTTTCCGCCGCTCCTGAGATCCCGAGGATGGCATCCAGGGCCGACCTGGTGAGCCAGTAGTAAATTAAGGAAATATAAGTGGACAGGGCAGAAGGATAAGTGCGGGGCTCTATCTGAAAAAGACTGGCAGACAGTCGCGAACCGCCGGGGCTGACCGGCGGTTTTGTTTTGGCTATATTACCGCGTACAGGACGGTTTCGCAGGCGACGGGCTGGTGCTGGCGCAGGTAAAGGCGGTATTCCGGTACCAGTGATTTTATGAAAAAGGGTATTTCGTAAAGGTCGCCAGGCTTGTGGTAAACGCAGATTGCGAGCTTGGGGCGGTTGCGTTTTATGGTTTGGGACGCGCCCTTTAAGGCTTCAAGTTCGGCCCCCTCGATATCGAGCTTTATAAAAGTGGCGTCGGGCGCCGCGTTGTCCACCGTGTCCGCCTCTACGGAAACCTCACCGGCGCCGGATATGGCCGAGGCCGAAGTGCCGTGCCACACGGCGAATGCCAGCGTGGCGGGCGCGCTCCACAAACCCTTGTTGTGTACGGTGACGTTGCGCAGGTCGTGCTGTTTTACCGTGACCTTAAGCCGGGCGGCGTTGGCTGGTTCCGGCTCAAAAACGCCGCACCGGGCGCAGCGGCCGCCGGACAGGCGCATGAAAGTAAGCAGGGTGTCGCCGGTATAAGCCCCGCCGTCCACAAAGACTTCGCGGTCCGAGAGTTCAATTATCCCTTTGGGGAAATACTGCTCCTTGCGGTATACCTCTGCCAGCCTGTCCGCGGCCCCGCCCAGCTTGCCGTTCAGGAAAGCCTCGAAAGTCTGGCGTGACAGAGCGTCGCCCAGCATTTCGTAGGCCGCGTTGAACTCCGTTTTGCGGGCTTCCAGACAGGCGCGGTCGAAAGTATTGTTCAGCAGCTCGCCCATCACGTCAAAAAAATATATCCCGGCCACCCGGCTGCCTTCTATGCGGGCCAGCTTTTCCCTGGCCAGGCGTGCATTTGCAAAAGCTATGACTATATTAAACCTGGCGAACCTGCGGCTGATTTCCGCAAAACCAACCGCCTCTGCGGAGGAGGTGAACCCGGCGTCGGTAAAGACGGCGGCTATGGGCAGGCCGCGGCGCGCCAGGTATTGGCGCAGGTAAGGCGCGTACCAGCCGTCGCCATAGAGCACCAGCGGCAGGCCGGCGGCCTTCAGTTCTTTGATGTCCTCGGCAGCCCTGTCAGGGCCGGAGTTTATGCTATCCCAGAGTGCGGGCATAACCTATTTTAACAAACCAGGTTAAAGTGACACAGAACTTAATTCTGTTGTGAAGCGGATAGAGGACGTGTTGAGAGGCGGTGTTGTTTTATTTCATCAACAGCAGGCTCAGCGACATCGCAAGCATTCCGCCGATGAGTCCGAAGATGCTGTCGTGCCCTTTGCCGTAGGCTCGGCTCGTGGGCAGCAATTCGTCGAGGCTGATATACACCATTATGCCCGCTACTCCGGAGAAAAGGGCTCCCATCACTTGCGGGGGTACCACGCCGTCGGAACCCAGGAAGATGCAGATGGCCAGATAGGCAAGGCCCGCCCCTACCGGTTCCGCCAGGCCGCTGAGGAAAGAATACAGGAAAGCCTTTTTTCTATTGCCGGTAGCGAAGAAGATGGGGACCGAAACGCTGATCCCCTCCGGTATATTATGCAGGGCTATGGCTACGGCGATGGCTATGCCAAGGCCGGGATCGTTGAGCGCGGCCAGGAAGGTGGCCAAGCCCTCCGGCAGGTTGTGTATGCCTATCGCCAGGGCCGTGAACAGGCCCATGCGCATCAATTTGCCGTGGTGTATATGTTCATGCGCACCGGGAACCCCGGCTGCGGTGGCCTTGTGCAGTTCCAGCTCCGAGGGAACAGGCGCGGCCGGGTCGTGCAGCGGGGCCTCTTCGTCCTCGCTGTGGGTCTCGTGCGGGTTGTCGGAGGAGGGGATCAGGTTGTCTATGATGCCGATGAGCAGGATGCCGGTGAAAAACGCCCCGGCGTTCACCCAGTGCCCCAGCGGGTCGCCGTACGCGGCTACCAGCGCGGCCGTGCCCTTAAAGAAGATCTCCACGAAAGAGACATAAAGCATGACGCCCGCTGAAAAGCCGGTGGAGACGGACAGGAACCGGTAATTAGTCCTCTTTGCCGCGAAAGCCAGGAGGCTGCCTATGCCAGTGGCCAAGCCGGCGAACAGGGTAAGCCCTAAGGCATAGAGCACGTTGTGCGGCATTGTGATATTCTAACTTATAACAAACGCATGCCGCCCGTGCCCTTGCCCCGCAACTCCTGCCAGGCTGAATGGTTAAATTCTACGGTTATCGCTGCTGGACACATTAAATTTGAGTCAAAAGCACTTAAATCGCATCCGGGACGGCGATTTGCAGCCCTTCCTGCCATTCGCTTGAAGAACTTTCTTGGGACAGTCATGGGTCAAAGGGCCTATGCCGGGCGCGCCATTTTTTCTGCAATACCGGCCCTTTGTGCTCTACATCTCTATCCAAAGGTCAGCTACAATATCTTATCGGGTAATCGCTCCGGCAATCTGGAGCCAAGGGGTTTACTGATGAAAAAGAAATTATTTACAGCGGCGTTGGTGCCTTCTCTTCTAATCGTTTCCAGCGTAATATACGCCGCAAGCGACGTGGCTGATCTGCAACTGTCGGATGTCAGCGACAGTGTTAAGACGATAATGCAGCAAGCTCCTCAGATTAAGCCGCCGAGGCCTGGGCAGCCCGGACAGCATCCGCAGCATCCGCCACTGCCGCCAAAACCGCCGCAGCCTCCCAAGCCCCCACAGCCCCCACAGCCGGCGCAGCCGCCTGTGGTAGATACCACTCAGGCGCGTAACGCCGGCATAAGGGATGGTTCCGAAAAAGGCGCCAGGGAAGGTAGGCAGGTGGGCTACTCGGACGGTATCAACTCCGGCGAATGGGAAGGACGCAGGAATGGCGCTAATGAAGGCGAGTCCGCGGGCAGAAATGCGGGCATGAGAGACGGCTGGGGCGTTGATCAGGCCGCGGGAGTACAGCGGGGAAGCGTGGACGGCCAGAATACCGGAACCAGCAACGGGACCGAAGCCGGGAAAAGGCGCTGTTATGACGCTGGATATGCGAACGGTTACAATTCCGCCTATGCCTATGCGAAACAGGCAGGGTTGCAGGATGTCGCTTCCTATAATTCCGGGTATGAGCGAGGGCGGGCTGATGCGGCGGTGATAGAGGTGCAGAACGGGGCGCAAGCCGGCTATCAGGCCGGTTTCAGCCAGCGCGAAGCCGAGCTTGAGCGTTCGTTCCCCGACATGAACGCCATTAGTGGCGTATTAGTGAAAAGCGCTATGAAGATGGAAGAAAAGATGTCTCTTCCGATAGAGTTTGCCCGCAACGGGTATACTACCGCGGAAGAAAAACGCGCCTATGAGGCAGGTTTTAGGGAAGGTTACAACAGGAGCTACCGCAGAGCGTATGATGACGCCAAGCGGGACGGCTATAACGAAAGATACCACATGGCCTATAGGCGGGCCTATGACGTGCAGTTCTCCATCAGCTACCGGGACGGTTTTGCCGAAGGAAAAGAGCGGGGATACCGGGAAGCTTATGCGGCGGCGTATGACTCGGCCTACAATAGCCACTATGAGGAATACAGCAACAGGGAATACGCCGACCAGCGCGCCCAGGGCCTGACTAACGGACAGGCTGCCGGCAACAGGGATGGTTTTGCGGCCGGCTGCGCCGAGCAATCGAAACGCGGTTACAAGGCCGGCTACGAGGCGACGGCGGCCGAGGTGTACCCCGACGCTTTCAACGCCGGTAAACAGTCCGGTATCGCGGCGGCGGATAGATATTATAGCGAGAACGCGGTCCTGAAGGTCTTCGACGTCTCGTTTTATGATGAGAACACTAACGGCAGCTTCGAGGCCGGAGAGAACATCATGTTGCGGGCCGAGTTGAAGAACTTCGGTTTCCAGGGGTCTGAAGCCGTCTCCATGGCGGTCAAGAGCGAGCGCGGTGAGATAGTTTTTGTTCCCGATCTGCGCGCCGATGGTGTGGGCGGCCGGGGCCGGACCGTGCTTAACCTCAAGATCGGCAGGCTCAGCGATATAGTTACTCCGGGCGCGGACGCGCTCTATGTGACGTTCTCGGAAAAAGGCCGGCAGTTCGGAGATCTCCGCCAGCCGTATTCGAGAACGAATAACAACAAGGTAGGTGTTGTGTCCAAGGACAACGCCAAGGTAAGGGAAAAGGCCGCCTGGCTCTTTTCCAAAAAGCTGGCTACGCTCAAACTTGGCGAAAAGGTCATAATAACCGGTAATGATGGCAACTGGTCCAAGGTCAGGCGCTCGGAAGTGGGCGAGGGGAATTGGACCGAAGGTTATATTAAGACCAAGAGGCTGAGCCTGCAATAGAGGAGCGGTCGCCATTAATACGAAGCCGCCGGGTAAGCCCGGCGGTTTTGTTTTGTGGAATTGAGGCTGCAAGCAGGCAGCTGACGGCGAGATAAGGGCCGCTGACCACTGATTCCCTGGTCGCCGGCTGTGCTGGCGTAATGTATGCTGAACTGGGGAAAAGATGCAGGAAAATGATGAGAATTACCAGGAACGCTCCGCGGGGGCGCCTGAAGAAAGAACGGCAGGCAAGTGTTACGGCAAGATGCTTATGGCTGGCCGGACTTGGCTCCCTGCTGGCTGTAACAGGTTTTGTCTGGTGGCTTATTCTATGAGTAGCGGGTATCGTGGTATATTCCTCCAGGGTACTAATGTCGGTGAGGATATGGGCCTTTGGACACCCGCGGCCCCGGCCCGCAGGTTATATAATTACTCTAGCGAATTTACACGGATTTTGCCTGCCCGTTACACGCGGTTTAAATGCTTAAGCTAAGATTTAATCAGGATAAACGCGAAAAACTAAGGAGATAAAAATGAGAATATCCAGCGTTACCATTGCGGCTATTGCGGCCATTTCCCTGTTCCCTTCCTTTGGTCAGGCGGCCGGCGACGCCCAGTTCGCTCTTAATAACGGCGCGGCCCTGCCCGCGGTGCCCGCGGCCTCTGTTCCCGCTGACGCCTCTGCGCTGAAAGGACGCTTCTGCTGGGCCGGCAAGCCCGACGCCCTGGCGCTCGGGCTCGGTATGCCTGCAGCTTTCTGCATAGAAGACGTGCATGTGGTAAGGAACGGCGCGGGCTTTGGCGCTGAAATAACCGGTCAGCCTTTCAAAGGCGCTTTCGGCGCGGCCAAGGCAGAGGGTAATGCCTGGAAAACCGTGCTCTTCGCCAACGGCGAATCCCACGGCACCTGCCGCGAGGAAAAAAGCGCGGCCATAGAAATGACCTTCCTGGTGGATTCCCTGGGTTATCTGACCGGTACGCCCGTAGTAAGCGCTTCCGCTGAAGAGACCTACGACAACTGCCATTCGGCCCCGACCGTGAACGAGATCGTCTTCTCCCGCACCGGCATTGCTTCCGCTGCCTATTCCTGGAAGAGGGGTTTCAGCGCCGAGGCCGACGCCCTTGGCATGCCAGCCAGGATGGCCATACGCGGACTGCATTTTGAGACCGGCGTTCTGGTAATAGAGACCGGCACCGCTACTGGCAGGCACAAGGTGGGGTTCACCCCTGCCGCCAATGGCCTGAAGAAAGCCGAGGCCGAACTGTTTTCCGCTAACACCGGATATCCCTGCACTGAGGGGTCTTCGGCTAAGATAAGCATTTCTTTCCTTACCGACGCTTCCGGTGCTGTACTCACCGAACCGGTGCTTGCGGCGAACACCGGTTATACTATGGATGTCTGCCACTCCGCCCCCAAGTATACTGAAGTGACATTTAACCGCGAATAAACGGACCATGCTCGGACAAAACCGCCCGCTCAAAAAGCGGGCGGTTTTTCTTTGCTTCCGTGCGGAGAATTTATGCGGTTCTGGCTGAGTTCATTTTCCGGGCATTAACTGTCGCGGGCATCAGATTTATTGCTGCGGCGCCATAGCCCGGGGGATTTGTGCAGCGAGCAGGCGGGAGGTGCCGGCGCCGGCGGTGGTGGTGCTCATCGCCGCCATGACCGGCCCAGGTCAGGAAGGTGGCCGAGGCCACGCCGGTTATGGCCGGAGTCCCCAGCCTGCCCACCCAGAAGATGTTGATCGCGTCAAAAAGGATGAAGTCCAGGAAACCCAGGAAGGCCGGTACGGCTATCCGGGAGATTTCCCGGTCCAGCGGATGATTGAGCCAGCGGGCTTTCATAAATACAAGTTTACTTTATCGTAGTGGACGCTGCTGACTTTCTTACATATTGGAGCATGCCGGGTTAAGTGAGAAAGTACTCAGCGTTCCCTGCCGGTGGGACGGATGGAATTTTATATAATTGACTCACTCGTTTTCCGGGGAGGGCATAAATGGAAGAATCTATATTGGTAATTGTTAAACCCGATGGAATGGTGAAGGGCCTGGCGGGTTATGTGCTGACGCGCTTTGAGGCCACCGGCCTGCGGATAGTGGCCGCGCGTATGGCCAAGGTCACCAGGGAACTGGCCGAGGCCCATTATCACCATCTTCGCGAGAAGTCCTTTTACGAAGAACTTATCCGCTTCATCATGGGGGAGTTCGATAACAACCAGGATAACGTGCTGGCCTTCGCGCTTGTGGGCGAGAACGCGGTGAAGAAAGCCCGCGCTATCGCCGGAGCGACAAACCCCGAAGAGGCCGATTACCGCACCATACGCGGCAGTCTGGGCCGCGTAACCACCAAGGGAATCTTCGAGAACGTTGTGCATGTCTCTTCGGACCCCATAGAGGGCGAGCGCGAGATCAAGCTCTGGTTCTGGCCGGAAGAACTGACAATAGAACTGTTCCCCGCCAGGCTGTCCGGCAACCGCAAAGTCTGGGTAGAACCCGGCGGTCCCAAGACCCGCACCGGCCCCTGGCCCGAGGAATATAAATAAGAGGATAGAGGCCAGGTTTTTACTTTTGACATTTAACACGAAGCCGCCCGGGGAACCCGGCGATTGCGTTTTGATAAAACAGTGGCAAGGACGGTGTTTAGCATGAAAACTCACTATCTTCTTGCCGCGGCCTGCCTGTTGGCCTGCGGCTGTGCGACGCCCGCGCTTTACCGCCCGGCCGAAAAAGGTGATGTCGCGGCGGTGAGGGCGCTGCTGGAGGCCGGCGCCGACCCGAATATGTCCACGGCGATCTGGGGCCACATGACCCCGCTGCATATGGCTGTGGCCAACTCGCGGCTGGAGGCGGCCAAGCTGCTGATAGCGCGCGGTGCGGATGTGAACCGGGAAGCGGTGATAAATAAAAGCCGCCAGGCCCGGCCCCTGCACTACGCCGCCTGCAAAGGGGACGTCTCCATGGTAAAGCTGCTGCTGGAAAGCGGCGCAAACCCTGAGCCGGGCGGGGGCGAATGCGCCGAGCCAGGCTGGAGCGTGCTTAGCGAGATCCGCATGCTTTCGCCGCTGGCCCTGGCGGAGAAGAACGGGCACCCTATGGCGGCCGCGCTGATAAAAGAAGCCATAGCGGCCAGGTCCGGTATTACCGTCGGCGGTGCCAGGAATGCCGGGGAGTACGGGCCTATAATAGGCGCCCTGCTGAATGACTACCGCGGCGACGGTAAGACTATAGCCGTGGCCGGGTTCTCTTATCCTGACGGCCGCGCGTCGGCCGATGGCAGCGTGGTGGCGGAGCGTCTGACTACCGAGCTCATCAGGCACGGCAGGCTTAAGGTGGTGGAGCGCAAGGAAATAGAAAAAGTCCTCGGCGAACTCAAACTGCAGCTGTCTGGCCAGATAGACCAGGATTCCGTTAAGCGGCTTGGCAGGATGCTGGGCGCCGACCTGCTGGTGATCGGCACCATCACAGAACTGCCGGGCAGCAAACTGGAACTGAACGCCCGTCTTGCCGGGGTGGAATCCGGAGAGGCTTACAGCGCCGTTTCAGGCCAGGTGGAAAAGAACTGGTTGTAAAAGGCCACGGGGACAGGGGAGAGCGGCAGAGGGGGCGCTGATGACTTAAGGACTATTTATAAACCAGTCATGCTGAACCGCTATTAAGCCCGTCGGTTTTGTTTAACAGGTGTGCCCTTTCCCCTGAATTCCGGGGACAGTATCGATAGGTGGAATTACATATACGGTCCCCATAACCTTAAGTCTATCGGTATAATCACAATATGAAATTCTTTTTTGACTTGCTGCCCGTTATCCTGTTTTTCTCTTCTTTCAAGATCTCCGAGGCCAATCCCCAGGCCGCCGTCGGCCTGCTCGTGCCGATACTTGGCGCCATCGGGCCCGATGCGGCCGTCAGCGCCCGGCAGGCACCCATCCTGCTTGCCACGCTGGTGGTGATGCTCGCCACGGTATTGCAAATCGGCTGGGTCCGGCTGCGCCACGGCAAGGTAGACAGGATGCTCTGGATAAGCCTGGCGCTGGTGGTGTTCTTCGGCAGCCTCACCTTGATCTTCCAGGACGAGAGTTTCATTAAGTGTAAGCCGACGGTGCTATACTGCACGTTCGCGGTTGTCTTGCTGTTCTCCGATGGTGTCCTGAAAAAGAATTTGATACGCGGCATGCTGGAAGCCCAGGTGAAATTGCCAGAACCCCTGTGGGCCAAACTCAACCTGGCCTGGGCCGGCTTCTTCGCTGTGATGGGCGCGCTCAACCTGCTGGTCGCCTTCGCTTTTAATTTACCCACCAGCGTCTGGGTCAATTATAAATTGTTCGGCGGCACGGGCTTTATGCTGCTCTTCGTGCTTGCCCAGGGGATTTTTTTGGCAAAACGCAGCAGGGAAAAGTAACAGTTTAGGGTTAGCGCGCGGCAATGGGCTGATTCTTTTATTTTTAATGGCAATAACTATCAAGACTAGTTGGGCCGGTATATGAACGGAAATGGCAGTCCCGCCTTCAATCCCCGGCTGGCCTGCCCCTGGCCGCGCCGGTTGAGGCTGGTGAACGTGGGACAGATAGTGCCGGCGGAACTCGACAGCTGGGTGATCCACCACGACGACCAGGTTATAGTAATAAACAAGCCTGGGGACCTGATCTGCCACCCGTCCAAGGCCGGGCCCTGGTCCAGCCTTGCCGGCGCGGTGCGCGAACGCTTCGGCCTTGCCGCCGCCCACCTGGTTTTTCGGCTCGACCGCGAGACCAGCGGCGTAGTTGTGTTCGCTAAAAACCCCGCTGTGGCAAGCCGCCTGCAGACCGCCATGCAGCGGCGGCAGGTAGGGAAAACCTACCTGGCGATAATGACGGGCGAATTTTCCGGCCCGGTAACGGTGGACCAGCCTTTGGGTGAAGATGAAGGCAGCCCGGTGTACGCCAAAGCGGGCGTAAGGCCGGACGGGCGGCCTGCGGTTACGCACTTCACCCCCATTACCAGCGGCGGCGGTTTTACGCTGGCGCGCGTGGTTACCGAAACCGGCCGTATGCACCAGATCCGGGCCCACGCGCAATGGCTGGGACACAGCCTTGTGGGCGATAAGATCTACGGGCCGGACGCCCGCTGTTACCTGGATTTTCTCGACAATGGCTGGACGCCCGCCCTGGAAGAAAAACTGCTGCTTCCGCGGCAGGCGCTGCATTGCGCCGAGATAGATATGCGTAAAGCGGGGATAGCGCGCGTGTTCTCCGTTTCCCTGCCCGCGGACCTGCGCGCTTTCTGCGCTGCCCGCGGCATTACGGTTGCGGAGTCGGGGAAATTAAGGAAAGCGGATATTAATTATTTTGCTTGAGCCGCCGGGAAGCCCTGAGGTTCTGTCCGGTGGAATGTGAATGCCTGGCTGGAGAATTAAGGAGCTGTCATGAAAAAAATTTTACCGCTGGCGTCCGTTCTGGTTCCGGGCGGGTGCGGGGATTCCTGTTGCGGTAAGCCCCGGCAGGGCGGCGACAACACTGCCTGTCCTGTTTGCGGGAAGGCTGGGGAGATAGTCTTCGGTAATACGGTGCGCAAACTCCTTAAGCCCGGCCTTGCTGCCCCGCAGGACAGGTACCTGATATGCCGAACCCCTGACTGCGCCGCGGTCTATTTTCATCCGAAGGGCGGCCTGTTCCGGCAGGAGGACGTTACTGTGCCCGTTTATTTCAAAGCCGGGGCGGTGCCCGTGTATGCCTGCTATTGCGCCGGGGTTACTAAAACCCAGGTGGTGCACGCCATCAATAAGACCGGGGTTACGCGTTGGGCCGCGATAATAAAAGAAATAACCGGCGTGGTGCCGAAATGCGGCTGCGAGGCCAAAAACCCGCTGGGCCGGTGCTGTTCCGGGAACGCGTACGCCGCGGCAATGGCCGAATCCTCCGCCAAGCCGGTGCCGGTTAGAAAATCCAGGGATCCGCTGCACGGCCTTACGCTGGAAACAATCCTTACCTATATGCTCGAGCTGCATGGCTGGGAAGGGTTATGGAGGCGTATCCCCGTCCGCTGCTTCCAGTACGATCCCGGAATAAAGTCCAGCCTCGTTTTCCTGCGGGCAAACCCCTGGGCGCGCGAGAAGCTTGAAAACTGGTATATCTGTGAAGTTCCGAAGCCTAAAAAAACCCGGGGATAAAAAGACAGCGTATTTTAATTTTTTGCTTTAACCTGCGGATCTCCCGGCGGTTTTGTTTTGTAAAATAGGGGATAGAAACGCGAAAGAGATTTTGGTATGGAGAGTGGAGATGCTGACTTTCCTGCTCTGGTTTATATTATTTGCGCTCTGCTGGCCGCTGGCCTTGCTGGCGCTGCTGCTTTACCCGGTGGTCTGGCTTCTGCTGCTGCCTTTGCGGCTGCTGGGCGTGGCCGTGGGCGGGGTGCTGGCGCTTGTGGGCGCGGTAATTATGCTGCCGGCGCGCGTGCTCAAACGGCTCTCGGCCGGGAGAGCGAAGGGTTAAGTTAGCTGTTGCGCTAAAGGTCGTTGAGGAATTAAAAAGAGTCGGCCCGGATAAAAGGTGATTATGCGTCGAAATGCCCTGTTTATCGCATTTCTTTGCGGACTGCTGTTGCCCATGACGTCCCCGGCCCAGGCCGCCAAAAAATCCCGGGCCGCGCCCAAAGCGTCCGACTCCGCTTCAGACGAAATACCGCCGCAGAGTTGGGGTCTTATTTCCGCGGGGTTCCGCACAATGTTCAAACTGCGCAACAGAAAAATAGAATCGGCAGAGCCAAACCGTTTCTTCCCGGCCTCCGTGGCCTTCGCGCTGGGCGGTATGGCCGAGCTGCCGGGGAAGATCCTTGAACTGAACCTGAGGCTGGCCGGGGCGGGACCAGGCTAAGCTTTCGGCGTCGTTACGGGCAGAGCGGTAAAAGACGGTCCGGAGTAAGAGGTAAGGGGGGAAAGATGCCAAGTGTCTTTAATTGTTGTCTTGCCCCCGCTGTTTAAAGCTTTCATGCTTAAAAAAACAGAGTTCGCAAAAGAGATACAGGGCGCTCACCGCGAGCAGTGCTACGCCTGCCGCAGGGCGAAAAAAAACTGTTTATGCGGCAGCATAAAGCCCTTTGTTACCAAAATGCGTTTCGTGATACTGATGCACGCCAAGGAAGCCCGGGAACAAAAAACGGGAACGGCCAGGCTGGCAAAACTATGTTTAACGAACGCGGAACTTCTGATAGGGACCGATTTTACCTGTAATGAGCGGGTCAACGCCCTGCTCCGGGATCCCGCTTATGCTCCTTTTGTGTTGTATCCCGGGCCTGAAGCCGTGAATTTCAAAACCCTGAGGCGGGCTCTCCCCGCGGAAGACAAAATTCTTCTTATCTTTGTCATAGACGGGACCTGGCGCCTCGCCAGGCAGCTTTTAAACAACAGCCAGAATATCCGTGCCTTGCCCCGGCTTTCTTTTTCCGGCAGTTATGTCTCCCAATTTATAATTAAGAGGCAGCCTCTGAGGCACTGTGTTTCTACCATAGAGGCCATATATTATTTATGCAAAGAGGCCGAGGTCGCCGGCTATGAGAACCTTAATGGGCAAAATGAAGCCCTTATGGCCCTGTTAAAAAAACTGGTGGATAACCAGCTGCCGTACCGGAATGGCGGAGGCAGAAAAAGGGAAGATAATAAGAGGAGGAGCGCCTGATCAGTGTTGGAAGCCTGTTCTCCCTGGTTTCCCGGGGATGTCCGGCGATTTTGTTTTGCCGCCGTGCCGGTTAGAGGGTGTTCTGCCAGGGGCCGGCGTTGGTGACCTGCCGGAAACCCATCTTTTTGAGTATGGCGGCGGCTATGCCGCTGCGGGCGCCGGAGGCGCAACTGAGTATCACCGGTTTGGCCTTATCAAGCTTTTCCGCGTGTTTTGCTATTACATCTAGGGGGATATTGATGCTGCCCGGTCTGTTGCCGGCGGCGAACTCCGCCGGGGTTCGCACGTCTACGAATACCGCGCCCGCGGCCGCCAGCGCCGGCAGTTTTTTTATGGCGGTCTTGAATCTTAAATAACGGAACAACAGGTAGGCGGCCACGCCTGCCGCAAGCAGATACGATTTGACGGGTTCAGGATCTATGTTCATTTGTTCCTTTTATTTATTCTATTAGCCTGTGTATTTTAGATGCGTCCGGAGCTGAAAAGTTTCATGTGTCGCGCGGTCCGGATGTTTTTTGTGTTGAGGCGATGGTGGAGGGTTTTACCGAAGCGCCGCTGCCAGGAGAGGGAAAAATCGTACGGACTTCCCCGGCGTGGTCCCGGGATCCGGGTGGATGTATTTTTTATATGGTACATTGCCGGGCTTACCGGAGGTTGAATTTTAAGAAAACGTTCCGTCTTTTGGTATTATAGGTGAAGCAGGTAAGGAAGAAGCGCGCTTTTTTGAAATTTTCAGGCAGATAAAAAAAGTGAAACAAGGGAGAGAAAAAGAAGATTTAACCTCTCCTGTTTCCTGCAGATGAGGCCGTATGGGTACTTCAAAAAAAACCATCGAATCTTTAAGCAAGGCGCTCGCGCTGGTGCCGGAGGTGTCATTTTTGCCGGTGAAAGGGGAATACTGCGTTTACTCGCGCGGGCGGATGTTCGCCATGGTCTGCAACGACGAGCTGTTCCTTAAAACCTCTCCGGAAACTCTCTGTTTGTTCCGCGATACCAGGACGCGCGCCTATCCCGGCAGCACCAATACGTGCAAGGCGAACGCGGAATGGCTGGAAGATGCGGAGAAACTGGGGGAGGTCGTTCTTTACACGCTGGCCAGCCATCCGCCGCCCAGGGCGCCGGGCGGGGCGCGGTGTTCCGGCACGCGCCCGGCCGCCGCAGGTGCGGGGTTTGATAGTTTCCCGTTAGGAAAGCTGCTTGGCGCCGGCGCCCTGTTGACCGCGCTGTACTTTTTCCTGCCTTACGGGGTGCTCAGCGCGATAGGCATACATAAAGGTGCCAGGGCTGAAAGCTTTTCCGTTACGGGGCTTCACGGCGAAAAAATGCGCCTTTCCGAGTGCGCGGGCAAGCCGGTATTCCTGTATGTCTGGGAGACAAATTCCCAGCGCGCCATAGATAACCTGCCTATGCTGGAAACCCTTTATGCCGAATATCAAAACAGCCCGGTCTGCTTTATGCCGGTGACCATCACCGCCGATTTCAACGGCGCTGTAAGGGCTTTCGCTTCTACGATGGCACTGAAATACCCGGTATATAACGGCGCCGTCCATCTGCCCGGCCAGTTCCGGCCGCTGCAGTCACCGATGCTTTACCTGATAGACCACAAGGGCTATATCCGCTACTCCTATTCCCCGTCAGGCAATGACCGGGAGGAAATAGCGGCGGAC
>MGVB01000030.1:15209-31080 GCA_001800275.1 Elusimicrobia bacterium RIFOXYA12_FULL_57_11
TGTGTGAAAGTTTCGCTCATAACACGCCGTATATGGTTATGGGTGCTGCCCTGAGGTGCGGTGCCGCGCCTGCATTAAGAGCGCAAAGGGTTAATTGTCAATCCATTGTACGCTTATCCCGTACTGGGCGGGGGGCGGTGTCCTCGCGCGGTTTGGAGCTATTGTCCCATTTGCTAGAATATATGTGACGGAACACCGGACGCGGTTGAGTTTTAGCCCTCAGGCGCCGATAGCGCCCCGCCCGGCACAGGAGAGGAAAATATGGCGGTAATACTGGTTATAGACGACAGCGCGGAGTTCAAGGGCCTGGTTTTTGACTACCTGCTGATGATGGGGCATAAAGTGCTGAATGCCGACAACGGCCGCGAGGGAGTTGCAAAGGCCCTGGCCGCGAAGCCGGATCTGATATTGATGGACGTCATGATGCCGGACATGGGCGGTTTTGAGGCCCTTAAGGAGTTGCGCGCCGAAGAAGAGACCAAGGATATTCCGGTCTTCATCATTACCGGCTCCTCCTTCGACGCTAAAATGGGCGAAACGTTCAAGCAGGAGGCCAATTGCCGCGAATTCCTGGACAAGACCGTGCCGCTTTCGCTTTTGAACGAGAAGATAGAGGCCGCTTTGAAAAGCCGCGGGGTGAAGTAGCGGCCGGAGCTGTTTGCCGGGCCGGGGCCGGAATATAAAGCAAAACCGCCGGGAGGGTCCGGCGGTTTTTTCTTTGCGGCTGTGGCTGCCTGTTACCAGGCGTAGCCGGAGTTAAGCACAGAGAAGGCGGGGGTCATTTCTTCCGTCAAGCCAAAGGCTTTATCTGCCGGCGGCAGAAGTTCGGCGGCGTTGGCCGGTTTGTACCAGCAGAGCGGCCGAAAGCCGCTGTTGAACCCGGCGGAGCGGGTGCAGGTGCCTGCGGCGGGGTTGGTGTAGCTCACCGGGACCGAGACGGGTTGTGCGCACACCGAGCCCTGCAGGTAAGTGTCCATGCGGCACTGGGTGGCGGGATGTTTGCCCAGCATGGTGGTTACCACGTTGGTGTCCGGGGTATCGAAGCGGGGTTCCACGGTTTCTTCGCGCAGTATCTTGAACAGGTAAGCCACGGATTTGCCGGCCATGGCGCCCCTTACGCAGATGGCGCGCTCCTGCGGGTCGGAGAAGGAGGTCGCGCAGCCCATTTCCGCCGCTTCGTCACTGGCCGACATGCGGGTGAACTCGCGGCTGGACTCTTTAGCGAACACCTGCCGGAGGCATTTCAGGTTGGCGTAATAGTCGGACTGGCCTTCATTGGAGGCCCAGCTGGAGACTTTGGGCACGCCGCCCAGGTGATGGCCCAGCTCGTGGCAGACTACCAGGGCGAAGCCGTCCATGGTAATAGTTTCATGGCGGGCCAGGCCGCCGTACATGTTAAGGATATATTTATTACCGCTCTGCGAGGCGCTGGCGTTAACGGTTTCGTCGGTCCAGAGGCGGTTTATCTGCAGCACCTTACCCTGCGCGGCCACTACAGGCTTGTAGAGTTTTTCAACGGTGTTGAGAACCGCGTGGAACTGGGCTTCAATGATGCCACGGGCGTGGACGGAGCCCACGGGGATCCTGAGGTTGTTGGGGGGCAGGAAGCCCTGGCAATCGGAGGCCGAGGCGGGCATTACGGCCGCGCCCAGGAGCATGGCGGAAACAGCGGACAACATTATGTTGCGTTTCATTATTCGTTCCTTAAGGTGGCTATTTTCAACTTCCATATATTGTACCGTAATTTTTATCTAAGCTGGTAGGAGACCAGGCTTATCATTTCCTGCCTGCCCCGGGTGCTCAGCTGCTCTACCACCAGGCCCACGCCCGGGGCGTAGTAGCGGTTTATGGTGCCGTCGCTGCCGCCGGCCAGGCGGGTAATTATTCTGACGCAGCCGGTGTAATTCCCGGAAGCGGTCCGTATGGAGGTGTTCGCTGCTGCCACCCGGCTGCGGTCGGCCCCTTCTTCCCAGGCCTGGTTATGGGCCAGCCGGGAGGGCATTTCCAGGCGGGCGCCAGCCAGCGGTGAACCATCCGCCTGTATGCCGTTGGGGGTGAGGTATACCAGGAAGGTGGCTGACTGCGCGGTATCGTTATTGAAGACGGTCTTGGTTACCGTTACGGAGTTATCTTTTACGGAAAAGGCCCCGAATTCAAGCTGCATCATCCTGCTGTCGGAGAATTCGGAGGAAGTATACTCGTAAGTGTAAACGCCGCCGCGATGGAACGGCGCGTAATCCTGGGGCCCGGCGGCGGCCTTGGAACTTTCAGCCGGGGCGGGGACTTCCGGAGCTGGCAGCTCGTCCTGCAGGGCCATACGGGCCGCTGCTGCAAGAGCCGGGTCGGTGGCGGCAAGAACGTCCGCTAACGACCGGGCGTCGGCGGCGGCCGGGAACAGCATGAAAGAAACGACTAACGAAACAAGGTACTTTTTCATAGCAAGAAGCCTCCGAAATATAATTCCTATTATATTTCCGATACTTTGTGCTAAGTTCCGTGTTAGGTGGGAGGAAACTTAACGCGCCCGGTTTTTCAGGACATCACCGCGCGGGTAGTCTTTGGACTTTTCTGGATACCCTTGCGGCTTGTAAGGTACGGATGACTGCGGAATAATTATACTAAAACGGCCGGGGCTTGTCAAATGGCCTTTTGTTTTATCCTTTTGCTATTATAATAAGTACGGAGAACTTACGCAGGGGGGAACTATGGCATTAATGGATTTGTTCAAGAGCAAGCCTAAGGAACCGCTGGTCATGGTGGTGGATGACGACGTGATGCTGATGGAAATGTACGAGGCGTTCATGGAGGGCCTGAACTGCCGGGTAATAAAGGTGATGGATAACCGGACCACGGTGGCTATGGTAGAACGAATGCGGCCGGACCTGCTGATAATGGATATTTCGATGCCGAATATAACCGGGCTGCAAATCCTTAATATATTGAAGGCCAAGCCGACAACAAAAAATATCCCGGTAATTATGATAACCGGGGAGCAGAGCACCGGTGACGTTGAAACCGCGTTCCAGCTTGGGGCGGTCGACTATGTGGTAAAGCCGGTCAACCGCATGACTTTTGAACAAAAGGTAAGGCCGCTGATAAAAGCGAAGCTCTGAGGCAGGTAGCCGGCTGTTTTATTTCGGCTGAAAGGGTTTCGGGCGTTTTTTGTGCGGTACTCCGGATGGCCAATAAAAAACCGCCGCCCTTTCGGGGGCGGCGGTTTAAAACCGTTAAAGGATTTTGTTTACCACTTGTTGCCGCCGCCGTAGCCGCCGCGGTCTCCGCCGCCGCGTCCGCCGCCGCCGGTGCGGGCTTCCATCGGGCGGGCTTCGTTAATGGTCAACTTGCGTCCGCCGAAATCGGAGCCGTTCAGCTTTTCCATGGCCGCCGTGGCTTCCGCGTCATTGGCCATCTCTACGAAGCCGAAGCCCCGTGACTGGCCGGTATCCCTGTCGGTGATAAGTTTGGCGCTTGAAACCGCGCCGTATGTTGCGAACAGGGTGTTCATTTCCGCTTCTGTGGTGGTGAACGGAAGGCCGCCCACGTATATTCTTTTGCTCATTGTGTTATTCTCCTTGCAACTTTCATTACCTGACTCAACTCTCTCTGCTCTATCTTTTCCTAATGTTGCTCGGTAGAATAGGCTTCAAAAACTTGAGGTCTGGTTTGACTGCCTTTATAGTATGGCATTATTAGAGCGGTAAAAGCAGGATATCTTTCGGGCGGGGGCGGCTGGGCATGGCTTTGCCGGCAATTGACAGGTCAAGCCGCCTGGATCAACAAGGGCCTGTGGCGCTGTATACTATTTATCAGGGATAGGCGCCTAACCAGCCGCGGCGCCGCTGTATCGGCGCTTTGCCTGCTGTGCGCCGCGCCGGCCTGCGCGTGGTTCAGCATGGGTTTACCATGGGATCCCTCCGTGAAAGGCGACACTCACGAGCGCCTGTCTAAAGATGTGGTGGACGCCGTTGCGGCTGAGGCGCCGGATATGACCCGAGGGCAGGCTTTGGGCTCTTTCGTGTGGAAAGCAACGGAAGGGGTCAAGGACGACGCGATGGCGCATGACGACAACGGCAAGGCGAATGACGGGGATTACCGGAAGTACTGGGGACTGACCTGACTTAGGGCAGGAGCGAAACGCTTGACCGGGGCGAGGTGCTGCCCTGGATGAAGACCTTCAGTATGCAATGGCGTGTGCGCGCCGTTCCGGGCAGCGAGCTGACCCTTAAAGTAATGGCCCGCGACGCGGACGGTAATTACTCCGTAGCGGAGCCGACCGTCATTAAGTTCACTAAAAATTTATCCCTGGGAAATATTGATTTTAATTGACCGTGCGGCGCGGGGCATATTTTTCCCCTGCCGGCCGGGTTTTTTCGTTTGGCACGGGTTTTACCACATCCCGGACGGCATCCCTCCAATCGCGCTTGCCGCGCCGGTACCGTACTTCACTGATCAGGTTTCCCCCGTTGTCGAACACCCTGTGAAAACCGTTCGGGGCATCGTCCAGGAACCAGGTTTCATCGCGCAGGCTGCCGTCCTGGAAATAGGTGCGTACCGGGCCGTTACGGAGGTTTCCGGCAAGGGGCTGCTCTTTCTTGACGGCATCCCCGGGGTAAAACTCCCGGTAGGTCCCGTTCGGTATGCCGCCGGTGTAGCGCAGCGTCTGGCCATCGGCGTCCGTCAGCCGCATTCCGGCGTACTTGCCATTATAGTAGTAGGTGTATTCCAGGTTGTTGGCCACCTTCATGGTGGTAAAAGATAAATACGTGCCCTCATCCGAGCCTAAATACCTGGCCAGTTGCTCAGGGGTGAGGTCTGTTTTTTTTACATTGATAGTTTCCGATCGCAGTTTTACCTGGAGCACCCTGCCTGCGGGGATTATTGCCGCCGCTTCAAGCTCCTCCCCGGTCTTCAGTATTATTGTTTCGGCGCAAACGGCTGCGGCGGAAAACGCCAGCACGCATAACCACAGAATTGAAATGCCGATCTTCATACGCTCCCCTTTTCCCGTGGATGCGCCGCGGGAAGCCGGATATTGCGCGGCTTACAGCTGAAGCCGCTTTGTTTAAGGGGCAGGACGCTTTTTCGAAAGCGGTCCATGCATTCTAATCTAGTTGTGTTTACTTCCCCTGGAGCATAGGATAGCACAAATCCGGGGCTTTTGTCAGGAAGTTTTGGTTAATTTTTTTTGAGTAATCAAGCGGGCCTGCGCTGTTGCAAGCAAGTGGAAATGTCAAATCAGTTGGCTTGCCGTTATGCTTCACGATATAAATGTCTTCCAGGAGCTTGTTGGCTGCATTCATATTCGATATTCTGGCCAGCCTCAGTTTAAGCCCGCTCAGCAGCAGACCCTATTCGCCGCAAAACGCGTGTAAAAATAAAAATCCCGCGTTTTTTATTATAGCCGATAGGCGGCGATTTTCGGTAGATTTTGCGCCGGGGGGGGGGGCAGTACTGACTAGTGATAATCGCGCTTATGTTTCCTACGAAGTGACCAGCTTGATTTTGCCGTGCTGCACAACCCCGAGGATATTTTTATGATGCCGTGGCAAGGCGACAGAGATGTCCCGTACGGTTACCAGAAGAAACTGTATGACACCTTCTCACGGCCGGCACAGGGGCGCTATCCGCGCGTGCGGCATTTTATCGTGGGGCACTGGCCTACGGCGCTGAAGTGCGCTAAATATATCAACATGTTCACGGAATTCGCGGAGCGTTAAGAGCTGCGGCCGTCATAGCCCTTCCGGGATGGTTATCCCCCGGGTTTCGCAAAAAACGCGCATATCTTCAGGCATCGGGGCGGAGAACACGCTCCCGATGCCGGCTTTGCGCATATCCAGTTCCGCGCAGTGCAGGGCCTGGCGTGGCAAAAGCAGCCGCTTTTCAAGTGCGGGGGTCCAGCCTTTCTCTATAAAATCCAGGAAGCAACGCTCATCCGGGCCGTAGATTTTGTCCCCTGCGATGCAGCTGCCAAGCCATTGCGCGTGGGCCCGGATCTGGTGCTTGCGGCCGGTTTCCGTAACTACGCGGACCAGCGTGAACCCTCCGCCCTGCGCCAGCGGTGTGAAGTGCGAAACGGCCGGCTGCCCGTCGGGTCTTACGGCCGATTTTGCGAGGACCGGGCTGTTCTCGTCGTCGCCGAGGGGCTGCGCTACCGTCACCTGTCTGGAAAACTCTCCGGTCATGATGGCAAGATAGGATTTTCCGACCTGGCGCAGGCTGAGCGCCCGCTGCAGGCGGCCGGCCACTTCGTGGTTTTTAGCGAACACCACCAAGCCGCTTGTCTCACGGTCCAGCCTGGATACCAGGTATGCCACGTTCATGCCGGAGTACTCGCGCACCGCCCCGGCCAGGCTGGACCAGGGGCCCGCCTTTGACGGGTGGCATACCACGCCGCCCGGTTTGTTAATTACAAGGACTTGCTCTGAATCATGGAGCACCCAGTTTTTGATTTCATGAGCCCCGATCATGCGCACACGCACCTGTCTTAACCTGCGCGGCCAGGCGCAGGCCAGCCGGGGGTCGAGGCCGGGAAGGCCGTTTTCGTTCATGGTCGGGTCTTTTTACCGGCGCGACTGCCGGAGGCGCTGCGGAGTATCCAGTGCCTGCTCCGGCGCGCCGCCCCGGGCAGCTGGCGGTTCAGTATGGGGGTGCGGTAGCCGCTTAAAAGAGTAAGTCCGCTGTTTGTGGCCCGGTCCTCCAGCGCTATTACTTCAGCTTCGATTACCTCCGGCGGCGGTGGTATCGTTTCGAGCAGGGAGGCTGGCTTATGCAGGAATTTAGGGCCGGTTATTTCCTCAGCAGGAGCGGCATAAACTCCCGGCAGCGCGTAAAGCGGCAGTAACAGTGCGGTAACAAAAACGGCAAAACGCGGCATCGCTGTTATTTTACCAAAGTAGGGAAAAGGCCGCTGGGCCTTTTTCCCTGCAGCCGGGTGTGCATGTAAACGGAGGGGGGTAAGTCTGGCGCCTTCAGGCATATCCCCTGCGCAAGCGCGGATTTTTGTTTTGACTTTTTACTTGGTGTGTGAGAGAAGGGTATATGTTTATGTGCCGCCCTTTGGTAATGAGGCTGCGGCCTGTTTTATTCTGAATGATGGCGGGCTTTGCCGGTGTCGTTATTGTAATGAGCAGGGAAATAGTGAAACAAAAGAAGGGCGGTTAAGGGCGTATGTTAAATGCTGTCGCCGGGAACGGGGGGGCATGCCGGAGCTCACTTTTGGCGTAATTGTGTTCTGTTCCGTTTCCGCCCTGGCTTTTGCCGGAGCGGTACTCTGGTTTTTAGGACAACAAGCGCGTGCTGCCCATCGGCACGCTCTTCCGTTCTCTTATATCTTTCTGGCCGGGTGCATTACCTTCAGCCTGGTCTATTTTCTAAACAGGCTGTTCTTTCCGTTAAAGCCGGATGTCGCGGCGGGCGTGAACATTGGCTTGTTGGCGGCGATATTCAGTTTTCCCGTTCTGCGTAGAAAATTCCATACCGGCGGCCCCGAATAGGGATAAGGCACTGTCGCCACGCCGAGGCCGAGGCTTTGGAACACCTGCTGGCACAGGATTCTCTTAACGCTTTCTGTTTTGAAAAATTAAGCGAGGTCTATTGGGAAATGGGGAAAAAAGAAAAAGCGTTAGCCGCGGCGCGGGAAGCCGTAAGGCTGGACCCTACGGTAAAGAACCAGTGGCGCCTTGACGACTTTGAACACGAAATACGCGAGAAAAAACGCCGCAGGGGCAGGTGGAAGCTTTTTTAAATTTCAGGCAACCGCCCCGACTTTTGATATTATCAGGATAATTGACGGGAACTGGAGCTTTTTTATTTTTTTATGAGAAAGAAAGCTGCAAACAGGGGGGCAATTACTATAGCCACTCGTATGGTTGCTGCAGCTTTAACCAACTGCTGGTCTCCCTGGCTTTACTGCGGCAGCGTTGGCCGCCTGCCGCCTACGGACCATGCAGAAGAATAAAGCGCGCATCGCCGCCATTGCCGTGCTGCTCACGGCCACGGTCGCGCTGGCCGCGCTGGAGCTTTTTTTCCCCGCCTTTCTCGCGGCTAACCGCCGTCTGCGCGCAGCGTCCTCCCAGGAGGCGGGCACGATAAATATTTACGTGGCCGGTGAGTCCACCGCCGTAGGAGTGCCGTACGATTCTGAACTTTCTTTCTCCCGGATTCTGGCCTGGATGTACGGCGGCAGGCTGGGGCCTGACAGGATTAACATTATCAACCTGGCGCAGCAGGGCAGCGGCCTGGAAGCGCAATATTGGGCACTGTTAAAGGAACTGTCGCTGCGGCCGCCACGCAAGGGCCTGCTGCTGGTTTACGCCGGGATTAACGAGACCGGGGTCGAAGAGGACACGGGAGCCGTGGCGCGCTGGCGGCTGGCTCAGGGGTCGGTCTTGCTCTCTAAGCTGCTATTTCTCGCGGAAGGGGAGGAGCTGGAGCCCGTATTCGGCCCCCGCTCCACGCCTGCCAAGTTCGAATACCGCCTGCGCCGGCTGGTGTCTTTGGCCGCTAGCCATGGGCTGCGGACGGTGATTTCAACACTGAGCGGAAACTTCTCAGGGCTTCCTCCCTACAGGAGCGGCGAGGTGCCGGCCGGACCTGTCTATGCGGCGGCGCTGCGCAGCGAGGCCGCCGGCCGATGGAAGGAGGCTGCGGACCTGTATGCGGGTCTGCTGGTGGTTTCACACGGGCAGCCTGAACTGCATTACCGCCTGGGTGTCTGCCTGGCGAAGCGCGGGCGGGCGCGGGAGGCGGCGGCGCATTTCCTCCGGGTGGCCGATTATGGGCAGCAAAAAAGACCCACCAGTATACAGAACGACACCATCCGCAGGGTCGCCGCTTCCCAAGGAGCCCGGTTGGTTGAAACTGCGGAACTTTTCGAGCGGGCGTCGCCCGGGGGGCTGGTCGGCTATAATCTGTTTTTAGACGCGCATCACCCCAACCTCGCGGGCTACCTGCTGCTGGCCGGCAGCTTTTCGGCGGGAGTTTCGGAGCTAACCGGCATAAAGCCCCGGAGGTCGGCGCCCACTGAACGGGAAATGCTGGCCGCTTTCCCTTTCTCCGACGATGAACTTTTTGAAGTCCACGCTTCCAGGGTTAAATGGTTCTGCGCCAACTCGACAATGTCCACGGCGCCTGAACAACTGATACGGAAAGCGGAGGAGCATGCCGCCGCCGCCGAGGCGTTGGCCGGCCGGTTGGGCAAGTCCCGAGGCCTGGAGCTCAAGGTCTGTTTCCTGAAGCTGCTGATAAGCGCCGCGCGGCGCGATACCGGCGGGGTGCGATTCTGGCTGGAGCGCGGTGATTTTCTGGGAAGGAACTCAGGTTTTATCAAGGCCGGCAACGCGGACTACGACTCCTGGGTGCGGGGGATGCTGGTCTACTCAGGTCTGCCTGAAGCCTTATACCTGGACCTGCCGGCCGGGTCCGGCGCTCCTCCCGGGTAAGCGGGTTAAGGAAGAAGGCGTGAGGTTAAAAATATGGGCCGTGCCCCTGGCCTCATTTAATTTTGCCTGGGCCGGGTTACCTGCTGAATTCGGGCCTTGCGTTCTAAAGATATGTCTGGTATAACATCTAAACGGTTGTGCGGGGTAATGCCTTACGGTTTAGACGGTGAACCTTATGAATAAAAAAACAGGACTGCTGGCCGCCATGATTTTTATCCCTGCTTTATGCCTGCCTCTCCGCGCGGAAACCGCGCTTGAACAATTTAATTCCCTGGGCCTGGAAACCGGGTCCGTGGCGCCGCAGCCCAGTGTTGAAAAGGTATGGGAGCCGATCTCCCCGGAGGCGGCCTTAAACAAACTGGCTCTTTTTAATTACCAGAAGACGGACGTTATTTCCGTCAAAAGAAGCGTGCCGGTCGTACACAAACAGTATTCCATAGAGAAGATACAATTGCTAATCAATGACCCTCTGCGGCAACTGGGCGAATTCACTCAGACATACATGCTGTACAGGACAATGCAGCCGGGGCCGCGCCCTACAGTGCTGGTGTTCCCGCCGTTTATCCCGCAGGTGATAGACGACTGGTCGGCTACCCGTTTCGCGAAAAAAGGCTACAACGCGGTCATCGTTGTTCCGTGCGAATCGCTTACCGATAAAACCAGGCCGCTGGATAAGGTGGACGATCTTCTTATCAGGAACGTCATTACCGGGCGGATGTGCATAGACCTCCTGGAAACGCTGCCGGAGGTGGATAAGGACAAGATTTACGCTTATGGGATAAGCATGGGCGGTATCAGGACCACGCTTTCCTTCGGGGTCGAACCAAGGATAAAGAAAGCGGCGGAGATAGTGGGGGGAGGTGATATCCCGGGGATAATCGCCGATACACGGTTCGACCTGCTTGAGGGCTTACGGGACGCGAGAATGGAGATAGAGGGGATAGCGAATGTAGCGGATTTTCGGGCTTATATGGAAAAAGTGATGACCATCGACCCGCTCGACTTTGCCGTGCTCAGGCAACCCGAGGATATCTTCCTTGTGCTGGGCCACGGGGACAGATTCGTTCCGGATGCCTACCAGAAGAAGCTGTACGAGGTGTTCTCAAGGCCTGAGGAAGGCAGGTACCCCGCGGTGATACGGGCAAGTACCGGGCATATCGTTACCGCGCTGAAATTTAAAAGATATATAGACCGGTTCATTGAATTTTTTGAACGCTGACCGGGGCCGTTTAAGCGGGCGCTAAAGCCGGGGAATCCTCCCCGGCTTTTGTTTTCTCCCCGGTGCTCCGGGGGCTTTGCTGATTTTTCCGTCGGTGGGTCAGGCGCCGGGCACATGCACGGGCAAGGTAAAGCTGAAGGTGGACCCTTCCCCGGGGCGGCTTGCGGCCCACATGGTCCCGCCCTGCAGTTCTATCATGGAGCGGGCCAATGAAAGTCCCAGGCCGCTGCCCTCCGTTCGTTTGTCACTGGGGCCTGCCTGTACGAAATAGCCGAAAACTTTAAGGATATCTTCCGGCGCTATACCGCACCCGGTATCTTTTACCGAAATAATCACGAAGCCGGAGTGTTTAAGTTTTCCTTCTTCCACGGTCACGTTTATGGAGCCGCCCGGGGGTGTAAATTTAAGAGCGTTGGAGATAAGGTTGGTGAGGGACTGGGCGGTCCTGCGCCTGTCGGCCAATACCCGGGCGCATTTTTCCGGCGCGTCCACCGTAAGCGTCAATTTGGCGCGCTGCACCCAGGAGTACATCTCCTCCGCCGTTTCGCGCGCCAGCTGTACCGGGTCGGTCGGGACCGGGAACATCTGCATGCGGCCCGTCTGTATTTTGGAAAGTTCCATGATGTCGTTGATCAGCAGGTTCAGTTTCGAGGTGTTCCTGAGCGCTATCTCGAGTATTTTCCGGTCTTCTTCCTGCAGCTCTTCCTGGTTCTTGTTGAGGAAAACTTCCAGCGCGCAGCGGATGG
Source organism: Elusimicrobia bacterium RIFOXYA12_FULL_57_11 (assembly GCA_001800275.1). GTDB lineage: Bacteria > Elusimicrobiota > Elusimicrobia > Elusimicrobiales > UBA9959 > UBA9959. The sequence continues at coordinate 26,615 of MGVB01000030.1, forward strand.
CGGTCAACGGGGCCCTTAATTCATGGGTAAGGTAGCCCGAAGTCATTTGATCTTTGCTGAGTTTCATGTTGCGCGCTTTTCCTTTTAGTTCCCTTAGTTCCCTGCAGGCGGTTGGGCCGCCTGCGGTGCAGTATCCGCTTTATTCTCTACTGGGGCGCGGAAAGCTTGCCTGGAACAGAGCCATAAAAGGTATAGCAACATGGCGTCGATAATGAGCGAGAAGCCGATATACTGGCCATAAAAAGCGGCGGGCGGCCCTGTCATCACCCTGCTGTTGATGGCCGCCAGGCCCAGGATTATCGGCAAAGCGGCCCAGGGGTCCAGGAACCACAAGGCCATTCCAAAGCTGGCATGGTCGTTGCTGTTGGCGCTGTCGCCCAAACTCATCAGGAGATATATTATCCAGGCGCGGTGCAGGATTGTGGCCGTGGACCAGAAAATAAATAATACCCGCGTGATTACCCTTTCCCGGCTTATGCGCTTAAGCGCTTCCGGCGGCGGCCCGGGCGCTTCCTGCGCGCGGGTTAACTGCCCAAAAAAGTGCCGTATGGAATACAGCAGCAGCCCGGTAAGGGCAAGAATAGCGGCCGCGGGAGAAAATATATAGCTGAACATTGTCGTGCTTTGCTGTTACGGGTGCGGGTCAGTAAGTGTTGAAAATCTGTTGTATTTCCGACGCTGAGCGGGTTTTGGTGAGGGCCAGCATAAGGAGTATCCTGGCTTTTTGCGGCGAAAGGTTGTCTCCCGCCACAAAGCCGTGCTTGTCGTCGTTCTCTTCCCCGTTGCGGGTTACCGGCCCGTTGCCTGCGCGGGCTGACCTCACTACCACCGGGGCGGTTTTTGCGGACCGCGTCAGCGCCGGCAGTATGCCTTCAAAAATGCTCCCGTTGCCAACGCCCGCGTATATTATCCCGTCCACCCCGGAGGCTGCAAGGCTCTGCGCCGCCGCCGCGTCCGCGCCGGCGTACCCGTATAATATTTCCACGCGCGGCAGCGCGGTCGTTGTGGCCAGGTCAAATTCGCTGTTCGCGGTATGGCGCCGGTCGGTATTCTTGTAGAACAGCGGCTGCCCGCCCTGAACGTACCCGAGCAGCCCGGTTTCGCCGGAGCGGAAGGTGTCGGGGGTGGAGGTGTTCGACTTGGTAACGTCCCTTGCGCCGTTTATCTGGTCGTTAAGGCAGACCAGCACCCCGCGGTTGCCGGAGGCCCTGGCCGCGGCGACGGCTACAGCGTTGAAAATATTCATGGCGCCGTCGGCGCTTGGCGCTGTGGCCGGGCGCATGGCGCCGGTAAGCACTACGGGCTTGAAACTTTTGACTGCCAGGTTGAGGAAATATGCGGTTTCCTCCATGGTGTCGGTGCCGTGGGTTATAACTACGCCGTCGGCTTCGTCAGAAGCAAAAGCCCTGTTTATCCTGGCGGCCAGCTTCAGCCAGATCGCGGGGGTCATGTTCTTGCTGTCCACCTGCGCGAACTGTTCTCCTCTGACGGCCGCTATGCCATGCAGCTGCGGTACGGCCGAAAGCAGGCTTTCCACCGGCAATACCGCGGACTTGTAGCCGGCGGTCTGTGTGGCCGTGGCGCCGGTGCCGGCTATAGTGCCGCCGGTTGCCAGGACAAGTATCCTTGGCAGTTCCGCCGCTGTCGCTATTGCGGCGCATAACAGGATAATGAAAGCCGCAAGGTAATGTTTTTTCATTCCATACTCCTTAATAAGGCAGGGATATTTTAGTATTTTTAACCTGTGCGGGATATGTGTATAAATTACGGACGCAGGCTAACTTGCCGGTGGGCGGCATCCATGCGGGTGTGTTATTGGCGTTCTCCTGCCTTATGGGTATCTTTGCACGTTTCAGGGGCGAAGCCGCTGCATAAAATAAGAAAATTTTATTTTTATATAAATAAAATATAGATATCAATATTAATTATAATATAATCCTTAAAGAATCAAGTGTCCGGTATGAGGTTTTATTCAGCAGTGTCAGGAATTGCGCCATAACAGGAGGTTCCCGAAATGGCCAAATTTGGGATTTCCGGTAACTTTGTATCGGGGCTAAAGAGCCGGGACCGCTTGCTGTGCGGAGCCGGGGAGATAACTCCGCTTGCTGCCTGGTCCCTGGGAGGGCTTGTTCAGGCTTTTTCCTGCCCGGTTTTCTTGCTGACAAGATACCGCTTTACATGAGTTGGCCGTTTTGTTATAATTAATCCGTAGTTAACTGCGGCAACGCCGTGGTTTCTTTGAAAAGAAGTTTTTATTTTACGCCGTCGCGTTCTTCGGAATACGGGCGGTGGCCCTATAGACGAAGCGGCCTTGATTCCCTTCGCCTGCGGGCTAAATCATAGAAACTAAAAATATTGTTTCAGAAGACCGGAACACAAAATGTTCCGGAGCGGCCTGTTCGTCATTTTAGGGACCGTGCGGAAAGCCCGTCGTTTACGACGGGGTTCGTCCGCCGGGCCGCAGCCAAGCGGCATAGTTAAGCGGTTATCGAGAACAGTTTAAGGAGCGGATCGTATGACAGAAGAAAACACAGCCCCTGCGGCCGGTTCGGCCAAGCCCGCGGTGCAGGAAATGCCCAAGACCCATAAGTTCCTGGTAGGACAGAAAATGGGGATGACACAGATTTTCGGCGCGGATGGCGCGCTTTACGGGGTGACCGTTGTGAAAGCCGGTCCCTGCCGCGTGGCTTACACCCGTACCAAAGAAAAAGACGGCTATCAGGCCGTCTGCCTGGGGTTCGGCCATAAAAAAGAGCAGCGCGCCAATGCCGCCGAGAAAGGCCTGGCGAAGAAGCTGGCCGGCCAGCCCATACGCCACCTTAAAGAGTTCCGTGTTAACGATCTTGCTGGCGCCGCGCAGGGGCAGATAGCCGGCGTGGAGCGTTTCGCCGAAGGCGACTATGTGGATCTGCAGGGCGTTTCCAAAGGCAAAGGCTTCGCCGGCGGTATGAAGCGGCACAACTTCAGGGGCGGTCCGGCTTCCCGCGGCGCCTCGGACAGGGAAAGGGCTCCCGGTTCGCTGGGGTCCCGCCGTTCGCTCGGGCGCGTGCTCCCCGGCCAGCGTATGGCGGGCCACATGGGTGACGTTACCGTGTCCGTGCAGAAGATGAAGGTGATCAAGATCATCGCCGAGGAGAATATGCTGCTCGTCAACGGCGGCATTCCCGGCGCGGCCGGCAGTATGGTCTATATCATCAATACTGTTAAAAAGATCCCCAAACCGCCGGCGCCTGTTGCGTCCAAGAAAGGCAAGAAGGACGCCGCTAAACCCGCGGCCAAGAAACCGGACGCCAAGAAATAACGAGGATCAGCTCTGGAGAGAATATGGAAACAAAACTTTTGAATATCAGCGGGAAAGAGATAGGTACGGCAACCATGCCGGAGCCCCTTTTCTCCGTAAAGCCTGACAAGTATTTTCTGCACGAGATCGTTACGGCGTATCTCGCCAATAAACACCGCGGGACCGCCTGCACCAAGACCCGCTCTGAAATTTCCGGCGGCGGCAAGAAACCCTGGAAGCAGAAGGGTACGGGCCGCGCGCGCTCCGGTTCAACCCGCTCTCCCATCTGGCGCAAGGGCGGCGTGGTTTTCGGGCCGAAACCCCGGTCTTTCCGCCAGTACCTGCCCCAGCAGAAGCTGCGCCAGGGCCTTATTGCGGCCCTTTCGGCCCGCCATGCCGACGGCGCCGTGCTGGTGATAGAGAATCTTAACATGGAGACCGCTAAAACCAGCGCTTTGGCGGCCCTGCGCAAGAGCCTGTCCCCGGCCGGCAAGCGCGTGCTGTTCGTCACCGACGTGACCGAGAAGAACTTTGTGGCCGCTTCCAAGAACTTTTCGGAGTTCGGCTGGTGTCTGGCGAAGAACCTTAACGCCTACGAGGCGATGCGCAACCATAAACTGGTTTTTACCGCGGCGGGCCTTAAAGCTCTGGCGGAAAAAGTGAAGGAGAATTAACCCATGAATTTTACGGAAGTTCTTATTTCCCCCATACTCAGCGAAAAAAGCGTGACCATGAAGGACGAGCAGAACCGGTATTGCTTCAAGGTCAACCCTAAAGCCAACAAGAGCGAGATAAAAAAAGCCGTTGAAACGCTCTTTAAGGTTACGGTAAAGGCCGTGCGGACCGCCAATATGCCCGGGAAACTGCACAAGGTCGGCCGTCACGAAGGTTACCGCTCGGACTGGAAAAAGGCGATGGTGACGGTTAAGGCCGGTCAGAAGATAGACGTTACGGATCTGCCGAAGTAAGGCGGCGGACCGAAGAGCATTTAAGGACAATAAAAGGAAGAGAACGATATGCCAGTGAAATCATTTAACCCCTACACCCCCTCGCGGCGCACTATACAGATAGCGGATTTTTCGGAAATTACCAAGACCACGCCGGAAAAGAAGCTCTCCACGGGCATGCGCAAGCACGGCGGCCGCAACAATACGGGCATGGTCATGGTCCGCCACCACGGCGGCGG
>MGVB01000031.1:0-7245 GCA_001800275.1 Elusimicrobia bacterium RIFOXYA12_FULL_57_11
AGTTGAAGCACTCGGTAGCAGTCGATCAGCTGCTTCAACAACAGTAATGGGAATGGGATTCGCGATTTCGACTTTTTTAACCTTCTTACTTCTTACAGTCCTTGCTTTCTTTGTTTCCTTCAACTTCTTAGCTTTTTCCTTTAAGTTCTCCTTCTTCGCCTTCTTCCTCCTACTTGGTTTTTCCGGCGGTGTCGGTTATTTCTATGAACAAGGTATAGGCCTTGCCGGTTTCCGGAGTGAAAGAATGTTCAAAGGTACCGTTGTCGGCGAATTTAACGTCCTGCCAGGAGCTTTTGTTGTCCAGGGTAAGGCGCACGGCGCCCACGCCGCCTTTGCCGGTGGCTGCTTTTCCGGCTATCTTGACCGCGCCTCCGGGGGGCAGGGTTTCTTTGAAGATCTTGATGTTCCCCCCCGCCTCGTCCGCGGGGATGTTGTTGATATATAAATATTTAACCGACACGCCCGTGGCGGATTTACCGAAGATCCACCATTTAGCGTCGGTAGATACCGACACGGAAAGTATAATCGTTATGATTAGTAGCAGTTTTTTCATAGTTTTCTCCGTTGTTTAGAAGGAAGTGTTTATTCCTGCGGTGACGCTCTTTTCCCGGAAATTCCTGGCCGTGGTGGTGAAAGCGTAATCGTTAAAGCCTGCGCGCAGGAAGATGGTGGAATCTTTGAGTTTTGCTGATAGTTTAGGGCGCCAGTAAGCGCTAAGCGCGGCAAAGAACTTGTTGGAATCGTCGGTGCCGGCGGCGGATTTGCGCAGCATATTCCGTCCCAACCGCAGGTCGCCGGTAAAGCTGGCTTCCGGCGCTTCGAAGCCCAGGCCCAGCGAATATTCATAAAGTTTGTCTGTCTCGTCGGCCAGTTCGTCTTTGGCATACCAGGCGCCCAGGTTGACGGACGGCTTCAGTACGATCTCCTTGGCCTGGTGCCGGGAATTAAGCGAAGTGTTGAAGGTTACCTCCCTGGCGTCGCGCACGGCGGTCCTGGTTTTGTAGAGGGTATAGCCAAGGTTGGAGTCGGAGTCCAGCGCGCCGTAGCGGTCGCGGTAATTCGCGTTCATGTAGTGGTCCGCGCCGCTGGAACCCCCGCCGTATTTACGGTCGAATTTATAGGACAGGTCCGCGAAGGAGTACGGCCTGGAAGGGAAAGGCTTTTTTATTGCCGCGGAGATCTCGGGTTTCCAGTTGCTGGTGGTGCCAGCCGTTTTGCCGGAATCCAGGTTGTTGCGGTACCAGAGCAGGCCGGACGTTACCGTAACCCGCTTGGAATGTTTATAGCGCCACCTGGCCTTGACCTTGCGGCGGTCCGTGGAGGCGGAACCAAGCGCGGAATAGAAATCCGGGTCCACGTTCTCATACTCCAGTGAAACCCGGCTGGGGTCAGCGTCGCCTGTCAGTTCAATACGCGTGGCATTGCCTTTTGCGGAAACGGCGGCGGTAACCTCTTCCTGGTCCGACATGGAATGCTCGCCGGCCAGGGTAAGGCCGGGTATGGGGTTATAGCCGAAATCGAAAGTGTAGTTTTTAGCGTCATACAGCGCGTCCGTCGCGCTCAGCCTGCCGGTGTCCTTGGCCGCGACATAGCTGCCGGCGGCCCAGAGGTCCGTATTTACGGCCTGTTTCAGGCGCAGGCCGGCGGCCTGGCGGGTTATGGAGCGGGTAGCCGGGTCTTTCCAGAAGCTGTCCCAGCGCGGATAAGCCCACCCGAAGACGCCGGTCACTTCCGGGAGTTTTGTGCCGTCTTTAAGGAAACGGTAGGAGCCGCCCTTCAGCGAGGTGGCCAGCGAATACTGGGAGAAAGATTCAAACACATCGCCTACGGTTATGGTGTGCACGTTATTGGTGGCGCGGCCCTGTATGTTTGTCAGAGAGAGTTTTTTGGAGTCGTTGCGCAGGTCGTCGGTGGCTTTGCCGCCCGCGGTATAGCTGTAGTTCCAGGCGCCCTTGGTGCCGTTGCCGTATACGTTGAGGACTTCAAGATAGTTAAGGCCTTTTGTCAGGGAGGAGGCTGTTTTGCCCGCGCCTTTTATTTCGTTGCTGGCTATGGAAAATTCGCTGGAGGCGTGGAATTCGGTCTGTGCCGCGGCCATGGAAGCCGGGGTAATAAAACTGGCGCATAAGAGGAGGGCTGTTTTAGCGTTCATTTAAGTTCATTCCTGTTAATGGACCGTATAGTATCGCGAAAGATAAAGAGTAAGCGTATCAAAAATAAGATGCTGTTTCAAATTTTTAACGGGCTCTGCTTGTGACTTGCCTAAATTTGTTATTATTTCATTAAATCGCCGACAGAAACAACCAGCGGAGTGAGAGTTCTTATGAGCCAGAATAAAATATACGCGAACAAGATAGCCGCTTTCCTTAATAAGGAGTCGCGCCACTTTACCCGGCCCGACCTTGTTAAGTATATAAAGGCCCATGGCATCAAGATGGTGAACTACCGCTATGCCGCCGGCGACGGCCGTCTGAAAACCCTCAATTTTATCATCAATGACGAGAAATACCTGGACCGCATTCTTTCCGCGGGCGAGCGCGTGGACGGGTCCAGCCTGTTCGGGAGCATAGACGCCGGCTCGAGCGACCTGTATGTTATGCCTCGCTATCGCACGGCCTTCGTTAACCCGTTCTCCCAGGTGCCTGCCATGGACATAATGTGTTCATTCTATACGCCGGATGGCAAGCCTTTTTCCGGAGCGCCCGCCGAAATTCTGCGTCGCGCCGAGGCCGAGTTTACGAAAGTTTCCGGCTTTGAGTTCCACGCTATGGGAGAGCTTGAATATTACGTTATCTCGCCCAAGAACCCTCTCTATCCCACTCCCACGCAGAAAGGTTACCACGAGTCCTATCCCTTCTCGAAATGGGAAGGTCTGCGTACCGAGGCGATGTTGGCTATCGCCGAGGCAGGCGGTCGTATAAAATACGGCCACTCCGAGGTGGGTTTTATCCGCACCGAGGATTCGGAAATGTCGCAGCAGGAGATAGAGTTCCTTCCCGTGCCGGCCTCAGAGGCGGCGGATCAGCTTGCGATAGCCAAGTGGATGCTGTCCGGCATAGGTCTCAAGTACGGCGTGGTAATATCCTTCGCACCAAAGATTTCCATAGGTCACGCCGGTTCCGGTCTGCACGTGCATACCTGTCTGCTGAAGAACGGCAGGAACGTTATGCTTGATAAAGGCGAGCTCTCCGTGCCGGCGCGCCGCCTGATAGCCGGTTTCCTTGAGCTGGCCGGCCCGATGACGGCTTTTGGCAACACCGTGCCTACTTCCTATTTCCGCCTGGTCCCTCACCAGGAAGCGCCTATAAACGTGTGCTGGGCTTACCGTAACCGCTCAGCGCTGGTGCGCATACCGCTGGGCTGGCTGAACGCCGGCGACATGGTGACGGATGCCAACCCGGGTTCGGCGGCGCCGGAGGTGCAGTCCAACCAGACGGTGGAATTCCGTTCTGCCGACGGGTCCGCTAATCTTCATTTCCTTATGGCCGGGTTATGCGTGGCCGCCCGCAGGGGTTTCGAGCGCAAAGACGCGCCGGCTTTTGCCGGCAAATACTTCGTGGACAAGAATATTTACCACAAAGAGCACTCCGTGCTCCTGGACAAATTGCCCAAACTGCCGGCTTCCTGCTGGGCTTCGTCAGAAGCGCTTGAAAAAGCCCGCGGCAGTTTTGAGGCGCGCGGGGTCTTTACTCCGCAGGTCATAGATGGCGTTGTAAAACGTCTAAGGGCATATGACGACCGCCACCTCAGCGAGCGTCTTTATGGCAAGGAAGAGGAAATAAAAAAACTTGTGGAAGAGTATCTTTACTGTTGATGATGATTAACAGGGAAAGGACAAGGTGGCTGGCGCTGGCCGGTGTTTTTGCGGCCGCGCTTGGCGCTATAGCAATTATAACGCTGTTGGCGGGCCGCGGCGGCGACATGCCCCGTCCCGGTGCAAGGCCTTTCCGCGTGGTAACCGGGACTTTTACCGCCTCGCTGGACCTGCTCCTGAAGAACGAGGGAATAGGCGACGCCCAAAGAAGCAGGGTGGTAAAAGCTCTTGCGTCCAAAATTAACCTCCGGCGCCTGCGTCCCGACGATTCTTACAGTATCGTTTTTTCCACTTCGGGGATATTGAAATATCTGGTTATCACCAAGGAACTTAATAATTACGTCATTACCCCCGCCACCAGCGGAGTTTTTTCGCTGTCTGTGCAGCCGGTGGCGATAAGAACCTCTTCTTCCCTGGCGGGCGGAAAAATAACCTCCTCTCTCTGGGAGTCCATGAGCGCGGCGGGCGTGCCCCCGGCCGTGATCCTGGATTATACAGACGTGTTTTCCTGGGCGGTAGACTTTTTAACCGAAGTACGCAACGGGGACCGCTGGTCGCTTGCCTGGGACTATAGCAGCGACCCGTCGGGGAAGATAATTGCCCCGAAGATAACGGCGGCGCTTTATGACGGGAAGGAAACGGGCCGTAAGACCGCCGCCGTTTACCAGGGCGCTTACTACGACGACCGTGGAGAGTCCCTGCGCAGCATGTTTCTGCGCGCCCCGCTTCACTACCGCCGCATTTCGTCTTATTTCACTAACCGCCGTTTCCACCCGGTACTTAAATATTTCCGGCCGCACCTGGGCATAGACTATGCCGCGCAGTCGGGCACACCGGTTTCCGCGGTGGCCGACGGCGTTGTGACCTTCGCCGGCTGGAAGGGCGGCAATGGCAGGCTGGTTATCCTGCGGCACAGCGCCGGGTATGAAACGACTTACGGCCATCTTTCCCGCTATGCCCGCAACATTGCCCGCGGGCGGCGGGTAAGCCAGGGTGATGTTGTTGGGTATGTGGGGTCTTCGGGCCTTTCCAGCGGGCCGCACCTGGATTTCCGCCTGAAGCAGAATGGCAGGCCGCTTAACTTTCTGAAAATAAAATACCGCTCAAGCGGCAGCGTGAGCGGTAAGGCCAAAGAGGCCGTGGCGGCGGCTATTAAGGCGCTGCCTTAGCGCAAAAATTTCCACAGGTCCACGGCCATCGGGATCAGTTCCACGGCGATAAGCAGAATAATTATTATTTCCAGCCAGTGGCTGCGCCGGGTGTTTACCTCGCCGTGCAGTATCTGGCTGATCTGCGCAAGGGTTTTCATCTTGCGCGAAATGCTCTTGCGCCAGTCGTCAAAGTGGAACTCCATGGCGGAGGCCCTGAAGACTATTGCCAGGTAAGGGTCTCCCACCGTTTTCAACGAGTTCTCTACGCGCCCCAGGAATTCCGAGAATTCCATGTACTTATGGCTGGAATCTTCGGCGATGTCGGAATAGGAATTGCGGAAAATATTCGCCACGCTTTCCCGTTTCTTGTCCATGGCGTCGTACAATTCGTCGAGCTTGCGGCTTAGCATCTCGTCGTAGTAGCGGAATTCAAGCAGGTGGGTCAGGGAAAATTCTATTACGTCGGCTACGTCCCGCTGGCCTTCCGGTTCTATGAGCAGAGCCGAGTTCCAGTCTATTATCGCCAGGTCGGTGCTGGAATACTGTATGGAGCTTTCCAGGATGAAATTCCGGGATTCTTCCCCCAGTATTTCTTTATTCTCGGCCATGATGAGCGCGGCCACGTCCACTTTTTTTATAAATTCCCGCGGATTGCCCAGACCGGCGGCTTTCTCCACTATGTAGGTTATATAGTCTTCGGAGATGTCCCAGTCGGCCGGGTTGGCGATGGCCGGCATTACCTGTTTTTTAAGTGCGTCCTTGCGCGCCAGGGTCAACAGGTCTATTTCGTCCGAGGCCTCAAGTTCCGCCGCAAGCGTCACAAGGTCTTCCCACCGTGTGCCGGGCGGGATGTCCAGGTCCAGCGTTATGGAGATGACGCCGTAATTCCATAGCCGGGCGAAAATTTTTACCGGGAAGGAGCCCGACGGGACTTTAAGTGTTTCGCCACCGAGTTCCGTTTTAAGGGGCGCGTCTTTTATTATCACGGCTTTGCGGGTGTTGGTGGAAAATTTAAGGCGCGGGCCTTTGCCGGTTTCGGTAATCAGTTGTTCGGCCCGCGTAAGGGAAATCTCCCCTCCTACGTCGAATACGCGATGTATTAGTATGCTGCCTTTTTCAATTGCTGCGGGCATATTTTATCGCGGCTATTTTTTCGCCAGTTCAGCTTCTACCGCTTTTACCATCTGCGGGTCGAAAGAGCGGTCATAGCCGGGCCAGACTGCAACAACCTCATGCTGCGCGTTAAGGAGGAAGATGTAGGGCACACCCTGCGCCCTGTACTGCTGGTAAACCGGGCGTCCGTCGTAGGCGAGAGGGAAGGTCGTCCCCAGGTCTGCCGCAAAATTCTTCGCGGCCTGGGCGCTGTCCTGTGTGCACAGGCCAAGTACGGCCAGGCCCTTCGGTCCATAGGTTTTGTGGATTTTTTCCAGGGAGGGCGCGGCCCGGCGGCAATAAGGGCAGGTTTCGGTGAACAGCATGAACATTATGGGCTTGCCCGCGTAAGAGGCCAGGTCTATATCCCCCCCGGCTACGGCGGGCAGCTTGAAATAGGTGTCCTTCTTTATATACGCGGACTTTGCGGCGGAGGCGGCGGGGGAGGCTGTCTGGGGCGTAATTATGGAGCTGACCGCCTGGATTGACGTGTCGGAAGCGTTCTCAGCGGGCGTGTCCTTGCCTTTGCAGGCAAAACAGGCCGACATAGCGACTGCCAGTGTAACGATAATTGTGTACTTGGTGTGCATCACGGCGCCTCCATTATAACTGCGTAATATTATTCTATTACTTTTGCGAGCCTTTCTAAAATAAAATTCGCCGCCAGGGTACGTACGCGACCGCGGCCGCCGCTGAACATGCGCTTGTAGCCAATAGCCTTTTTTCCGGCCGCCAGGCAGAAGTATACCAGGCCTACCGGCTTGTGCCGCGTTCCGCCGCCAGGGCCGGCGACGCCCGTTATGGAAAAAGAATAATCGCTTTTGAGGATATTGCGCGCCCCCAGCGCCATTTCGCGCGCGCATTGCGCCGATACGGACCCGTGTTTTGCTATGGTCGCGGTTTTTACTCCCAGGAGCCTGTTCTTTGCTGTTCCGGAGTAGGCCACGATCCCGCCCAGGAAATAAGCCGAACTTCCAGGGACCGCGGTTATCAGCTGCGCCGCCAGGCCGCCTGTGCAGGACTCGGCCGCGGCCAGGGTGCGCCCGGCCGCCATCAGCTTTTTTCCCGCGCGGCGCGCCGGTGTTCCCGCCCGGCCATCTCCGGCCGCGTAACCGCGTTTTTTTGTCA
>MGVB01000031.1:7251-11180 GCA_001800275.1 Elusimicrobia bacterium RIFOXYA12_FULL_57_11
TAAAAGATTACCAAATAATCAGCCTTCAACTACAGGTTTTAAGGGTAGCGCCGCGGTTTGACAGTCCTGTCCTCTTTTGATTACCCTGTGATAATGACACAGATAGAGTGCGCGGGTATACTTGGGTTGGCTTTTGTTTTTCTTGGTATGGGCGCAGCCGCGCTGGCGGCCGAGCCGCCCAAGGCAAAAAAGATCCCCCACAAGCTGGAGAAGCACGGGCAGGTGCGGCTGGACGACTATTATTGGCTGAAGGACCGGAAAGACCCGGAGGTCCTGGCCTATCTTAACGCCGAGAACGCCTATACCGAAGCGGTGCTCAAGCCCTCTGAAAAACTCAGGACAACTCTTTTTACTGAAATGAAGGCGCGCATCAAGCAGGATGATTCTACGGTGCCGTTCAGGTATGGGGAATATTATTATTACAAGTCTTACCAGGCAGGCAAGGAATACCCAGTATACGCGCGCAGGAAAGGCAGTCCCGGGGCGCCCGAAGAGGTGCTGCTGGACGTTAACGAGCTGGCCAGGGGGCAGGCTTTCTGCCAGGTAAGTTTTCCCGCTATAAGGCCCGACCACAAGATGATAGCTTATGCTGTGGATATCATGGGGCGGCGCTTTTATACCGTATATTTCAAAGATCTCGTTACGGGCAAGGTCGTTGCGGAAAAGATAGAGAACACGTCCGGCAACATGGTCTGGGCCAACGACAACAGCACGCTTTTCTACGTTAAGCAGAACCCGGAGACGCTGCGTTGGGAGCGGGTGCTGCGCCACGAGCTGGGCGGCAAAACCGACGCGGAAGTTTACTTCGAGGCGGATGAAACTTTCGAATTGGGCGTTTCCAGGTCTGCCACGGATAAATATGTTTTTATCCGTACCGGCTCCACGCTTTCAACCGAGTACCTGCTGCTTGACGCTGGCTCTCCGGCCGCGCCCGCAAAGGTTTTCCAGCCGCGCCAGGCCGGGCTGGAGTATGAAGTGGCCGACGGCGGTGATCAATTTTATGTACTGCACAATCTTGATGCCAGGAACTTCAGGGTTTCAACCTGTCTGCCGGCCGATACCGGCAAGGCCGCCTGGCGGGAACTGGTACCGCATCGCGCCGGCACACTGGTGGAATATATAGAGGTTTTCGAGAACTGGCTGGTGCTGAAGGAGCGCGCTGACGCCCTGGGGCGCTTGCGGGTGTTCGACCGGAAGTCGGGCGCGAATTTCTACGTGGATTTTGAAGAGCCGGCCTACCTGGCGGAGACAGGCGACAATTACGAGTACCGCGCCGATACGCTGCGCGTAATTTACGAGTCTATGACCACGCCGGATTCGGTTTACGATATCAGCCTGCGCGACGGTTCCCGTGCGCTTATGAAACGCCAGGCCGTGCTCGGCGGCTTTAAACCGGAGGATTACCAGGCGGAGCGCCTGTGGTTTGCAGCGCGCGACGGGGAAAAAGTGCCGGTCACAATCGTGTATAAAAAAGGCCTGCACCTGGAAAGCGGAAAAAATCCGCTGCATATTTATTCATACGGCTCCTATGGTTATAGTTCGGACCCTTATTTCAGCTCCATCCGCCTGTCTCTGCTGGACAGGGGGTTTATCTGCGCCATTCCCCACATTCGCGGCGGTTCCGAAATGGGCCGGCACTGGTACGAGGACGGGCGCCAGCTTAAGAAGAAAAACACCTTTTACGATTTTATTGACGCCACGCGTTACCTGGTAAAGAAAGGATACACGTCACCCGGGCATATTTACGCCGAAGGCGGTTCGGCCGGCGGCCTGCTGATGGGGGCCGTGGCCAATATGGCCCCGGATCTCTACAAGGGGATGATAGCGGCCGTGCCGTTCGTGGACGTGGTAACCACCATGCTGGACCCGGACATCCCTCTTACCACCGGTGAGTACGATGAATGGGGCAATCCCAATGTAAAGGAATACTACGATTACATCCTTTCGTATTCACCTTACGATAATGTGGAAAATAAAGCCTACCCGAACCTGCTGATAACGACCGGGCTCAACGATTCACAGGTCCAATATTGGGAGCCGGCCAAGTGGGCGGCCAAACTGCGGGCCATGAAAACCGATAATAATATCCTGCTGCTGAAGACGGATATGGATACTGGGCACGGCGGCAAGTCCGGGCGTTTTGAAGCTCTAAAGCTTACGGCCCTGGAATATGCTTTCATGTTCCACCTCGAGGGGATAAAGAAATGAAGCTTTCGGAGGTGAAGCGGCGCAACCGCTTTATCGGCATAGTGGCTGCGGCTATATTGTTCCAAGCCTTGGGCCTGGATGTGGTGCTGCGTCGTCTGGGTGGGCCCGTCTTTTCCTTTATAGCGCTGCTGGCCCTGTTTTTCCTGTTCCCCCTGCTGATAGAATATCTGGAGCGCAAATTCGTTAAATAAGCCCCGGTTTGCCCTAGAGTATGCGCGGAAAGAGGTTTTAAGGCAAAACCAAGTCGGCGATTCCCAGTCAGGGCGGCCTGGGGTACCCCCGCGAACCCGGGCAGAGGAAACCCTTGCGTGGGTATCCCCGACCGCCCCTTTCGGTAAAACGGTAAAACGCTCTTCCCTTTGCGGGCCGCCATTTAGTATTATAAAGGAAAGCCCCCCATAAGGGTTTCCGGCACCGCACCCGCGGCGCCAGACAGTTAAATAGTCAACAGGAGCCAAATACTATGCCCAAAACGGCTGTTAAGTCCAAAGTGAAATCGTCTTCCGTTAAAATTTCCAAAAAAGTAACCTATTTCTTCGGCGGCGGCAAGGCCGAAGGTAAAGCCTCCATGAAGAACCTGCTGGGTGGCAAGGGCGCGAACTTGGCCGAGATGGCCGGCCACCCCGACCTGCGCCTGCCCGTTCCCCCGGGCTTCACGCTCACTACTGAAATTTGCACCTACTACTGGGCCAACAAGCGCTCCTACCCGAAGGGTCTTACCCAAGACGTCGAGAAGAACATCCGCAAGGTCGAGGAGATTACTGGCAAGAAGTTCGGCGACGTTAACAACCCACTGCTGGTTTCCGTGCGCTCCGGCGCCCGCTCTTCCATGCCGGGCATGATGGAGACCATCCTGAACTGCGGTCTGACCAGCGAGACCATCCCGGGCCTGATAAAGCTCACCAACAATCCCCGCTTCGTTTACGACTCCTACCGCCGCCTCATCATGATGTATTCCGACGTGGTCATGGAAAAGGCCGCCGGGATAGAGCCCGCGGACGATCAGGGTATCCGCAAACAGCTTGAGCGCATTATGCACGATATGAAGGCCAAGAAGGGCGCCAAGGCCGATACCGACCTCACCGCCGAAGACCTGAAGGAGCTGTCCGTTCTCTTCAGGGCAAAGGTGAAGGAAGTGCTCGGCAAAGAATTTCCCGACAACCACATGGACCAGCTGTGGGGCTCCATCGGCGCCGTGTTTGCGTCCTGGATGGGCAAGCGTGCCGTCTCCTACCGCCGCATAGAGAATATCCCCGCAGAATGGGGTACGGCCGTTAATGTACAGGCCATGGTGTTCGGCAACATGGGCGACAACTCCTCCACAGGCGTGGGTTTCACCCGCAACCCCGGCACCGGTGAGAACGCATTCTTCGGCGAGTTCCTTGAGAACGCCCAGGGCGAGGACGTGGTGGCCGGCATCCGCACACCCCACCCCATCAACGAATCCAGCCGCAACGAGCAGTCCAAGAACCTCAAGTCTCTGGAGCAGCTTATGCCTGTGGCCTACAAGGAACTTGCCGCCATACGCGCCAAGCTTGAAAAGCATTATCACGACATGCTGGACATAGAGTTTACCATCGAGAACGGACGCCTGTGGATGCTGCAGTGCCGCGTGGGCAAGCGCAACGGCCTGGCCGCCGTGCGCATGGCCCTGGATATGCAGAAGGAAAAGCTGGCCACTAAAGAGGAAGCTATACTGCGCGTCACTCCCGACCAGCTCG